>JBDNBY010000130.1:0-4060 GCA_039767595.1 Paracoccaceae bacterium | reverse complement strand
TGCATCTTGTGCCAAGCATTCAAACGCTTGTCTGCAAACACACCCACACAATCCCTATAACTGCGCAGATAACGTGTAAGCGTTGCATATTCTTCAGCGTCAAACCCAGCACGTCGCGTTGGCGTTCTGTTTTTCGCTGGAGCACGCATCTTAAACACTTGCTGCAAGCGTCCACGTTCAAAAGCATCAAAAAATATCTGATTTAGCGCACTTTGTTCCATCAGCAGTGTTTTAGTTGCTGGCGCTTTTCGTGCATTGTTAGTGCCACGTGTTTTAGCACCACGTCGCTTTGGATTGTGTTTCTGCAGTGCTTTGCCTTCTGCACTGTCCCAAAACCCAATACGCCAATCCCAATATCCACTCGCAACACTTGGCGTAATGTCATTCAGCAGCATACTCGAGCCGTCTTTGTGCTTAAAATACTGCTTAAAATAACGTTCCGCGTATTTGTCGTGCCAATACTGCCTACTCGCAGTCCACGTGCCGTTCTTTACGTTTCGTTCGAACCAATCACGCCAATGCTGTTCAAACGTGTGTTCGTCTAAACTATGCCCAAGTTTCGCTGCTTGCTGTAAGCGCAACAACTCGTTTTTCGCATATTCATAAGCATCTTCGTAAATCGTAAGTTTGGTGCTGCGTGTGACATAGCCTTTGCGTCCACCAATCTTCAAACGCATATACCAATTTGCACGTCTGTGCGTTTTAGCGTTGGGCACAGCGACACTAAGGTTGCGCTTAAACAGCACAAGCGCACCACCATAGTGCTCCCTCTTGTCTTCATAAAACGCCAACAGCGCACTCCAATAGCAACCTAAAACGCTACAGATATGCTAAAATCACTAAACCATAACGTCAATACACACAGCGTCTGCTACAATTCTGCTACGCACAAAAAAAGGGCTGCGAAATACGCAACCCTTTGTTTTATATAACAAATTATGTCTTTCGATATTAGCGCTTGGAGAACTGGAATGAACGACGCGCTTTACGCTTACCGTATTTTTTCCGTTCCACAACGCGGCTGTCGCGTGTGATGAAGCCAGCGGCTTTGAGCGCTGCGCGCAAAGATGGGTCGTAGTTCTGAAGCGCCTTAGAGATGCCGTGCTTGACCGCGCCCGCTTGACCGGACAGGCCGCCACCTTTGACAGTTGCCATCACGTCGAATTGACCTTCAACGCCGGCCACTTCGAACGGCTGACGCAAAACCATTTGCAAAACAGGGCGTGCAAAGTAAACGGGCATTTCTTTGCCATTCACAGTCACTTTGCCTGAACCTGGTTTGATCCAAACACGGGCGACCGCGTCTTTACGTTTGCCTGTTGCATATGAACGGCCCAATTCGTCGCGAATAGCTTCGCGCACTGGAGCCGTTTCGATGACAGCTTCTGGAGCCGCGGCAGCATCCAAATCGCTGAGTGATTTGATTTCTTCTGACATTAGTATGCGACCCGTGTGTTTTTAGAGTTCATGGATTTCACATCAAGCACTTCTGGTGATTGTGCCTCATGTGGGTGCTCTGCTCCGGCGTAAACGCGCAGGTTTGTCATCACTTGGCGTGACAAACGGTTGCTAGGCAACATACGCTTAACGGCCAAAGTGACGATACGCTCAGGGTGCGCGCCTTCGAGGATTTGCTCTTTGGTGCGTGACTTGATGCCGCCTGGGTGGCCTGTGTGCCAGTAGTGATGCTCTTGGCGTTTATTGCCGGTGAGCTGAATTTTTTCCGCGTTGATGATGATGACATTGTCACCCATATCCATGTGCGGTGTAAAAGATGGCTTGTGCTTGCCGCGCAAACGCATCGCAACAATCGACGCAAGACGACCCAGAACAACGCCCTCGGCGTCGATCACGATCCATTTCTTGTCGATATCTGCTGGTGTTGCAGAGAATGTTTTCATAGTTCGAATTCCTAAATTCCAGTGTTCTCGCCTCTTGATTGGTTTGAGGCGGATCAGAGCTGTTGTTTACCCACAGGGAAATAACAAATCAAGTGCATTTACACCCTTAAAGTTATTTAAAAACAGAACGTTAGAAATTAGGTATTATTTTACCCCACGCTCAGGCGGAATAGAATAGGTCAAATTTGCCCGTGCGACCGGCTTGGCCTGCCCTTCGGAATATATCAGCACATCCCCCACGACCAAGGATTTACCGATTTTCAAAATACGGCTGTGGCATAATAAATCCTGACCCGCCGCCGGTTTTCGCATGAAATCAATGCTCGCATTTGTTGTGACGGCCAAGGCGACCGTGCCGATTTGCTCGAGAATCGCAATATAAAACCCTGCATCGGCCAAGGCGAACATCGCCGGCCCCGAGACAGTACCCCCAGGGCGCAAGTGACGCTCATCTGGTGTGAGGCGCACGACCACGCTCTCTTGGCCATGATCTTCAACGCGCATGCAATCGGCCACTTGTGTAAAATGTTCGTTGAGAAATAAATTTAGCTCATCCGCCGTTAGACCCATCGACAAGCCTCCTCTGTCTTGGCACTGTGTTCAAAACTAAGCGTATAGAATGAGGCTGTCCATGCTAGAAATCACACATCACGATGCCATTTGCCGCGTCAAGCTTAACCGTCCTGCGGCGCTCAATTCTTTGTGCGATGAACTGCTCAATGGCCTGAGCGCGGCGCTCAAGGATCTGGCCACGCGCACGGACACCCGCGTTGTGATTCTCGAGGCGGAGGGCAAAGCCTTTTGCGCCGGACATGACCTTAAGGAAATGACAGCGGCCCGCGCCAATGCAGATGGCGGCGCGGCGTATTTCAAAGATCTTTTTGAGCGGTGCTCAGATTTGATGATGACGATCCAAACGATGCCGCAGCCAGTGATCGCACAGGTGCATGGCCTTGCCACGGCGGCGGGGTGCCAATTGGTGGCCACGTGCGATTTGGCGGTTGCCTCGGATAACGTGACCTTTGGCGTCAATGGCGTCAACATTGGCCTCTTTTGCTCAACGCCGATGGTGGCCCTGTCGCGCAACATCCCGCGCAAATTTGCCTTTGAAATGCTCACGACGGGCGAGTTTATCACGGCATCGCGCGCCGCCGAGATTGGCCTGATTAATAAAGCCGTCCCCGCCGAGCGCCTCGCAGACGAGACAACCGCCCTCGCCCAAAAGATCGCGGCCAAGCTTGGCGCGGCCGTACGCATTGGCAAAGAGGCCTTTTATACCCAAGCGGCCATGCCCACGGATGAGGCCTATGCCTACACTGGCGCAGTTATGGCGCAAAACATGATGCTCGATGACACAGCCGAAGGGATCGCGGCCTTTATCGATAAGCGCCCCCCCACTTGGCAACAATAGGCTTTGATATCGCGGCAAATGTGCCTATATGCGCCCCATGACACATAATATGACACAGACATTGAATATCATCGGCGGCGGTATGGCCGGATGCGAAGCGGCGTGGCAAGCGGCACAAATGGGCGTGAACGTCCGCCTTTATGAAATGCGCAAACATGTAAAAACCTTTGCGCATCGCACAGATCACCTTGGGGAAATGGTCTGTTCGAATTCCTTCCGCTCCGACGATCATGAGCAAAACGCCGTTGGCCTGCTGCATTGGGAAATGCGCGTCGCAGGCGGGATCATCATGGATATGGCTCAAAAGCATCGCCTGCCTGCAGGGGGTGCTTTGGCCGTGGATCGCGATGGGTTTTCCGCCGCCGTGACACAAGCGGTGCGCGCTCATCCCAATATCGAAGTCATTGACCAAGAGATCAACGCCCTTCCCACCGAAGGGCACTGGATCGTCGCCACAGGCCCGCTGACCTCAGATGCGCTATCGGCCTCGATTGCTGCGGCCACGGGGGCCGATGCCCTTGCATTTTTCGATGCAATCGCCCCGATTGTCTATTTCGACAGCGTTGATATGAGCAAAGCTTGGATGCAGTCGCGCTATGACAAGGGCGACACAGAAGAAGAGCGCACCGCCTATCTCAATTGTCCAATGACCGAAGGCGAATATTACGCCTTTATCGATGCGCTGATCACTTCGGATAAAACAGAATTCCGCGAAGGCGAGATCGCCAAGTATTTCGACGGCTGCCTG
>JBDNBY010000129.1:0-4166 GCA_039767595.1 Paracoccaceae bacterium | reverse complement strand
TCTCGGCGTGACTGGTGCACTGGGTTCCAACACGTCATCCCCTTGCGGCAGATCGGCGCCGCCGCTGCGCACAGGGGTCATCGCCATGATCGACGGCGCCTTATCTTTCAGCTCGCTCACTATGCGTTGGGCTAATTTTGGCCCCACGCCTTTGGCAGCCTTAACCGCGCCCCAATCCCCAAGGGCGATGGCGCGGCTGACCCCATCGGTGCCCAAGGCGCCCAAAATCGCGAGCGAGGCTTTGGCCCCGACCCCTTGGACAGTGGTCAACAATCTGTGCCACTCTTTTTCAACGCTATCTGGGAACCCATAGAGGGTTTGAGAATCCTCGCGCACCACCATGTCAGTATAGAGCACCGCAGGCGCCCCCGCGGCCGGCAATGTCGCCAAGGTGCGATCAGAGCAATAAATAATGTATCCCACACCGCGCACATCGATCAAAACATGATCCATGGTTTTGTAATCGATGATCCCTGCAATTCGACCAATCATGCTCTATCCCAATACTTGTTTACCCAATGGCTCGCGCGGCCAAATCTACCTTTTGATCATGGCCATAGTAATGCGCATGACAGATCGCAATCGCAAGGGCATCTGCGCTATCGGCCCCTTCGATCACAACCCCCGGCAATTGCAATTTGACCATGTGTTCGACTTGCTCCTTTTGGGCATGCCCGACGCCGACGACGCATTTCTTAACTTTGTTGGGCGCATATTCCCCGATGCTGAGCCCCGCCAGCGCCGGCACGACCATCGCCACGCCCCGCGCTTGGCCGAGTTTGAGGGTCCCGACCGCGTCTTTGTTGACAAAGGTCTGTTCGACCGCGGCGGTGTCTGGGGCATATTGGGCGATCACCGCCTCTAATCCACGAAAGAGCTGGGCCAAACGCCCCGCCATATCGGTACCACTGGTGTGCAAAATACCATTGGCCACATGTTTGATTCGGGGGCCATTGGCCTCAATCACCCCCCACCCCATGTGCCGAAGCCCTGGATCAATTCCTAAAATACGCATGTGCCTGCTCGCTCTTTTTGCAACAAATAGCACGAAAGGTGAACAGATGAAACGCCAAACCCGACACATGCCCCAAAGATGTCGTTTCCGCATCGCGGCATGTCGAGAAAAATATATGCGCCCCGCGCATAGGCGCCATGTTCAAATAGCATTTCTCCTATAACGAGAACGCGCCTAAAGCGGGGACAGTTGGAACATATATTTGCAGGAGAAAAACATGTCCCTCCCTCGTGTCATTTCCTCTGCTTTCGAGCAGATTAAATTTTGGAACGCAAACCGCGCAACACGCACGGCGCTGTTGAAACTTACGGATCGTGAATTGGCCGATATCGGCTTTGTGCGCGGCGATGTGGATACGCTCGCGTAAGAGCGTACCGCAGATAACTTTGAAAAAAGGGCACCGCGAGGTGTCCTTTTTCATTTCACCTTAGCCAGCAGATGCACCGCGGATGAATGTCAAATTGGCCCATTCGCCAATATCCTCGCGCAAATCAAGGGCAAAGCCATTTTCCAAATAGGTATCGATCACATCTTGTGCCTGTTCGACCAAAATTCCCGACAAAATCGCGTATCCTGATGGCGCGATATGACGTGCCATGTCAGGGGCGAGGGCAATCAAGGGCGCCTTGAGAATATTTGCAAACACAAGATCAAAGGGCGCCTTGGCCGCGATGGCCTCGTGTTCAAATCCGGCCGCCACATAGCATTCAAGACGGCCCTTCAGGTCATTGGCCTCGGCATTGGCCAGTGCAACATCCACCGCCACAGCATCAATATCAGAGGCGAGCACAGCATTGGGCCAAACCCGCGCCGCCGCCATCGCCAACACGGCCGTGCCGCAGCCAATATCAGCCACGTTTTGGCAAGTAACCCCTTGGCTCAGCAACCGATCCAGCGCCCGCAAACAGCCCAGCGTCGTGCCGTGGTGCCCTGTGCCAAAGGCCATCGCCGCCTCGATCAACAAAGGCTCGCTGCCTTGGGGGATTTTATCGGCGTCATGGCTGCCATAGACAAAAAACCGTCCCGCGACGACGGGCTTTAACTCGCGGCGCACTTTGGCAACCCAATCCGTTTCAGGCAGCTCAGAGACCACAAATTCACCCGCCCCATGCGCCGCCGCCAATAGAGCCAAGGCAATGTCATCAAGCGTGTCATCAAAATAGGCGGCCACTTCCCAATCTCCTGAGCCATCCTCAAGCTCGATCACACCGACGCCAATGGGCTCGGGATCAATATACTCGAGCGCCTCACCCAAAGCATGTGCATTTTCCTTTGACCGCAGCAACGTAAAGGCCGTGAATGTCGTCATAAACTCACCATTTTCATTTATTTATACCAAAGACGCCGGAGCCGGCGCCCGCGCCAATTTCGTCTCATACCCTTTCTCAGGGTGGCGCGGAATGAGCAAGGCAAATCCAAAGGATCCCGCCGCCAAACAGGCCGCCGTGACAAACACTGCCATCGGCGAGATGAGCCACAGATAGCCAAGCCCTGCGGGCAAAAATACCGCCGCAATATGATTGATCGTAAAGGCTACGGCGGCCGTGGGCGCGATATCTTCGGGATCGGCGATTTTCTGGAAATAGGTTTTCAGCGCCAGCGCCATGGAAAACAATACGTGATCAATGACATAGAGCGCCGATGCGATCACAATGCCCCAACCAAAATAATAAATCCCGCCATAGGCCAAAAACACAATCACAAGGCCGACGTATTCGATCAAGAGAACTCTGCGTTCGCCAAACCGCGCGACCATGCCGCCGATAATGGGCCCGAACACCATATTAATCACAAGGTTGATCAAATACAGCGCGGTTATTTCATGAACTTCGAACCCAAATTTCTGGACCATCATGAACCCAGCAAAGACGACAAAAATCTGCCGCCGCGCGCCGGCCAAGAACTGTAGCACATAATAGAGCCAATAGCGCTTGCGCAAAACCAATTCCTTGCGCTGCGCATGGGGCGCCTCAAACTGCGGGAACCATAGGACACAAAACAAAGTCAGCGCTACAGTCACACCGCCGGCGGCCAGATAGACACGGTTGTAATCCAAATCCAACGCGGCCCAGCCCATGACAATGATGACATAGACAATTAACGTCGCCCCAGAGCCGACCGTGATCAACCATCCCAATGCTTTGGGCGCGTTTTTCTTGTTGATCCATTGCAGCTGTAGCGATTGATTGACTGTCTCATAATAATGAAACCCGATCGAGCTGAGCAGAGTGATCATCAAAATGCCGCCCATTTGCGGAAACCAAGCCGTCACCGCCGTCGCCGCCCCCAACATCATCAAGGACACCAGCGCCAAGGTCTGTTCGCGCATGAAAACCAAAATATAGATCACGGCGATGGCAAAGAACCCAGGGATTTCACGCACAGAATGCAGCCACCCAATGTCAGATCCATCAAATTGAGCCACTTCAATGACAAAGTTATTGAGCAAGGCCGACCACGTAAAAAACGCAATCGGCATCGCCACAGCCATCACAACCAAAAGCGCGATGGGCGAGCGATAGATCGGTAAAGACGCGGCCTCAGCCAAAGATACAGTTCTGCGCATGCGCCCTTTTAAGCCCATGCACCCCTAAGCGCTAGCATTATTTTATACTCCTACACACCACAACACATGCGTTGGATGAGTGATGATACCGTGTAATCTTACTCCGCCAGCTAGCCACGATCCCCGTAGAATTGGAACCGGTCAATGTAGTTTCGGTACACCGTTGAAAAGAAGCCACTGCTCAGAGGATAGTGCAGGTAATTAAACCATGCATTCACCTCCCGCTGTTCAACAAAACTGTCAGTCGCGTCATGCGGTTCCCCCAATATCCTGCACAAAATACCATAATACCTGTATTTGAACACATCCTCTGGCCTATCAAAATCACGGCGATCTGTATCCACTTTATCCGCGTCGACACCAAGGTATTTTGCCAGCGCCTCTCGAGTGATCTGTTGATTTAAGTGTTGATCCATCAACTCAGGTTGCACAACGCTCATGACAATGAGGTGAAGATAGGTCAGCGCCCAACCAAAACGTATGTTTTCATTCAAAGCCAACTGTGTGATTTCTCTAGCGATAATCCCAGTAGCTAAAGCGGCTCTTGTGCCCCAAATCATTTAGTAGTTCTAAAACGTAAAACAG
>JBDNBY010000128.1:0-13476 GCA_039767595.1 Paracoccaceae bacterium | reverse complement strand
TGGCTCAGATTGGTAAATCCACCCGCGCGCAGGTCAAGCCCGTCCAAACGCCCTTGATCCAGCCCATGCGACGAGGCCTCCATCGCGCAATGGGTCACGCCGGCCTCGGCTGCTTGGGCCAAGGCATCCAAAAGGGTTAGCGTATCTGGCGTTGTGTGCGCCAAGGGGCGCTGCACGGCCCCTTCCATGCCGGTAGTGCCCAGATTGATCGCCTCATATCCCAGATGAGCCCAAATTTGGCGCAAAAATGTGGCCACGGATGTTTTGCCATTGGTGCCCGTGACGGCGGCAATCACCGCGGGTTTATGGGGGTAAAACAAGGCCGCCGCGCGGGCAAATGTCGCGCGGGCATCTTCGGTGACGATCACGCTGACGGCCTGCTCCAGCCCCGCCGTCGTGAGGATCTCGAGCCCCTTTTGATCAGTTAATATCGCGGCGGCGCCGGAGGCAATGACGCTTTGCGCATAGCTCGCACCATGAGTGAGCGTGCCAGAAAAGGCCCCAAAAAGATCCCCTGATTTAACAGTGCGACTATCAAGTGAAAACCCGCTCACACGCACATCGGGGCCAAACGTCGGGGTCAGCCCCAAATCTAAAAGTGTTTGACCCATGATATTCCTCGTGTTGGCGCGGTGCTCTTTCCTTCGCTTAGCGATTGGCCGCCGTGAAAACAAGATCCTGCGGCGCCGTATCACGCGATGCGGGACGCAATCCCAACAAAGGTGCCGCACGGGCCGCGATCTCTTGGGCCACAGGCACGGCTGTCCAACCGGCAGTGCGCTGCTCTTCGTCAAGGGCGTTCACGCGGGGATTGTCCAAGGTCACAACAAGCGAGTATTTCGGATCATCCGCCGGAAACACGGAGGCGAAAACCGCAAACACCGCATCTTCGAGGTATTTGCCATCGGGGCCGATTTTATCCGCCGATCCCGTTTTACCAGCAATGCGATAGCCCGTGTCCTTGGCGGCCGAGGCGGTGCCGCGCTCGACCACTTGGTGCAAGAGGTCCACGGCCGTGTCTGCATGCTCTTTGGCGACGATCCGCTCGCCTTGGATGGGCAGGGCTTTGGAAATCAATGTCGGCGTCACGGCATGCCCGCCATTGCCAAGCGTCGCATAGGCCGCGGCCAAATGCACGGGCGTTGTGGAAATAGAATGCCCATAGGCGATCCGCGTGAAATTCTCAGGTTGGCGCCATTGTTCGGGGTTCATCGTCAAAGGTTTGGAAATTTTCACTTCGGGCAGCTCAAGAGCCAATGACCCAAAAAGACCAAACCGCTCCATAAATGCGCGCTGCGCATCGCCGCCAAACATCATTGCCAATTTGGCCGATCCCACATTCGAGGATTTGACGATAATATCCTCAACACTGAGCTGAGAGCCATAGGATTTGATGTCGCTGACGCTTGTGCGCCCCACTTTGATTTTGCGCGGTGTGTCGATGCTCGTTTGTGTCGTGACAAGCCCCTCTTCCAAGGCTTGAACGGCGGTGAAAATCTTAAACGTTGACCCCAACTCGACCACGGCCTGAACCGCATGATTAAACGTCAACTGCCGCTCGGCAGGGATTTTTTTGTCAAATGAAATGGGTTGATTGGGGTCATAATCGGGCATTGAGGCCATGGCAACAATCTCGCCCGTGTGCACATCCATCAAGACAGCCGAGGCCGCCTCGGCCCCCGTCAGGCGCATGCCGTTAAAGAGCACATGCTCTGTAGCGGCCTGAACGCTTAGATCAATCGACAGGTTCAGCGGCAAATCAGCCAGCTCGGGATCGCGCAGGAAGTCGTCAAAATATTGCTCGATGCCACTGCGACCTAAAATTTCGGCCTGCGTTTCGCCCTCACGGCCAAATTTTGTGCCACCCAAAATATGGGCCGCCAACCGCCCATTGGGATAAATGCGCATATCTCGATCCCCAAGGCTCAGCCCCGGATCGCCAATCGCCAATACCGCAGCTTGCTGCTCGGCACTCAAACGGCGTTCGAGGAATTTGAACTTGGATCCCGATGTCAGCTCTTTGAGATAGGCCTCTTCCGAGCGCTGCGGAAAAATCGCCGAGAGTTTACGCGCGGTTTTCTCTGGAAAGAGGAGCTTGTCACGGCGCAAGACCAATGATTTCACAGGCATATTCGCCGCCAAAATACGGCCATGGCGATCATAAATCGGGGCGCGATAGCTGCGCACAGGCCCTTGATCGGCGACCACAGCCGTTGGGGGCCCTTGCGCCGCGGCAATGAGGGGGTCGGTGATCTGCGGATCCCCCAGCCCCAAGCGCGCGCTCAAGGCGGCCTGTTGTTCAGGGTGCGCCACAAGGTAAAACTTGGTCGCCAGCAACACGAAAAGCATCATAAAACACGTCGCCGCAAACCGCATCCGCCGCGAAGACATCGCAATGATACGCGCCTGCGCATCCATATTTTGCTGGCGCAGGGAACGCGTTTCGACCCCCGCCCGCCGCGCGGCCCGAGCGCTGTGCAAATGATCAAAAAAGGGGCGCAAAATCATCATGGGCGCGTTCCTGAATTGGCAACGGTTTGAACATCACTGAGCCCCCCAAGGCCGTCGTCCGTTGGCAGCGTTGGCAACGCGGCGGACGTGCCGAAACTGAACCCTGTCATCTCAACCAATTGCAGACGTTCAAAATGCTCATCGACCATGGCGCGCAGACGGCTAGGGCGGTTCAAATTGGCCCATTCTATTTCGAAAACGCCAATGTCTTTTTGCAATTGCGCGATATCACGCTCGAGTGTTTCAATATGCGCTTCGGCCATATTGGCCTTGTGATTTTGCAAATAGGCCCACACGCCAGACGCCATCGTGACCAGCAACAAGACCATGCCAATGAACACTCTCATCCGCCTCTCCTATTTTGCGATGCTTTGGATTTACGAACCGTTGGCAACACGGGCATGCCCAGATCACCGGCACCAAGCGGCGCCTCGGCCGGCGTCGCGGTGCGCCGTGCAATGCGCAGCACAGCCGAGCGCGCGCGCGGATTGCGGGCAATTTCGGTGTCGCTCGCCTTGACCGCCTTGCGCGTGAGGTTTTCAAAACTTGCACTTTGCTCGGGCCCAAGAGGGGCATAGCGATTGACCGTCTTGCCGCCAGCACTGCGCTGCGCGATAAATCGTTTGACCATGCGATCCTCGATCGAATGAAAGGTCACCACGACCAAAAGGCCATCTTTGGCCAAGATCGCCTCGGCCGCATACAGCGCGCCCATCAGCTCATCGTATTCTGCGTTCACGGCAATGCGCAGCGCTTGAAAGCTGCGTGTCGCAGGATGCGATTGGCCTGGCTTGGGGCGCGGCAATGCGCCTTCAATCAGCTCGGTCAATTGCGCGGTGCGCGTGATTGGATGGGCGGTGCGCGCGGTCACAATGGATCGCGCGATGCGGCGGCTTGCACGCTCTTCGCCATAAAAATAGAGGAGATTGGCAAGTTCCGCCTCAGGCAATTCATTGACCAAATCGGCAGCACTGCGCCCAGATTGCGACATGCGCATATCCAAGGGACCATCTTGCATGAAAGAAAACCCGCGCTCCGCCAGATCCAATTGCATCGAGGAGACGCCAAGGTCCAAAACCACGCCTTGCACATCGCTGACATGATGGGCCATATTGGAAAACGTATCTTCGATCCGCTGCAATCTATCTCCGTAGGGTGCGGCCCAGCTTTGCGCCATCTCATGAGCCAAGGGATCGCGATCAATGGCCACCAAACGGCTCACCCCTGAATCAAGCAAGGCGCGCGTATATCCGCCCGCCCCCATTGTGCCATCAACCCATGTGCCCTCAAAGGGCCCGCACAGCCGTGTTATATCATCAATCAAGACGGGGATATGCGGTGCGTCACTCATTGTCGCCCTCGCTCATATCAACCAAACTGACCGGATCGAAATTCTCACCAAACTCACCCAAGAGGGCATCAAGCATCTCTTGTTCTTTTTGTGCATAAAGGCCCGCATCCCAAACTTCGACATAATCCCCAGACCCCAGGAACAGCGCCTCATCGGTGATCCCGAATTGATCCCGAAACTGCTTGGGCACAACAATGCGGCCATCTGCGTCAATCTCAAGAACTTTGGTTTTTTGCAACAGCGTGAATTGCGCCATTTTTTGCTCGCGCGAGCCGGCCTTCATTTTTGCGATAGAGGCCTTGAGCCGCGCCATATAGGCCGAGGAATACAGACGAAAGCATTCGTTTTTCAAAGTTGGGCTGAAATTTAGCGTGACATAGACGCCGCGGCCATGTTGGGCATGGGCGGCATCATCTTCCGCAAAATGCACGCGCAGGTCCGCAGGAACGGACACCCGCCCCTTTGCGTCGACTTTTTGTCGATATTCACCTGCAAAGCCGCCTACCAAACTCAATACCCTCACACCGCCCCAAGCTACCGCTGAAATGAAAGCGGCGGAGTGAGCGACTGCCACCACTCATTCCGCCGCAATAACCCCGCCCTCGCGGGGGCTTTGTGCGTCAGTCACCTGGGGGGATGCACTGCTGTTATATTGACGCACAAAGCCTATGGGATGAACGCTGCCTGCTGAAACCTGCCTCGATTTTCTATTTTTTTTGTGTCCGTTCATCGTGTAGATATCTCTACCGGGAATTTATGGTACTTGCAAGAGAAAATAGAGATCTCTTTCGCCTAGCTTCCAGATATCCTTTTGATTCTGAGCATGTGAAGGTCAAAAATTCCCATTTTATAGCGAAACAAATAGAGGCAGCACACTAAATATAGTGGTGACATAAATTCCCATTAAATTAGAAAAAAACATCAAATTTCTCCAGAAACGCCCAAATTTGACCGAAAATTCCACTAAAACCCGCTCATTTCCATCAAATCCCAGTCAAGTTCCATAGACACCCACTCAGGTGCCAGAGAATCCCACTGCGCGGGAACCCAAGCCTATCATGCGCGCGCCACCCGCTCCGCCCACTCACGGCGCCGTGACGTGATATGCAAATGCTGCATAGCGGCAATTCCAAACTGGAAATTGTGCAACTGCAGCAAAGCCCCTATGTTCAGTCTTGTAAACACAGCGCACTGAAGCGCACATTCAAAAGGACGACAGACCCATGGCTTTCGTAAGCTCAGAACAACCAAGCATCATCTCTATTGCCGCCTACCGTACGGCGCGCTTGTTCGATGGGATCGCCGAGAAGGCGCAACGCCGCGCTGCCTATAAAAAGACAGTGAACGAATTGTCCGCCCTCACAGACCGCGAATTGAACGACTTGGGCATTGCCCGCACTGAAATCGCCGCCATTGCAGCGAAGGCAGTCCTCTAGAATATCGCGCCCTTCCCTCCTCCCTGAGGGGCGCATATTGAAAATAGCCGTCCTCCCAATTGCTATTTTCATACCTAAAAAGGCAGCGTCCTCCCACGCTGCCTTTTTTATATTCTGGGATCCAATTTTAGGACGCGTCTAAAACGGGACATCGTCCCCAGCCGTCACAAACTTGGCCAGCAAATGCTTCGAGCCAGAGGTTTCGAATTCCACGATCAACTTATCGCCTTCGATATCTTGAACAAATCCATATCCAAATTTCTGATGAAAGACGCGCTGCCCCAATTCGAACTGCGGCACGCTTGTGGAGGCTGCGATCAATTTGGCCGCTTCGCGGGGTTGAGAGATGCCGCGCTGCGTGATCCGCGATTGCAAACGCCCCCATCCGGGCGAGTTATAGACATTCGCCGAGGCCGCCGCATCATGCAGCGAGGATGTCATCCCCGCAGAATTTAGCCCTGACGGGGTCAGCACATCGACATGCTCTGCCGGCAATTCATCGATAAAGCGGGAGGGCACAGCATTTTGCCATTGGCCATAAATGCGCCGATTGGACGAAAAGGTGATCGTGCACAGCTCTTCGGCGCGGGTGATGCCCACATAGGCCAACCGCCGCTCTTCCTCGAGACCCTGCACCCCGCTTTCATCCATGGAGCGCTGTGAGGGGAACAGCCCCTCTTCCCACCCTGGCAAAAAGACGGCCGGAAATTCCAACCCTTTGGCACCATGAAGCGTCATGATCGAGACTTGCTCGCCAGATTGGTCGCCTTCATTGTCCATCACAAGGCTGACATGCTCCAAAAAGCCAGATAGGTTTTCGAACCCTTCGAGCGCCTTCATCAATTCTTTGAGGTTTTCCAAACGGCCGGCGGCCTCGGGTGATTTTTCCCTTTGCCACATCTCGGTGTAGCCGCTCTCCTCTAAAACGCGTTCGGCAAAGGCAATATGATCCAACCCCTCTTGGGCCGCCTCGCGAACCCAGCGGCCAAAGTTATCGACGAACACGCCCAGCTCGCGCCCCCCTTTGCCGCCAATGGCCCCGTCGGCCACCATCCGCCGCGCCGCCTCAAGGAGGGGCACGGCATCTTCGCGGGCCCGCATTTGAATGCGCTGCTGCGCCTTGTCGCCCAATCCGCGTTTGGGCGTATTGATAATCCGCTCAAAGGCCAGATCATTCGACGGCGACAGCGCCAAGCGGTAATAGGCCATCGCATCGCGGATCTCCATCCGCTCGTAAAATCGCGGACCGCCGATCACACGGTAGGGCAAGCCGATCGTTAAAAACCGATCTTCGAACAAACGCATTTGATGTGAGGCGCGCACCAAAATCGCCATATGATCCAAGGACATCGGCGCCATACCGCGAGTGCCACGTTGAAGCGCCTCAATCTCTTCGCCGATCCAACGGGCCTCTTCTTCGCCGTCCCAATGACCAATCAAGCGCAGCTTCTCCCCGCCCTGCGCCGCGGTCCATAGCGTTTTGCCCAGCCGCTCAGAGTTGCCATCAATCACATGCGATGCCGCGGCCAAGATATGCTCGGTTGAGCGGTAATTTTGCTCAAGACGCACAATTTTCGCGCCGTCAAAATCCTTTTCAAACCGAAGGATATTGCCCACTTCCGCCCCGCGCCATCCATAGATCGATTGATCATCATCCCCGACACAGCACACATTGTGATGCGACTGCGCCAATAGCCGCAACCACATATATTGAACTGTGTTGGTATCTTGATATTCGTCCACCATGATATAGCGGATCCAGCTATGATACTTGGCTAAAACATCTGGGTTTTCTTTGAATATCCGCACGACATGCAGCAATAGATCGCCAAAATCACAGGCATTTAATTCCATCAAGCGCCGCTGATAAAAGGCATAGAGTTCAATCCCTTTACCCTCCATCGCGTGCACTTCGGAGGACGGGATCGCGTCTGGGGTCCAGCCGCGGTTTTTCCACGTATCAATCAATCCAGCCAGCGCACGCGGCGGGAAGCGCTTTTCATCAAGGTTATAGGCGGCGATCACTTGTTTCATCAAACGCAGTTGATCGTCTGTGTCGAGAATCGTGAAACTTGATTTCAGCCCAACCAATTCGGCATGACGGCGTAGCAATTTCACGCCAATCGCATGAAACGTGCCCAACCACGGAAACCCCTCCACGGGCTGACCCAAGAGGCGCGCGACGCGGTCTTTCATTTCGCGCGCGGCCTTGTTGGTAAAGGTGACAGCCATAATCTCATTGGGCCGCGCCCGACCAGAATGAAGCAAATGCGCAATTCTCGAGGTCAGCGCCTTAGTTTTACCCGTTCCGGCCCCCGCGAGAATCAGTACAGGGCCATCAAGTTGCTCAACCGCCTCGCGTTGGGCGGGATTGAGGTCATCTAAATAAGAGGGCGCGCGAACACCCATCGCCTGCGCAGACAGGGACAACGAATTTTGTGTAGTCTCAGACATATCTCGCCTTTATGATTGTTGCGCAGGATCGCACTTTGTTCTCACATTGTTCTACGCTTTGCAAGTCAAACTGCGCCCGATCGGCGCAGATCATAGGTTGCGCCGCAAAGCCGCTTGCACATCTGTGACCGATACGCTCTTCTATCGCACAAATCGACCATAAGAGGTAGGCGCATGACCGAATTTTCCAAGATCTTGATTGCCAATAGAGGCGAAATCGCAATCCGTATTATGCGGGCGGCCAATGAAATGGGCAAAAAAACCGTTGCCGTTTTCGCCGAAGAGGACAAGCTTGGCCTGCATCGGTTCAAAGCGGATGAAGCCTATCGCATTGGCGAAGGTCTTGGCCCCGTGGCCGCCTATCTGTCGATTGAGGAAATCATGCGCGTCGCCAAAGAGAGCGGCGCCGATGCGATCCACCCTGGCTATGGTCTTTTGTCTGAAAACCCCGAATTGGTCGACGCGTGCGAGCGCGAGGGCATCACATTCATTGGCCCTAAAGCCGCGACAATGCGTGCCTTGGGCGACAAATCGTCGGCGCGCCGCGTGGCGATTGCCGCAGGTGTGCCTGTGATCCCCGCGACCGAAGTGTTGGGCGATGATATGGATGCCATTCGCGCCGAGGCCGCGGCCGTTGGCTATCCCTTGATGCTCAAGGCGTCTTGGGGCGGCGGCGGGCGCGGCATGCGTCCGATCAACGGGCCGGACGAGCTTGAGGATAAAGTCCTCGAAGGGCGCCGCGAGGCCGAGGCGGCCTTTGGCAATGGCGAGGGCTATCTGGAAAAGATGATCTTGCGCGCGCGCCACGTCGAAGTGCAAATTCTAGGCGACAAACATGGCGAAATCTATCACTTGTGGGAACGCGATTGTTCGGTCCAGCGGCGCAATCAAAAAGTGGTCGAGCGGGCCCCTGCCCCCTATCTCAGCGACGCCCAGCGCGCAGAAATCTGCGAACTTGGGCGGAAAATCTGTGCCCATGTGAATTATGAATGTGCGGGCACTGTGGAATTCTTGATGGATATGGACAGTGGTGAATTCTATTTCATCGAAGTGAACCCGCGCGTCCAAGTCGAACACACCGTCACCGAAGAAGTCACAGGCATCGACATTGTCCAAGCGCAAATCCTTATTGCCGAAGGGAAACCCTTGGCCGCGGCCACTGGCATGGCCCGCCAAGAGGATATCGTCCTCAATGGTCATGCGCTACAAACGCGGATCACAACAGAGGATCCGCAAAACAACTTTATCCCCGATTATGGCCGCATCACCGCCTATCGCAGTGCCACGGGCATGGGCATTCGTCTTGATGGCGGCACGGCCTATTCTGGCGGGGTGATCACGCGCTATTACGATTCGCTGTTGGTCAAAGTCACGGCATGGGCGCCCACACCGCAAAAGGCGATTGCGCGGATGGATCGGGCCTTGCGCGAGTTCCGTATTCGCGGCGTATCGACCAATATTGCCTTTGTCGAGAACCTGCTGCGGCACCCGACGTTTTTGTCAAATGAATATACAACGAAATTCATCGACACCTCCAACGATCTGTTTGATTTCCCCAAGCGGCGCGACCGCGGGACCAAAGTCCTGACATATCTGGCGGATATTACGGTCAATGAACATCCCGAAGTCAAAGACCGCGTCATGCCGCCGGCGGAATTCAAAGCCCCTAAAATCCCCGCCCATCATATGGAGGTGCCCGAGGGCACAAAGCAAATCCTAGATCGCGATGGGCCAAAGGCTGTGGCCGATTGGATGCTGGCGCAGCAACAGTTGCTCTTGACCGATACAACGATGCGCGACGGGCACCAATCGTTACTGGCGACGCGCATGCGCTCGATCGATATGATCAAGGCAGCTCCGGCCTATGCCAGCCAACTGCCACAGCTCTTTAGCCTTGAATGCTGGGGCGGCGCGACCTTTGATGTTGCCTATCGCTTTTTGCAAGAATGCCCATGGCAACGCCTGCGCGATATTCGGGTGGCCGTTCCCAATATCATGACCCAAATGCTATTGCGCGGGGCCAATGGTGTGGGCTACACGACCTACCCCGACAATGTAGTGCAGTTTTTTGTCAAACAAGCCGCCGAGACGGGCGTCGATGTGTTCCGCGTGTTTGATAGTCTGAACTGGGTGGAAAACATGCGCGTGGCCATGGATGCCGTCCAAGAGGCTGGCAAGCTGTGCGAAGGCACGATTTGCTATACGGGTGATGTTTTGGATCCACAGCGGTCCAAATATGACCTGAAATACTATGTTGAAATGGGCAAAGAGCTGCAGGCCGCCGGCGCGCACGTTATTGGCCTCAAGGACATGGCGGGCCTTTTGAAACCCGCCGCCGCGCGGGTGTTGGTCAAAGCCCTCAAAGAGGAAATCGGCCTGCCGCTGCATTTCCACACGCATGACACATCGGGCGCCTCAGCCGCCACTATTCTCGCCGCCGCAGATGCGGGTGTGGATGCGATTGATGCGGCGATGGATGCCTTTTCAGGCGGCACATCTCAGCCATGTTTGGGATCGATTGTCGAGGCGCTGCGCCACACGGATCGTGACACAGGGCTTGATATTGGCGAAATTCGCAAAATGTCAGCCTATTGGGAACAAGTGCGCCAGCAATATGCCGCGTTTGAGGCAGGTGTCTCCAGCCCCGCCTCTGAGGTGTATTTGCACGAAATGCCCGGCGGTCAATTCACCAACCTCAAGACCCAAGCCCGCAGCCTTGGCCTCGAGGAACGCTGGGGCGAAGTCGCCCAGACCTATGCTGACGTCAATCAAATGTTCGGCGATATTGTCAAAGTGACCCCCTCGTCCAAAGTGGTCGGCGACATGGCCCTGATGATGGTATCGCAGGGTCTCAGCCGTGCGGATGTCGAGGATCCCAATCGCGATGTCGCCTTCCCCGACTCCGTTATTGATATGATGCGCGGCAATCTTGGTCAGCCTCCAGGCGGCTTCCCCGCGGCGATCCAAGCCAAAGCCCTCAAAGGCGAAACACCGATCACCCATCGCCCCGGCGCATCTGTGCCCGATCTTGATCTAGAGGCAGCGCGCGCACAGCTCAGCGGCGAGTTGGATGGCAAGCTCATTGATGATGAGGATCTGGCGGGATATCTGATGTATCCCAAAGTCTTTACCGACTATGCTACGCGCCATGAACTCTATGGCCCTGTGCGCACATTGCCAACGCTCAACTTCTTTTATGGGATGGATCCAGGCGATGAAATCACCGCCGAGATTGATCCAGGAAAAACCCTTGAAATTCGCCTCATTGCCGTGGGGGACACGGATGAGAATGGCGAGGTCAAAGTCTTCTTTGAACTCAACGGTCAGCCGCGCACAATCCGCGTGCCCAACCGTATGGTCAAAGCCACAACAGCGCAAAAACCCAAAGCAGAGCTGGGCAACCCCAATCACATTGGCGCCCCCATGCCCGGTGTCGTGGCCTCTGTCGCCGTGAGTGCAGGACAATCGATCAAAGAGGGCGATCTTCTCTTGACGATCGAGGCGATGAAAATGGAAACCGGCCTGCACGCAGAGCGCGATTGCACTGTCAAAGCGGTCCATGCCACCATCGGCGGCCAGATTGACGCCAAGGATCTGTTGATCGAGATCGAATAAAACGCGATAGACCAAAGGCGCGAGATGCCTTGCGCCTTTGACCTTTACCCCCTCTCACGCGGCACTCATAGAACTATGGGGCCGTAGATTTAATTCACTAAGGATTCCCAACATGATTTACCCCATTATAACAAGCTTTTACGCCGCGCTCTTTGCCCTGCTCTATCTTAAAATGACATTCGATGTAATTGGCATTCGCAGAGAATTAAAAATTAACTTCGGCGATAATGGCGAAGAGGCCGCGACGCGGGTCATTCGCGCACATGCAAATTTCAACGAATTTGTGCCGCTTGGCTTGGTCTTAATGTTGACGGCTGAACTGATGGGCACGCCGGCATTTGTCTTGCACCTTTTTGCCGTCAGCTTTTTGGTGGGTCGTCTTGCCCATCGCAACGGCCTCAAAAGCGCCCAGAGCAAAGGCCGGTTTACCGGTATGATCCTGACGATCTTTCCCATTGGCCTCTTGACGATTGGGCTTTTGGGGCACACGGCGCTCTATATGCTAGAAACGGGCTATGACCAGCCGCGCGATCGCAGTGCATTGATCGAGCTAGAATAAAGCCTACACATATTCCGCTGAAAAATTCCGCTGCAAGGGTGCATTTTTCTCTTGCAGCGCTCGGGCGATCTTATTAGAAGCCCCTTACCCAAAGGACGCGGGCGTAGCTCAGGGGTAGAGCGTTACCTTGCCAAGGTAAATGTCGTGAGTTCGAATCTCATCGCCCGCTCCAAACATGCCTATATTGCAGATTGAGTGATCACCGCGGCGCCCATCAACTCGGGCGCAACGTACGGTGCATTATTGATATCTTTAGATCTATTTTATAGCTTTACCTCAGATTTAACGGACTATTTTACCATGCCGCGGCCTAAGTTTTCTGACCTCACCCCCGCACAACAACTCAATTTCGGCAATGGCCTTGGCCCCTATTGGTTTCCGGCCAAGCTGCGCCAATTCATCACCAAACAGGCCAGTTGGTTTTTCAAAACAGCCTCATGGCGCCATCATGATTTTGGCTATGTGGTTGGTGGGGATCGATGGGATCGCGCGCGCTGTGATTGGAAATTCTACGCGGCCATGCTCCGTGATGCGTGGGACTATAAACGCGTGTCACGCTTTGTGCCTCTTGATCTCATTGCCATGCCCTTTGTCGTTGCCCTCTCGTTGACCCTGGCCAGCGTGTTTTACATCGCAGTGCGCATTGGGGGGCAATTTGGATCATTTGAATATCGCGACCACTATGCCAGCTTGGACGAGGTGATCGCCGCCTATGAGTGAGAGAAAATCTATATCTAGCCGTCCGCCCCGTTGCAGGGTATAACGGCCCCAAGCAAAACGAGGATAGACATGCGCAGCGCCAGCATTTCACGCAAAACCAATGAGACAGACATATCTGTGAGCGTCAATTTAGATGGCACAGGGTCGCGCAACATTTCAACGGGCATTGGTTTTTTTGACCACATGCTCGATCAATTGTCGCGCCATTCGATGATTGATATGGAGATTAGCGCGACAGGCGATTTGCACATCGACGATCACCACACTGTTGAGGATACCGGCATCGCCTTGGGCCAAGCCCTTGTTGCGGCGATGGGCGATAAGGCGGGCACGCATCGCTATGGCAGCTGCCTACTACCAATGGATGACGCACAGATCCGCACGGCGCTGGATTTCTCCGGCCGGCCATTTTTGATTTGGAACGTTGACCTGCCCACGCCGAAAATTGGCACATTTGACACCGAGCTGGCGCGCGAATTCTTTCAAGCGCTCAGCACGCATGGCGGCCTCACGCTGCATATCGATCAGCTGCACGGGTTCAACAGCCACCACATCGTTGAGGCGACGTTCAAATCCGTGGCCCGCGCCTTGCGCCAAGCGGTTGAAATGGATCCGCGCGCCAATGGGGCGATCCCCTCGACCAAAGGCATGCTCTAACTCATGAAGATCGTCATTGTGGATTACGACAGCGGTAACTTGCACTCCGCTGAAAAGGCGTTTGCCAAAGTCGCCGATGAGTTGGGGAACCGCGAGGTTATTGTCACGGATGATGCCGATGTGATCGCATCTGCAGATTACCTACTGCTGCCCGGCGATGGCGCCTTTCCGGC
>JBDNBY010000127.1:0-18815 GCA_039767595.1 Paracoccaceae bacterium | reverse complement strand
CTAAAATCAGTCGCCGGCAAAATCGACGGTGACCACGAGACACAGGTTCAAGCCATCGAAACATGCATCTTGGATGGTGCGAAGGGTATTTTGCTGACGGCGTCGGACACATCTTCGATTGTGCCAGCTGTTAAGCAAGCGCGCGACGCTGGCCTTTTGGTCATCGCGCTCGACACGCCTTTGTCGCCGATTGATGCGGCAGACGCCACATTCGCAACGGATAACTTCCTTGCGGGCGAATTAATTGGTCAGTGGGCCGCTGGTACCATTGGTGATACGTCCACTGCGAAAATCGGCATGATGAATATCAACGTGTCACAACCAACTGTTGGCGTTCTACGTAACCAAGGCTTCCTCCAAGGCTTCGGCATTGATCTTGCCGATCCGGCAAAATGGGGTGATGAAACGGATGCGCGCATCGTCAATAACGAAGTGACCAACGCCAATGAAGAAGGCGGTCGCAAGTCGATGGAAAACCTCCTGACGATGGATGGTGACACGAACGTTCTTTATACAATCAACGAACCAGCGGCGGCGGGCGCTTATGAAACGCTCAAGGATTTTGGCAAAACGGATGATGTGATCGTCGTTTCCGTCGATGGTGGTTGCCCAGGTATTCAAGCGGTTGCCGATGGTGAGCTGGGTGCAACATCTCAGCAGTACCCATTGTTGATGGCAGCCTTGGGCGTTGAAGCGGTCAAGGCATGGGCCGATGGTGGCGAAAAGCCACAGAACACACCTGGCAAAGACTTCTTTGACACAGGTGTTGCCTTGGTCACGGACGCACCGGTTGATGGCGTGCCGTCGATCTCGTCTGCCGAAGGTCTCGAGCTATGCTGGGGCTAAGTTAACCCATTGCGCGGGGGAAGGCACTTCATGTGCCTTCCCCTTTTATTTTGTCTGATGCGTTTGACAGCATCACAAGACCCCATAGAATACGTGCTAAGATTTATAAATGCACAGGCACATCGACGCGCCAACAGGAGGACGTATGTCACAAAGCAGTACAGAAAAAGACTTTGAAACGGCTCTCTCAGCTTCGGATGAGACGGTCGCAGAGTTTGAGAACACGCAAAAAGGCATCGGCGGACGCATTCAGCATGCCCTTCATGTCAATCCTGCGATTGTTCCTCTGATCGTTCTTGTTGCGTCCATTATCTTGTTTGGCCTTCTCATTGGCCAACGGTTTTTCTCTCCCTTTGCGATGACCCTTATTTTGCAACAAGTTCAAATTGTTGGCATTGTGGCGGCGGCGCAAAGCCTGGTTATTTTGACCGCAGGGATCGATTTGAGCGTCGGCGCGATTATGGTGCTGTCCTCTGTGGTGATGGGGCAATTTACGTTCCGCTACGGCCTGCCTGTCGAAGTCGCCGTTGTTTGCGGTCTGGGCGTTGGGATGGCCTGCGGTGCGATCAACGGCTGGCTCGTGGCGTATATGAAGCTCCCACCGTTTATTGTGACCTTGGGGACATGGCAGATCGTTCTTGCGGCCAATTTCCTATATTCTGCCAATGAAACGATCAGAAGTACCGACATCGAAAAATCAGCGCCGCTTTTGCAAATTTTTGGCACTAAGTTCAAAATGGGCGGGGCTACTTTGACGCTGGGTGTGATTTTCATGCTCGTTTTGATGGCTGTATTGGCCTATGCGCTGCGGCAAACTGCGTGGGGCCGGCATGTTTACGCGGTTGGGGATGATCCTGATGCGGCCGAGTTGGCGGGCGTTAACGTCAAGCGGACTTTGATGTCTGTCTACCTGATTTCGGGCCTCATTTGTGCCTTTGCCGGTTGGGCGATGATCGGGCGGATCGGCTCGATTTCTCCAACAGTTGGTCAGCTGGCAAATATTGAAAGCATCACGGCGGTGGTGATTGGGGGCATCTCTTTGTTTGGAGGGCGCGGCTCGATTTTAGGGGCGCTCTTTGGTGCGCTGATCGTCGGTGTGTTCACGTTGGGGTTACGCCTCTTGGGGGCCGATGCGCAATGGACGTTCCTATTGATTGGCTTGCTGATTATTGCGGCTGTTGCTGTGGATCAATGGATTAGAAAGGTGGCTGCATAATGGAACCCATTCTCAAAGCGCATAATTTGGTCAAACGCTATGGCCGCGTGACAGCTCTGGATCATTGCGATTTCGAATTGATGCCTGGTGAAATTCTTGGCGTGATTGGCGACAATGGTGCAGGGAAATCTACTTTGATCAAAGCGCTGTGTGGCGCGGTGATCCCCGATCAAGGAGAGGTCTTTTTAGACGGTAAAAAAGTGTCGTTCAGCTCTCCGATTGAAGCGCGCGGTCAAGGTATCGAAACGGTGTACCAAACGCTGGCCATGAGCCCCGCGCTTTCGATTGCCGACAATATGTTTATGGGCCGCGAGCTGCGCAAACCCGGGATCATGGGCAAAGTCTTTGGCCAACTGGATAAGCGTAAAATGGAGGAATTCGCCCGCGAGAAACTCTCTGAGCTGGGGTTGATGACCATTCAAAACATCAATCAAGCGGTCGAAACTCTATCTGGCGGGCAACGCCAAGGGGTCGCTGTGGCGCGTGCCGCGGCCTTTGGATCCAAAGTGATTATCTTGGATGAGCCGACCGCGGCGCTGGGCGTCAAGGAAAGCCGCCGTGTTCTTGATCTGATCCAAGATGTCAGAGCGCGCGGCATTCCGATCATTTTGATCAGCCACAACATGCCTCATGTGTTTGAAGTCTGCGACCGGATCCATGTGCATAGATTGGGAAAACGGCTGACGGTCATCGACCCCAAGCAGCACGAGATGTCAGACGCTGTTGCGTATATGACCGGTGCGAAATCTGTAGAGCAGAGCGCCGCGTAATCTATGGACCGTTGAACATCATTCGATGGTGTTCAACGGCACTTTACGCGTTGGTGAGCGGGTTATTTCACGAGAGAACATCTCGCCACGAATGTTTGGGTTGAAATCCAACCATGGTCTTGGCTTTTTTGTTCGAGAAGAACGTTTCATTCGCCTCCATAGCGCCGCGCCGCTCAACACCTTGGTAGAACTGCTCGATCACTTGGTCGCAGGTGAGGTCGACCGACATATCGTCATTGGATACGTTGAACACCTCATAGCCCAAACCATCCGTTTTCAAACAGCAATCCACCATATGCCCCAGATCCCGCGCATCGATATACGCAAAGATATTGCGGCGTCGCAAAGCGGGATCGGCCATAAAGGCGGGGAAGGTCTGCGCATACTCATGCGGCTCGATCACGTTATTGATCCGTAGGCCGTATATATCGGCGCCGGTGCGCGCCTGAAAAGAGCGGGCAGTCATTTCATTGCACACTTTGGACATCGCATAACTATCATGGGGAATGGTCGGATGGGTTTCATCGACCGGCACAAAATCTGGCTTCACTTCGCCATCTGCAAAACAGATCGCATAGGTGGTCTCAGAGCTGGCAAAGATGATTTTGCGCACGCCCAGTTTCACCGCCGCTTCAATCACATTATATGTGGTTATCGTATTTTGCCGAAAGCATTCCGCATCCGTGCCAATCATCACGCGGGGGATCGCGGCGAAATGGACAACTGCATCATAGACGGGCACGCCTTGGCCTGTATCCAACTCAGCGCCATCAACGAATTGGGACATGGCGCCAATCACTTGGCCGGCATCGCATAGATCGACGATGAGTTCTGGACAGTCCAAGCCCGATGGCACTTTGTCCAAGTTGACGACGTGGTGGCCTTGGTCCAACAAATGCTGGATCGCCCATTTGCCCGCCTTGCCGCTGCCACCTGTGAATAAAACGCGCATGTCGCACTCCTGTTGTTGGCCGCTTCGCCCGCAGCATGTGGGCAAAGCGTAGCAGTGAAAGATGCTCCCGACAAGGCTGACAGCAGGGGAGGATACGTGGTACAGACGGTTGCACGACCCTCGGTTTTGAGCATCACGTTGCCGCGAGATTTGGGGCGCATAAATAGGGCTCTACACGCCGCCGCCCAAGTGGATGTTTTACGCCGCAGCGTGGGTCAGTGGCGCGTCCATTTGACCATAGAGCCGAAGCACATCAATCGCCGCATCGGCGGCCTCGCGTCCTTTTTTGACGAAATGCTCTTTGAAAAAGGTGATATGCTCGTCCGAGGGTTGGAAATGGTGGGGCGTCAACGAAACCGACAAGATCGGCACCCCAGTTTTCAATCCGACATCCATGAGACCCGTCACCACGCTTTGTGCCACGAAGTCATGCCGGTAAATGCCGCCATCCACGACCAATGCCGCCGCAACGATCACATCATACTCACCAGTTTGAGCGAGCTTTTGCGCCAGAAGCGGCATTTCAAATGCGCCGGGCACGTTAAATTCTAAGACTGTGGCGGCCAAAACAGCAGGACAAGTGCCGCATTCGTCCAGCCGCTCCCGAAAGCCGACGAGGGATTGATCAACGATGTCTGCATGCCAGCGCGCCTTGAGGAAGGCGATTTTTGGGGATTTTGTCATTTCTCTAAGTCCTTTCTAAACGACAGAATCCCAGAGCGTCAAAACAACCAGACATGCGCCTGGCTGCTCCATTCTCTACCATCCGGACTATGACCGTCGGCCCCGGAATTTCACCGGTGTCTGCTGACCCATCTAAACAAAGATGGCGCTCGCGGGCTATGACCGCCGGTGGGGAGTTTCGCCCCGCCCTGAGAATGCGAAAAGCTTAGCCCAAGGGGGAAGGTGGTCAAACAAAATGCCACACACCGGCGGGCTTACGCATTGCGCACGGCCCGTGCCGTGTCCCGGATCTTGAGGTGGTAGGGAAGGAGGGTCGTCGCCGTTGGCGAGGCCGGTTCCTTTAATCTATGGATTAGAACCTGTGCTAGTTTGACACCGAAATTATACGGCTCAATGGCGACGGTGGACAGGGGCGGTGTCGCTGTCGAGGCGTCTTGAATATCGTCAAAGCCGATTACAGACACCTCGTTGCCCGGCATTTGCCCCAGACGCCGCAGCGCGTGACACGCGCCAAGTGCAACCACATCACCGTTGCACACAATGGCAGTGACCTCTGGGTGCTCTTGGCGTAGGTGCAACATGGCATTGAGGCCAGAGACTTTGTCATCTTTGGCGTCCCAAATTAATGAGAACGACAGGCCGTGATTTTGCAGCGATTTCTTATATCCATCAATACGGTTGAGGCGCGTATCACTGGATCCAATCCCACCGAAATACGCGATTTTTGAATGGCCGAGATTGATCAAGTGATCTGTGGCCGCCAATGTGGCATTTTCATTTTGAATACCGACATGATCAAATTGCCCCTCATACGCGCCGCGTAAAAACGTAACGACCGGGAGCCTGTGTGTTTTGAGGAGATCGAGGGTCTCAAGCGGAGTGTTCGCCGCAGGCACCCACAATAGACCGCCGCGCGAGCTTCGGATAAAGGCCTCAAGGTTGCGGCGTTGGCGATGCACGTCGTCTTGGGAGTCAAGGACAGAGACAAGGTAGTCGTCTTTCTCAAGCGTATCACTGACGCCCGAGATCAATTCGGCGTTAAATGGGTTGGACAAAAAGTGAATGATCATCCCAATTTCGCGCGTTTGACCCGACCGCATAGAGGCGGCGCGCC
Organism: Paracoccaceae bacterium; assembly: GCA_039767595.1. GTDB lineage: Bacteria > Pseudomonadota > Alphaproteobacteria > Rhodobacterales > Rhodobacteraceae > JBDNBY01. The sequence continues at coordinate 13,233 of JBDNBY010000127.1, read as the reverse complement.
CGTCGGGCACATATTGCAACGCCTTCACGGCATCCATGACTTTTTTCTGCGTTTTGGCCGAAATTCGCCCTGTCCCTCGCAGCACTTGGCTCACCGTGGCGATCGAGACGCCGGCCTTGCTCGCGACGGTTTGCAATGTTGGTTTTTGGGGCATTTTCATAATTCTGGTATAACGATCTTTTGAAAAAATTACAAAATTTTACGAAATAAATCAATAAAAATATAGGATTAAAAAAAATTTATGCTGAGTTTTTTAAAAATTTCTTTACAAATGATATAACGTTATACCATTATTCAAAGTAGAGCGGCCACAAATGCGAGTCGCCAAAGCGTTCCGCCATTCGGTGCAACAGGCCGAAGGTTCAACTGGGAGGAAACACAATGAATATGAAAAGATTAACTGGGGCAGTCTCTGCTCTGGCCTTGATGATAGGGGCCACAGCCGCAACGGCGGATGTGCTCTTTTGGTCAACGCAAGCCAAGCCCGTCGAAGAGGCGCAGGCGATGCGCGAGCAAGTTCTCGCTGGTGCGGGGGATGTCGATTACCAACCAAACGACGGTGGCCCATGGTTGACGCGTTTGAATGCTGAGCTGCAGGCGAACTCTGGTTCAATTGGCGTTCTTGGCGCGCTCCATGGTGACTTCTCGGCGATGGATCCGGCGGATTTGGTAGATTTGGACGGTCTGGGCGCCTCAGCGTCTGATACATTCAACGGCCTTGCGATGCTTGGTACCGACAATATGCAGTATATCCCTTGGATGCAGGCCAGCTATATCATGGCCGCCAGCAAAGAGGCGCTGCCGTATTTGCCCGAAGGTGCCGATATCGATGCCTTGACCTATGATCAATTGATCGCTTGGGCAGGCAATATCAAAGAGGCCACAGGCGAGGCGAAATTTGGTTTCCCTGCCGGCCCCAAAGGTTTGAAGCACCGCTTCTTCCAAGGCTATCTTTACCCTTCATACACCGACGGTGTCGTGCGCACGTTTGCCTCTGATGCGGCGGTGACAGCGTGGGAGAAAATGCGCGAGCTTTGGGCCGTGACAAACCCAGCATCGACAAACTTCTCATTCTTGCAAGAGCAGTTGTTGAGCGGGGATGCGTGGATCGCCTTTGATCACACCTCGCGTCTTGCGGGTGCGTTCAATGAGCGTCCAGATGATTTTGTCGCCTTCCCAGCACCCGCTGGCCCAACCGGACGCGGGTTTATGCCTGTGATTGCAGGGGTCGCTATTCCGCGCACAGCACCAGACATGGATGCGGCCAAAGCGTTGGTGCAGCACATGCTAAAGCCTGAGACACAAATCGCAACATTGCGTGCAACGAACTTCTTCCCAGTTGTGGACGTTGCGTTGCCCGGCGATCTGCCACCCGCGGTTCAAGCGGCCGGCGGCGCCGTTGCGAAAATGTCCGGATCGGCGGATGCGAACCCAGGGCTGCTACCTGCGGGTCTAGGGTCGTTGGGCGGCGAATTCAGCCAGCTGTATACCGAAACATTTGAACGTATCGTTTTGGGTGGTCAGGATATCCGTATGGTCTTGGACGAGCACAAGGTCCGCCTTCAGGCGATCATGGATGAAAGCGGCGCGCCGTGCTGGGCGCCAGATGCCGCCTCTGATGGCCCATGCCCTGTTGAGTAAATAAATATCTGTCCTTAGGCCGCTTTATGTGGCCTAAGGATCTCTGTATCCTTCTTGCATCTTGTTAAACTGGAAAGTGGATCAATTCCATGCACACTCGGACTCTGCCTTATCTTCTGATCCTTCCGGTGACAGTGTTTTTATGCATCTTTTTCCTCTACCCATTTGTTTTAGTGGCACAGCAAGCCTTCACCACAGGCGCAGGGTTCACCTTTGATAATTTCACCAAAGTGACCAGCCATTGGAAATTTCCAACGTCGTTTAAAAATACCCTTCTTCTGGCGGCGGCCGTTGTACCAGTGCAGTTGGCTCTTGCGCTATTGATGGCCACGATGGTCAGCAATATGAAAAAGGGCCGCGACATGGTGCTTTATGTCTGGACGATCCCGCTTGGGATTTCAGATTTGGCTGCGGGCATCATTTGGTTGGCGATTTTTGAGCAATCCGGCTTTCTCAATTCAATGATGCAGGGCATGGGATTGATTGATCGTCCGACGCATTTGATCAGCTATCAATCCCCAACTCTTGTATTTGTCGCCATTGCATTGGCCGAGATTTGGCGCGCCACGGCCATTATGCTTGTTATTTTGGTCGCAGGAATTGGTCTGATCCCCAAAGAATATTATGAGGCGGCCGAAGTTTTTGGCGCAGGGCCGTGGAAGCGGTTTACGCGGATCACCTTGCCTCTGTTGCGTCCATCTTTGTCAACGGCATTGGTCTTGCGCGTGATCTTGGCCTTTGAAGTGTTCGCCGTGGTTCAGGCCTTGGGGGGCACATTGTTCCCCGTGCTTATGGGCGAGACGTATCAATATCAATTCGAGCTGCTCAATGGCGGCGCGGCTGCGGCGATTGCGTTGATCATCCTTGGGATTTCCATCGCATCCACCGTGGTCATCTTGCGCGTCTTGCGCGTTCCAAAGGGAGCATCGGTGTAATGGCTGCGACGTCTCAATCTCATTCGGCGGGTCGGTTTGTCTACGTGAGCGGTGTTGTCCTGCTATGTGCATGGGTGTTGGTGCCGCTGTATTTTCTACTGATCAATACATTGTCGTCGCCCGAGGCGGTGAATGCCTTTCCGAAATCATTTGTGCCCGAGTTCGACCTCGGCAGCCTGACGTTTTTTGCCAATTTCGCAGGGATGTTGAGCGCGCTGAAAAACTCGATTTTCGTGGCGTCGATCACTATGGTGTTGTCAATTCTCCTTGGGGCGCCCGCGGGCTATGCGCTGTCGCGATTTGAGTTTAGGGGCAAGGAAACCTTTCGGTTCTTGATCCTTCTGACGCGCGCCTTTCCACTGCCGCTTTTGGCATTGCCGTTGGCGGTGATGTTTATTCGCACGGGGATTGACGACACGATCTTTGGCTTGGCCTTGATCCATACGACCTTGGCCTTGCCGTTTTCCGTGTTGATCACGTTTTCGTTGTTTTCGGGCATTCCGATTGAGTTAGAAGAGGCAGCTTGGACATTGGGCTGCACGCGGTTCACGGCCTTTACCAAAGTGGTGTTGCCGCTGATCCTTCCTGGGATTGCAGCATCGGCGATTTTTGCCTTTGTTATATCATGGAATGAGGTCTTTGCCGCTGCTGTGTTGACCATCGAAAATCGGACACTGACGGCCTTCTTGCTTCAGAATTTGGATACCTCGCCGCTGCATTTGAAATTTGCAGGGGGGTTCATCCTCGTGGTGCCGGCGTTGGTTTTTATCTTTGCCGTGCGCAAATATCTTTTCGCGATGTGGGGCATTGCCAATCGCTAGTTAGTTTAAGGGTTTAGGACAGTTATCATGGCTGAAATCGAAATTAAAAACATCGCAAAATCCTTTGGGAATTACCAAGCGTTGGATAACATCAACCTGACGATCCATGATCAAGAGTTCATGGTCCTGCTTGGGGCATCTGGATGCGGTAAATCCACACTGCTGCGGATCATTGCGGGGTTGGAGACGGCCTCATCGGGCGAAGTTTGGATCGGCGGCCGGCGGATTGATCACCTCTCGCCGAAAGATCGCGGTATTGCGATGGTGTTTCAAAACTATGCGGTGTTTCCCCATTTAACGGTGTTTGAGAATATCGGCTTTGGCCTGCGGATGCAAAAGCTGCCCAATGCCGAGGTGGATCGCCGCGTGCGCCGCACGGCTGAATTGATGCATATTGAACAATTGCTCTCGCGCTATTCGGGCGAATTATCTGGTGGGCAACGTCAACGGGTTGCCGTGGCGCGCGCCCTCGCGATGGAGCCTGACGTGATATTAATGGACGAGCCGCTATCGAATTTGGATGCTCTGTTGCGGATGGAAATGCGCGCAGAACTCAAGGGCGTTTTGGCCGAAAGTAAAACCACTGCCATCTATGTCACGCATGACCAAGTCGAGGCGATGTCGATGGCCGATCGCATCAGTGTGATGCATCAAGGGCGCATTGCACAAAATGCCAGCCCTGTTGAAGTGTACAGAAACCCATCCGAGAAATTTGTCGCGGGCTTTATTGGCAATCCGCCGATGAATTTCCTACCGGCGCATGCCGCTGAAGGGGGGCAATGGACGGTGGCCGGATGCCGGTTTGCCGGACCGCATAGCGACAAAGACGCGATTGAATTTGCCATCCGCCCCGAGGACATGACCCCATCGGAAACGGGCATCACCGCCACGGCCAAAGTGGTCGAGCCGCTCGGCGCGCATTTGCTTGTGACCTGCGATGTCGAGGGCAATCTATTTCGCGCCGTTTTGGATAGTGATCTGGCCATTCGCGCAGGGGACATCGTGCATCTTGCGCCGCAGTTGGATCGCATTCGGTGGTTCGATCCAAACACATCACACGCCATTCGTGGCTAGGAGGAGTTTAAGATGACACAAGCGTTACTTCAAAAAGCGGCCCATATCCTCAAGACAAATGATTTGGGGACATATACCGTTCCGACGCATGGCCTTTATCCATTTCAGTGGAATTGGGACAGCTGCCTGACGGCTCTGGGTCAAAGCCATTTGAACGAAGATCGCGCGTGGACAGAGATCGAAACATTATTCGATCATCAATGGGATGATGGCATGGTGCCCCATATCATTTTCCACAAAGAGGATGATGGGTATTTTCCTGGGCCCGGGGTGTGGGGCACAAACCGTCCGATCCCCACATCAGGGATAACGCAGCCTGCGGTGGCCGGCTTTGCGATCAAGAGCCTCTATGAGCGCAGCCAAAACAAAAAGGCGGCCGCCCAACGTGCGCTGGCCCTGTTGCCCAAAGTGTTCAAATGGCACGAATGGTTCTATGCCAATCGCGATCCCAAAGCTTCGGGTCTAGTGGCGATTATTCACCCGTGGGAATCTGGCCGCGATAATTCGGTGGATTGGGATGATGCGTTCTCGCGCGTGCCAACTGAGGGCGTCGCGCCGTTTGTGCGCCGCGATACGCAGCACGCCAATCCCGAACATCGCCCGACCCAAGCGCAATACGAGCGGTACATTTGGCTTGTGCAAACGTTCCGCAACTTGAACTGGGATAATTCGAAATTGCATGATGCCTCGCCCTTTCAGATCGTGGATCCTGGATTTAACGGCATTTTGCTGCGCTCCGTGGCAGAAGTGGCGGCTTTGGCCAAGGCATTGGGCCAAGAGGACATCGCCCAAAGCTCTTTGGCGCAGCTCGAGCGCGGGATCACGGCGCTGGACAGCTTGTGGAACGAGGCGCTGGGCCAGTATACATGTTATGACCGTGTGTCTGAGTGCCTCCTCGATAGCCCATCTATTGGCGGGCTGTTGGCCGCCTTTGCCCCCATTCCGCACGCGCGTGCCGCTGCGATCGCCGCGACTTTGGAAAAACAAGCCAAACATTGCACTTATTTAGTCGCCAGCCATGATCCCCAAGACCCACAGTTTGATGCAAAACGCTATTGGCGGGGGCCGGTTTGGTTGATCGTGAACTATATGATTGCCAATGGCCTCCATGTTGCCGGCCAAGAGGCGATGGCCCGCAAAATTGATAACGATAGTTTGCGTTTGATCGAAAATAGTGGATTTGCCGAGTATTATGATCCTATAACGGGCGAGCCGTGCGGCGGGGACCAATTTACGTGGACCGCCGCGATGGTGATCGAAATTTTAAACCCCTCGAAGGTCGCTGCATGAAACGCTCTCGTATCAATTCGATAATGTCCGAAGCCGATGAGATGATCCGGCGCTTTGGCTTTGTTTTGCCGCCCTTTGCCTATTGGACACCTCAAGAGTTTCAGGCCAAGGCCGACGTGGCGTGCAATATCATTGAGGCCCGCTGCGGTTGGGACATTACGGATTATGGCGCTGGGCGGTATGATGAGATGGGGCTGTTTCTCTTTACGCTGCGCAATGGGCGGTTGGCGGACCTGCAGCGCGGTGGCGGTATGTGCTATGCTGAAAAGCTGCTCATTTCAAAGCAAGATCAACTCTCGCCGATGCACACCCATGTGATCAAGGCCGAAGACATCATCAATCGAGGCGGCGCCAAATTGATCATTGAGCTGTTTGGCTCGGATGATGCAGGACACTTTGCCCCAGACCGCGGCGGCGTTGTCTATTGCGATGGCATTCGCAAGGCCTATGCAGCGGGCGAAAAGATCACCCTAATGCCCGGAGAGAGCATCACATTGATGCCAGGGGATTGGCATGCTTTTTGGGGCGAGGGGGGGGACGTTTTGATTGGTGAAGTGTCTACTGTGAATGATGACGAAACCGATAACCTATTTCGTGAACCCATTGGGCGGTTTTCGGATATTATCGAAGATGTGGATCCCACGCATCTTTTGGTCAGCGACTACACCACCTATCTTAAATAAATGACGATACAAGATCCCCGCACCTATTTACGAAGCCTCTTCATGGCCGCGGTTCAGGCCGCGGATCCTATGGTCACACTGCCTAAATATTTACCACCGCGCCCGTCTGGCCGTTTGATCATTATTGGCGCTGGCAAAGCATCGGCGCGGATGGCCGAGGTCGTCGAAGGACATTATGGCCCCTGCGAGGGGCTTGTCATCACGCGCTATGGATATGAGCGGCCCACACAAGGGATTGAAATCGCCTCGGCCTCGCATCCCATTCCTGATCAGGCTGGGATGGACGCCACGCGGCGCATCGTCGATTTGGCCAGTGACCTGAATGCCGATGATCTGGTGATTGCCTTGATATCAGGCGGGGGGTCGTCATTGCTCTGTGCCCCTGTCGAAGGGGTCAGCTTGGCCGATAAGATGGAGATCACGGCGCAGTTGCTCGCCTGCGGGGCGCCGATTGGTGAAATCAATACCGTGCGCAAAACGCTATCTTTGGTCAAAGGTGGCCGATTGGCCGCGGCCTGTGCGCCGGCGCAAGTGGTGTCATTGCTCATTTCAGACGTGCCGGGGGATGATCCATCCTTGATCGCCTCTGGGCCGACGGTGGCATCGCACACAGGGGCACAAGAGGCCAAAGAGATTTTAGAGCGGCGCGGCGTCGATATCACGCCGCATGTTATGGCGGCGATTGAGCGCTTTGACCATCCGATAGAAATGTCCGCCCGAAACGAGATGCATATGATTGCCGCGCCCAGTCAATCGTTGAACGCGGCGGCCGCACTGGCGGGCGATGTCGATGTGCGTATCTTGGGCGACGCGATCGAAGGTGAGGCGCGCGATTTGGCCCAAGAGCATGCGCAGATGGCTATGGATATTCAGCGAAACGGCCTTGATCGTCCTCTTTTGATCCTGTCGGGCGGCGAATGCACTGTGACGCGGCGCGGGGCTGGAACGGGTGGGCCGAACGCCGAATATGTTCTGGCTGCGGCGTTGGCGCTCAATGGCGCGCGGGGGATCCATGTTCTGGCATGTGATACAGATGGTGTGGATGGCGCGGCTGAAGTTGCAGGCGCGTACGCTGGGCCAGAAACGTCAGCACAGGCGCGCGCTGCGGGACTTGATATGCGCAATGAGCTCGATAGCAATAACGCCCATGGGTTTTTTGCCGCAGTGGACAGTCAAATTCTCACTGGGCCAACCTTGACCAACGTCAACGATTTTCGGGCGATGCTCATCACGCCCTAGCCTTGCCATGCGCCCGTCAGCCGTGTGCGGTACGGCGGTTGAACATCAATTATTATGTTCGGCGCTTTTCAAGCTCGACATCAAATGAAAGAATTTCTCGCCTTGAACGGCGACATGGTTGCGCAGGGCGTTTTGTGCCGCAGCGGCGTTGCCTTTGTTCAGCGCCTCTAAGATCGCTTCATGTTCGGCCATAGATTGGGCCATGCGTCCGCGCAGGCGCAATTGTTGGCGGCGAAAGGGCTTGAGACGGCGATGCAGATGAATGGCATGTTGTTCCATATAGCCATTTCCGCATTGTTGATAAATCAGCGCGTGAAATTCACTATTGGCCGTGTAGTATAAATCTGGATTTCCGATTTCGATGGCTTCTTTGCACCGCTCATTGGCATGGTGCATTTGGTCGAGGGCATCTTGCGTGATCCGAGAGGCGGCCAGCCGGCCGCAAGCTGCCTCAATCTCGGCCATGGCTTCGAACATCTCCAAAAGCTCAGCCGGCCCAGGTTGCCGTACAAATGCGCCGCGCCGTGGGATCAATTCAAGGAGGTTGGATTGTGCAAGCCGTTGAAACGCCTCGCGCAGCGGCGTGCGTGATACGCCAAACTGCTCTGACAGGCGCACTTCGTCAAGGCGGTCGCCATTGGCAAAGGTGCCGTCAAAAATCAACTCTTCGAGTTGTTCAGAGATGCTGTCTGCGTGTCGGATACTCATAACATATTCTGAATATCAGATTTGATATTCAATTCAACATTGATTTTTTTGTATACAAAAACCATTGACTGAAAGACGACGCAAGCTACACTCCCGACTAAGCCGTTTGAAAAGGATGGCATAGGGAGGACTATAATGAAAAATATAACCACATTTGGCGGCGCTGTGGCGGCGCTTTTCATCACAGCTGTGTCTGCGAATGCCACAGAGCTGCGTTTATCGCATCAGTGGTCAACAAGCGATGTGCGCCACAAAGTTGCGGAAATTGTTGCCACTGAAGTAGCCGCAGCTGATGTGGATTTAGACATCAAAATTTTTCCGTCGAAATCATTGTTTAAACCTCGTGAGCAATATAAACCGCTCAGCCGCGGCCAACTTGATATGACTGTACTGCCGTTGTCTTATGCAGGGGGCAACAGCCGGCCTATAACTTGACGTTGATGCCTGGTTTGGTCAAAAACCATGATCACGCCGCGCGCTTGAGTGCCTCGCCGTTTATGGCCAAACTCGAAGAGTTCATGGCCCAAGACGATGTGATGGTTCTTGTGCATGGTTATCTTGCAGGCGGTTTTGTCGGCAAAGAGAAATGCATCACATCACCAGATGATATGCCGGGTCTGCAAACTCGCGCGGCTGGCAAAGCGTTTGAGCAGATGCTTGCTGGGGCAGGGGCGTCAATTGCGTCTATGGCTTCATCTGAGATTTACAACGCAATGCAAACAGGTGTTTTAGACGCGGCGAATACGTCATCGTCCTCTTTTGTGTCCTACCGCATTTATGAGCAAGTCAAATGCTATACGCCAGCGGGCGATTTTGCCCTTTGGTTCATGTATCAGCCGATGCTGATCAACAAATCCGCATTTGAGGGTTTGAGCGCCGAGCAACAGGCCGCACTGCGCGCAGGCGCCGCAAAGGCACAGGCCTATTACCTCGAACAAGCCAAGCTGGAGGATGCCAATTCCGCCAAAGTGTTTGCGGACAATGGCGTTGAGATTGCCAATATGACAGGCGATGAGTTCGATGCGTGGCGTGCCTTGGCCGCCGAAACGTCCTACAAAGCGTTTGTTGAGGATCTGCCGAATGGCCAAGAGCTTCTCGATATGGCGCTGGCCGTCGAATAAGCAACACCTGATGCGATGACCTGTGTGTGCGGGTCATCGCCCCTTCAGTATATTTATTTCTTTAAAGGGTAGAGCATTCGATGTCTGGCCAAACTTCCGCGACGGTCGCCCCAACGGGTGACAACCTTTTTCTCAAAGCTGTTGCTGCAATCTCTACTGTGGCGGGGTGGTGTTCGGCGGCGATGATTGTCGCCGCAGTGGGCATCACATGCCAAATGATTGTGGTGCGCTTTGTCCTGAATGGATCAACGGTTTGGCAAACTGAGGCCGTGATCTATCTGGTGATCGCGGCGACCCTCGTGGGCCTGCCTTATGTTCAACGTCTGCGCGGTCATGTGAATGTCGAGCTGATCCCATTGATGCTTGGGCCGCGAGCGCGATTTGCCTTGGCGGTGATGACGGGTCTTGCCTCTATTGGGATCGTCGCGGTGCTTTTGTTTTATGGCTATGATTACTGGCATTACGCCATGAAGCGCGGGTGGACCTCTGATACGGTGTGGGCGGTGCCGCTGTGGATTCCGTATTTGTCGATACCTGTTGGATTTGGATTGCTGCTCTTGCAATTGATCGCAGATTTTGTCGCCCTTGTTTTGCGCATTGATCGGCCCTTTGGCTTGGAGGATATCTAATGGATCCCTTAGTCCTTGGCGGTATTGTGGCTCTTGTCACAATTGCCGTGTTGTTTTCGGGCGTGTCTGTGGCGCTTGGATTGTTAATCGTCTCAGGTGGATTTTTGATTGTCTTTGATGGCATGCGCTCGCTTGAGTTGATGCCTGAGATTTTGTTTGGCAAGTTGGATAACTTTGCGCTTTTGTCTATCCCGATGTTTATCATTATGGGCGCGTCGATCGCCTCGACCCGAGCGGGGGCCGATTTATATGAGGCGCTCGAGCGGTGGCTGACCCGGGTGCCGGGGGGATTGGTGATTTCAAATCTTGGGGCCTGTGCGCTCTTTGCTGCGATGTCGGGATCTAGCCCTGCGACCTGTGCCGCGATTGGGAAAATGGGTATCCCTGAAATGCGCAAGCGCGGCTATCCTGATGGCGTTGCGGCTGGATCGATCGCGGCTGGCGGCACGTTGGGGATCTTGATCCCGCCGTCGGTGACGATGATCGTGTATGGCATTGCGACCGAGACGTCGATTCGGCGGCTGTTCTTGGCTGGTGTGATCCCAGGGATTTTGCTGATCACACTTTTCATGGCGTGGTCGCTTTATTCGACATGGCGTTCTGGCAACACGGCCGTCATGTCATCGCGTAGCTATACTTGGGCGGAGCGGTTTGAGATTTTGCCGCGGGTGATCCCGTTTATTTTGATCATTTTGGGCGTGCTCTATGCAATGTACGGCGGGATTGCGACACCGTCTGAAACGGCTGCGGTTGGTGCCTTGATGTGTATGGTGATCGCTGTGATCATTTACAAACTGTGGTCGCCGACGGCCCTATGGGTTGTTTTGCGCGATAGCACCAAAGAAAGCGTTATGATTTTGTTCATCATCGCGGCGGCTGGGGTGTTTTCCTATATGTTGTCGTCCTTATTCATCACGCAATCAATTGCCGAGTGGATCGGGACATTGGATGTCAACCGCTGGGTATTGATGCTGGCGATCAACGTGTTTTTGCTGATTGCAGGTTTCTTTTTGCCCCCCGTTGCGGTGATTTTGATGGCCGCGCCGATTTTGTTGCCAATCGTGACAACCGCTGGGTTTGATCCCATTTGGTTTGCTGTTGTGCTGACGATCAACATGGAAATCGGATTGATTTCACCACCCGTCGGTTTGAACCTCTATGTGATCAACGGGATTGCGCCGGACATTTCACTCAAGACGATCTTGCAAGGATCCATTCCCTTTGTCCTGTGCATGGTGCTGGCGATTGTTTTGCTGTGCCTCTTTCCGGGGCTTGCGACATGGTTGCCCAATACCGTAATGGGAGGAAGCCTGTGAGGGTGCGGCTCATGCGGATCGTTTTGAAGACGCTTTCCCTGATACCCCGCGAAGGAAGCTAGCCCCATAGGGGCGACCTTAGATGTGACACGAGGACCAAGACTATGGCCAACCCGCTGTATGATACTCTTTTCGGCCAACATAGCCATAAAACCAGCGTGTTTCTTATGTTGCCGGATGGGACGCAGATCACGCATGATGCGTTTTTAAAGCAAGCGGCGCAGATGGCGCATGCCATTGCGCACGCGGGTCTCAAACCTGGAGACCGCGTCGCGGCACAAGTTGAAAAATCTCCCCAAGCTTTGGCGCTCTATGCGGCGTGTGTGCAGGGGGGCTTTATCTTTTTACCGCTCAACACGGCCTATACCGCCGATGAGCTACGCTATTTTCTTGAAAACAGTGGTGCGACATTGGTGGTGTGTGATGGGCGGTTGCATGATCAGATTGCCGCGATGGCCGCGCCGCTTCAGGCACAGGTGCATACGCTGAACGCAGATGGATCGGGCAGCTTGCCGCAGGCCGCTCAGGCGCAGCCAGATGTTTACCCCACGGCGCAGCGCACGGCCGATGATTTGGCTGCGTTCCTTTATACATCAGGCACAACTGGGCGATCCAAAGGGGCGATGCTGACCCAAGGCAATTTGTTATCGAATGCCAAAACATTGATGTCATATTGGCGCTTTGATGAAGAGGATGTTTTGCTGCATGCTTTGCCCATTTTCCATACCCATGGCCTTTTCGTGGCGTCAAATGTGATGCTCTTGGCGGGGGGCAAGATGATATTTTTGCCCAAATTTGACGTGGCTGACATGCTGCGCGCCTTGCCCCAAGCGACCACGATGATGGGGGTGCCGACCTTTTACACGCGCCTTTTGGCCGAGCCAAAATTTACCAAAGACGTGGTTGCGCATATGCGCCTGTTTGTGTCTGGATCTGCGCCGCTGCTGGCCGAAACGCACAAGGCCTTTGAAGAGCGTACAGGCTATCGCATTTTAGAGCGCTACGGCATGACCGAAACCAATATGAACACGTCAAACCCCTATGATGGCGCACGCCGCGCGGGCACTGTGGGTCTGCCACTTCCTGATGTAGAGGTAAAGATCACTGACCCCGCCACAGGCCGCAGCCTTGCCACGGGCGAGATTGGCCAGATCGAAGTACGTGGGCCCAATGTGTTTAAAGGCTATTGGCAGATGCCCGAAAAAACCAAGGCCGAGCTGCGCAGTGATGGGTTTTTTATCACAGGGGATTTGGGAAAAATTGACGATCAAGGCTATGTTCATATCGTTGGACGCAACAAAGACCTCATTATTTCAGGGGGGTACAACATTTATCCCAAGGAAATTGAGCTGGTTCTCGATGAACAAGCCGGCGTTTTAGAAAGCGCTGTGATCGGCGTCCCTCATCCCGATTTTGGCGAAACAGTGCTGGCCGTGATCGTACCTTATGTTGGCCAAGAGGTTGACGTTGCCGCGATTGAGCGCGCGGTCAGTGCGGTGTTGGCGCGGTTCAAACTTCCGCGGAAATATGTTGTGCTCGATGCTTTGCCGCGCAATACAATGGGTAAAGTGCAGAAAAACATTCTGCGCGATCAGTATCAAACAAGTTTTACAGCGGACCAATAACACCCGCACCGACGGAGCCAGAGAGATATGCACTATCAAACCTTGGGCCAAGCTGGGCCGCGCATTTCAACCATTGGCCTTGGGGCAATGAGCTTTGCCGGTGCGTTCGGCGCGACCGATCTTGAGACGAGTTTAGAGTGTCTGGATGCGG
>JBDNBY010000126.1:0-8463 GCA_039767595.1 Paracoccaceae bacterium | reverse complement strand
CCCGGCTTGGCGACAACGACCGTAATACCAGCCCGCGCATTGGGTGCACCACATATAATTTGCGTGCGCCCCTCATCCGTTTCCACTTGGCAAATGCGCAATTTATCAGCATCCGGATGCTGCTCAGCCTCAACAACTTTACCAATCGTAAAGGCGCGTAGCCGCTCAGCAGGGTTTTCAACACCTTCAACTTCAAGCCCCAAATCTGTGAGCGCATATAGAATATCATCCAAGCTCGCGTTGGTCTCTAAATGCTCTTTGAGCCATGACAGAGTGAATTTCATCGTGTCCCTCTTTTCAGTTTGCGCCCCTTGCGAGCCGTCATAAGTTCCGTGGCGCTCCATCTCTTACGATGGTGTAGAGCCATACTGTAGTTGTTTGAGTATTTAAAAAACAAAGTTGAGAGGATCAGCTAATATCAACTTTGTTTTCAAAATACTCATTTATGGCGCATCTCTTCGACATAACGCGTCCAATTGATCAATTCGCATGTCCGAGCCTCAAAGGCTAGCTCGGCGCAATTGGCGCCCAAGCGCGCGGCGGCGTTCTCATCTTCATCTGCACAATTGAGATCATCGACAAGGTCGGCGGCCTCCTGGAACACGCTGTTTGGTGTCGTGATATAGCTAGCCACGTCCATGAGGGCCAGTTCTGGGTGATATTGTGTACCCCAAAATGAGATGCCATCTGCCTCGTACACAAAGGCTTGTATCTCGCTATGATCGTTGGTTGCGGTCAACATGGCCCCGTTTGGTAGGCTGCGTACTTCATCACGGTGGACGCAAGGCGCCGCCCACATCGGCGCGCGGCCGGTGTGCATGACATGCTCGGCACCCGCGCGCCGCGTCTGGCGCGCCACCCCAATTTCAAGACCGTTGGGTGAGGCGCCCACTGTGCCGCCAAGGACCGTCGCCGCCAGTTGCATCCCATTGCAAGATCCCCACGCGGGAATCCCTTTGGCAAAGACAGCCAGCATCACATCGTGCTGCGGCTTGGCCCGTGTATCATCCGTGGACCACGAGACGCCGGCGCCGGTGAATACGGCACCATCAATTGCGTCGAGATTTATATCCGTGCTCTGATATGGGTTCACAATCTGGCACTGCGCATCGGGATTGATCCGCGCGAAACAGCGGACGAAGCTTGCGCTGGCCGCCTGCCCGTTTTGCACCATTTGTTCGGTATTTCCTTCGACGATGAGCAAGCGCATCACACTCTCCTAGCGGCTCAGGCCACCATGCAATGTTGGCATATCGAGCGCGGCGAAGCCGTAATGCCGCAGCCACCGCAGATCACTATCGAAGAAGGCCCGCAGATCAGGAATGCCGTATTTCAGCATCGCAATCCGGTCGATCCCCATGCCAAAGGCAAAGCCCTGATATTCATTTGGATCAATACCGCCCGCGTGAAGGACTTTGGGATGCACCATGCCAGAGCCAAGGATTTCCAGCCAATCATCCCCTTCGCCAACTTTGAGCTGACCGCCAGCCCAAGAGCATCGGATGTCCACTTCGGCAGAAGGTTCGGTGAATGGGAAATGCGAGGCCCGAAAGCGCAATTCAACATCGTCGACTTCGAAATAGGCCTTTACGAATTCTTCGAGAACCCATTTGAGATTGGCCATTGAAATGTCTTTGTCGATGGCAAGACCTTCGACTTGGTGGAACATCGGCGTATGCGTTTGATCGTAATCTGCGCGATATACTCCGCCGGGACAGATCACGCGAATGGGCGCGCCCTGTTTTTCCATGGATCGGATTTGCACGGGGCTTGTATGCGTGCGAAGCACATGCGGTGGACGGTTGTCCCCCTCGGCCCGGTGCATATAGAACGTGTCCATTTCGGCCCGCGCGGGGTGGTGCGATGGGATATTGAGCGCATCGAAATTATACCAATCGCTATCGATCCGCGGCCCTTCGGCCACGCCAAAGCCCATATCGGCGAAAATCGCCGTGACCTCTTCGGTCACTTGGGAAATGGGGTGAATCGTGCCTTGGCGCGTGGGGCGCGAGGGCAGTGTCACATCCAACCATTCCGTCGCCAAACGTTCGTTAAGGGCAGCATCGGCGAGGACCATTTTCTTGGCTGCAAGGGCCGAGTTAATCTCATCCTTAAGAGCATTAAGCGCGGGGCCCGCGACTTGACGCTCTTCTGGGCTCATCTTACCCAATTCGCGCATCTTTAACGACACTTCGCCTTTTTTGCCCACAGCGGCGAGGCGCACATCCTCAAGAGCCGCCTCATCGCTGGATGCATTGATCAAGGATAAATATTTCGATTTGAGATCGTCCATGCCTCATACCCCGCAGTCACTTTTCTTTGACCTACCGCGAGCGGGGAAAAGGTACAAGTCTAAACAAAAAAAGGCCGCCTGAAAGGCGACCTTTTCCGTAGATTTTAGGTGTATTTAAAGCGCGGCTTTGGCTTGGCCTACGATTGCCGCAAATGCGTCAGGTTCGTTGACGGCAAGCTCTGCCAATACTTTGCGGTCCACTTCGATGCCCGCTTTGGTCAAGCCATTGATGAAGCGGCTATACGTCAGCTCGGCATCAATTGCGCGCACACCGGCGTTGATCCGCTGGATCCACAGGCTGCGGAAGTTGCGCTTGCGGTTATGGCGGTCGCGTGTGGCGTATTGGTTCGCCTTATCGACAGCTTGCGCAGCAACTTTGAATGTATTTTTACGACGACCGTAATAGCCTTTGGCTTGGTCGATAATTTTCTTGTGACGACGGTGAGTAACGACACCACCCTTAACGCGTGACATATTTCAGTTCTCCTTAGCGAGCGTATGGCATCATTGATTTGATGATTTTCTGGTCAGGCGTTGACATCACTGTTGTACCGCGCGCTGTGCGGATAAACTTTGTTGTACGCTTGATCATGCCGTGGCGCTTACCCGCTTGGCCTGATTTCACGAGGCCAGAGGCCGTCATTTTGAACCGCTTTTTGCAGCTCGATTTTGTCTTCATCTTTGGCATTTTCGTCTCCTAAAAGTCGATGAACACGCGACTCGGCATGCCGAACGCCGGACGCGCATGAGGGGTTCGTTTACGAGGGCCGGAATGAAATTGCAAGATCTTTTGCAAATCCCGCCCTCGTCATTGGGCAAAAAACTTAGATTTAGCTTTCGCCGGAGTAAATCAGCTTTTCATCGCATGGCGCAACACGCAAAATATTCGTTGTGCCCGCCACATTAAAGGGCACACCGGCCGTGACAACGATCGAGTCGTCTTTGGTCGCGATCCCAAGATCAACGGCCGCCCGTGTTCCGGCGATCACCGCCATTTTAAAGCGGCTCACTTCGCCCGTGACAACACAGTTCATGCCCCACGTCAGACACAACCGCCGCGCCGTGCGCAACATTGAGGTCATTGCAATAATGGGCAAATGTGGGCGTTCGCGGGCCGTCAGCAACGCCGTCGTGCCAGATTGCGAGAAACAGCAGATCGCCGCCACTTGTGTGGACTCGGCAATCTCGCGCGCCGCGGACACAATGCCGTCGGCCACAGTCGAACGCTCAATATTACGCGAGCGTGACATGATTTCGCGGTAGGTGCCGTCGCTTTCCACTTGTTTGGCCACATTATCCATCGTGGTCACTGCCTCAACGGGGTATTGGCCCGCCGCAGACTCGGCCGAGAGCATGATCGCATCGGCACCTTCATAAATTGCCGTGGCCACGTCCGAGACTTCGGCGCGTGTCGGCATTGGGCTTTCGATCATTGATTCGAGCATTTGGGTCGCAACAATCACAGGCTTGGCCGCCGAACGGCACGCACGCACCAAACGCTTTTGAATGGGCGGTACATTTTGCACGGGCAACTCGACACCGAGATCGCCGCGCGCCACCATGATACCATCCGAGACAGCGAGAATATCGTCAAACGCCTCAACGGCGGCCGGCTTTTCAATTTTTGACATAATCGCCGCACGGCCAGCGGCCAATTCGCGCGCCTCATGCACGTCTTCGGGGCGCTGCACAAAGGATAGCGCGAGCCAATCGACCCCAAGATCACAAACGAAATCCAAGTCATCGCGATCCTTTTGCGACAAGGCCGCCAAGGGCAAGACGACATCCGGCACGTTGACGCCTTTGCGATTGGAAATCTCACCGCCCGCCTCGACCACACAATCGGCAAAATCGCTACCGCAGTCCGTCACTTTGAGGCGAATTTTCCCGTCATTGACCAAAAGGGTCGCCCCCACACGCAACGCATCAAAAATCTCTTTATGCGGCAAGCACACCCGCGTTTGATCGCCAGGTGTTTGATCTAAATCAAGCCGAAACGCCGCCCCTGTCGCCAGCTCGTGCGGTCCGTTTGCAAATTCACCAACACGCAATTTGGGTCCTTGCAAATCCGCCAAGATCGCAATGGGAGAGTTTAAATCCTGCTCCACTTTGCGGATGATGCGGTGACGTTGCGCGATATCATCATGTGTGCCGTGGCTCATATTGAGGCGAAACACGTCGGCCCCTGCTTCGTGCAAGGCCCGGATCATCTCGTAATCATTCGAGGCCGGCCCCAACGTTGCGACGATTTTCACATTTCTATTGCGTTTCATCTTGTGTCCTTCGGGCGTTTATATCGTATTCTTGGGCATTGTTAACGCTAACAGCGGAATTGATCCACCCCATAAATGGTGTATAGACCATCTTTAACACGATCAGAATGAAAGCTTTATGACACATCCCCTTATGCAAGTTGTTGGCGCGGCGCGCGCGGCCCCTATTGTTATCACCTGTGATCACGCGGGGAATGTGGTTCCCGATGATGTGGGCGCTTTGGGCGTCTGTGAGGCCGATTTAAATCGGCACATCGCCTATGACATTGGGGCGGCTGGCGTGTCCCTTGCACTTGGGGAACTACTCGAGGCGCCGGTGGTCTTGAACTATGTCTCGCGGTTGGTGATTGATCCGAACCGCGGCGCAGATGACCCAACATTGGTGATGCAGCTCTATGACGGCACCATCATCCAAGGCAATCGCGATTTGACCCAAGCGCAGATTGAGGCGCGGCGCCAAAACTATTACGATCCCTATCACACCGCCTATGAAGAGCTGTTGCACGCGCGCACAGATCCGATCGTTGTGGCCATTCATAGCTTTACCCCGCAACTCAATGACCGCCCGCCGCGCCCATGGCATATCGGCATTTTACACGCCGGCGACACACGCCTGAGCACACCGCTCTTGACTGAGCTGCGCAAAGAGCCTGACCTGTGTGTTGGTGACAATGAGCCTTATGACGGGCATTTGCCGGGGGATAGCATTGATCAACACGCCTTGCGCCAAGGGCGGCACAATGCCTTGATCGAAATTCGCAACAACCTCATTGAAACACCAGCGCAACAGCGCGCGTGGGCCGAGCGTTTGGCCCCCATTCTCAACCGCGTCTTTGAACAGGTCAAAGGATAGAGCATGCCCCATATCATCGTCGATCATAGCCGCCAAGGCGCCAGCGCCGATCACCTCGAGGCCCTGTGTACCGCCCTTTATGATGCCTTTGCCGCACATAATGACATCCCGCATCCACAAACGCTAAAAATCCGTACGATCGCCGCCGATCATTGGCATTTGGCAAGTGGGCATTCCACCTACGCCCATGCCACGATTTGGCTTTTGCCAGGCCGCACAGATGCCGCTAAAACGTCGCTGGCCCAGCTGGCTTGCACAGTCATGGCCGGCGCCCTACCTGAACTAGAGCATTTCAGCGCGGATTGTCAGGATCTCAGCGCTGGCTATTCAAAATTGACACGGGAGTAACCACGATGACCGCACCACAGATCGACGCCCAAACGCAGATTGAGATTGAGGCCGCAGCCTTTCGCCGCCTGCAACAGCATTTGATGCAAGATCGCACAGATGTTCAAAACATCGATATGATGAATTTAACAGGCTTTTGCCGCAATTGCCTCTCGCGCTGGATGCAAGAGGCCGCTGCCGACCGCGGCATTGAGATCAGCAAAGACCAATCACGCGAAGCGTTTTACGGCATGACCATGGCCGAGTGGAAGGCCAATTATCAGACCGAGGCCTCCGCCGAAAAACAGGCCGCCTTTGACACCGCATTTGAGGAAAACGTGACCAAAGGATCGTAACGAATTCCACCACACGGCATTTGGCAACAGGGCGTTTGATGCAAAGTCAAACGCCCTGTTGCATTAATAAACGTCGCCGCCTTTGACGCGGCTCGCGAACTCCGTATCGCCGCCACTGGCCAGTATTTTGGCCTGTGCCACCCATTGATCCCGCGACACACGCCCCTTAAAGCCTTCTAAGTTGGCATCAACCCATGCCACTTCTTGCGCGCTCCATGCTGCGATTTGATCAAAGTGGTAAAAGCCCAAAGAGTTGCAAAGCTGTTCCAACTTGGGCCCAATACCTTTGATCATTTTAAGATCATCCGCCTGCCCATCGCGCGCCACGCTCAACATGGCGGGCTTGGCGCCCTCATCCGTGCCTTCGATCATACCGTCGCCGTCATAATCCACATCCACAGCCGCCTCAGCGCCCTCGGACGCGGCAGGTGCCACGATGGACGCTGAGGCCGCCTCGAGCTGCGCGCGCGCTGCGGTACAGGTGGCCAGTTGATCTTGGATCTGGGTCAACTCGGCCTCTTTGGCCGACAGCTGCGCGTGCAGAGCATCGACCTGCGTGGCATTCTCGCTTGAACCTTCGGCGCGGGCACGGCGGCCCCAAATGATCCACCCCACCAACAGGCCGAGCAACGCTGCGATCAAGAGTAGAAACATCATTTCGCCAATTAAAAATCCCCAGTTTTTAAACATTAGTTTGTCTCCCCTTGGGTCGTTGTCTGAGTAAGTGGGTCTTCGGCTGTGGCCATGGCCCAAACGACGGTTGTCCGCCGATTGGCGGCCCGCCCCTGCGCCGTGCCGTTATCGGCGATCGGCTCTAAGGGGCCATAGCCTTTGGCCACAATCGCCCCCGTTGGAACGCCGCGCGCCTCTAGGGCGCCAAGGACGGCGCGCGCACGGCTGAGGCTAAGACGGTTGTTGGCGTCCAAGTCCCCTTGTGCATCCGTATGACCGCCCAGCTCGAGTGTGAAATCCCCCTGCCCAAGGCAGCGTTTAAAAATCGACGACAGGGCATTGACCGCCCGCACCGACCGCGCATCCAGCCGCGCCGATCCCGTGACAAAGTTAATGCGCGTGTCTTGCAGCACTTGATCCGATAGGGATTGGCACGCCTGAAGCGACACTTCAAACGTGACCAAAGGCAACCACACAGACTCAAAAACTTGCTCGGATCCGCTGGCCATATGCACGCGCGTGGTGCCCGCAGCCGGCAAAGCATCGCGCGACGCCGCGCGCAATGTAATGTCGTCAGAGCCCAGCGCTTCTTGCATTTCCGCCTGCATTTGCACCGCATCCACGCCGGGTGAGACGACACCGGACAGGCGCACGCTGTTCTCTGTCACCTCGGCTTGGAACGTTTCAAATTCCGGCATCCACGACGGGAGTTTCGCAAGCTGCGCCTTCATCGCATCCCCGTCCCCTATGATCCCTTCGATCAAGCTTTGCTCAATCCCCGTGATGGACAGGCCGGATTGCGTCGCAAGCCATTCTTTGAACATCGGCGGCAATTTCCCCGATATGGCGGTGCCCGTCTGCGCATCAAATGCGAGGCGCAACTTGGGCGGTGTACCGTCGTCTAACACCGCCAAAGATAGGTCGATATCCGCCGTCGCCGCCGCTTGGGCGATTTGCTCGGCTACAGCCTGCGCCGTTGCGGGCACATCGACGCGGCCCGACAATTCAATGCGGTCGGCGCGGATCACTGCGCGCACCCCATCAACCGTATCGAGGCTCGCCATCACAGCCGCGAAGTTTTGACCAAACGCGCCATTCGCATCCCCAAGGTAGCCGCGCGGAATATCGGCAAAAAGAGACGTCGGGAAATCAGCAGGGAGCTTTCCACTCAGCGCGCGCATATCGGCGCCCTCAGTGACAAGGTTCAGCTCAAAGGGCGCCCCATCATCGAGAATCTCGACGCTCACATGGCTCTCATACCCGTTGGGCAGCTGCTCTAAAATCCGGCCAATCTCTTGGCCATTTTGCTCAAGCACCACAGACCCAGAAACACGCAGCATCCGATCCTCTAGCGTGAATTGCCCCTCTTCAAGCTGCTCCATCGCGGCGTAGCCAGTGGTGATCGCGTCGGCCCAGTTTTGATCTGGCGCCCCCGCGGCGATATCCAGCCCTGCAATTTTTGGCCCATAGGCATCGGCCAATGCGGCGCGTACAGCGCGTGTTGGCATGACGACATCGACCGCAGACTGGGTGCTCGCAGAAAAGATAAATGGGCTGTGTACAGGCAAGATATTCATCTCGTCGCGCACAATACGGCGCCCATCGATCTCATTGAGCTGCGCCAACAGGGCCGCGTGCTCGATCGTGCCATTGGCGTCACCGCGCACCGTAATATCGCGGCCAGAGACT
>JBDNBY010000125.1:0-10334 GCA_039767595.1 Paracoccaceae bacterium | reverse complement strand
GATGTTCTTACGTTTTCGCGAGGCCAACTCGGCGAGAAAATCGTCGAACGTGCTATAGCCTTGGTTTTCCCAATGAAATTGCTGCGTGACCCGTGGCAGCAACCCGTGAGAGGCGCCAAGGCTGTGTTCGTCTTGGGTGCAAAAGGTGATATGCAAGGAGGACGCGCCGATTTTTTGACTGATATTGTGCACGCCTTGCTGCGCGGCGTTCATGCAGGCCTCTTCATATCCGGCACGCGCAAGGATGCGGCGGCCGGTGGCGGGGGTAAAGGGCACGGCGATTTGAAACTTGGGGTAATACTGCCCGCCGGCCCGTTCCAACGCATGGGCCCAAGAATGATCAAAGATATATTCGCCCTGTGAGTGGAGTTTTAAATAGAGTGGGGCGACGCCAATCACCGTATCATCGGCGCGGATCTGCATGTAATAGGGCAACCAACCGGTGTCTTGGCCCACGGAGTGGCTGATCTCGAGGGCGTGCAAAAATCGATAGGTGGTAAAGGGGTCGAATGGCCGCGATCCATCTGCCGCCTCGGGTGCGGCGCAGCTGTCCCAAGTTTCTTGCCCGATTTGATCGATCGTGTTGTGAAATTCGACGGATAGCGCGGTCATCGGCTGCTCTTTTCCTTTCTGTCACAGCTGTGATCAGTTGGCCTGATGTCAAGGGCGCGCGGGCGTCTTATCACGGTAAGTAACCTTCAAAGGTGACATTATCTGCGATCTGTCGGGCGATGGTATCATCTGCGGGGCTTTTGGTTGTCCAACATAAAATGGCGCCGCCTTTGGCCTTGATCTGGGCCACGGCGGGATGGGGGAGGTCCTGCCATCGATACGAGATGAAGGATGCCCCGACGGCATCATAATCGCGCATCTGCGTCAGGTGGTCTTGCAACGCCTTTGGCAAAGTGCACGCCGCATCCGCAGTGTAATCATAACTCACAAGACCGCGCGGCAGATTTGGACATATCGGCGCCAGTGCATGCATAATCACTGGAGAGAAGGACATGAGGGCAACTGGCCCTTGGTAAGCTGCGAGAGTGTTCGCAACGGCCTGCGCGAGCGCAGTATTGCGCGCGGTGGCGTGCTGATCCTTGAGTTCGATCACCAGCGGAACACGCCCGGCGACACAGGATAATACCGCATCGAGTGTTGGAATGGTATCGGTGCTGTCCGTCAACGGGGTTGACGTCAGTTGATCGGATGTCCACGCAGTGACCAACCCCGCGGCAGGCGTCAGTCGATCCAATTGATCGTCGTGAAAGACCATGGCGGTGTTGTCTTGGCTCAGCTGTACATCGATTTCGATGCCATAGCCGTGTTGGCAGGCGGCCTCGATTGCCAAGAGGCTATTTTCAATCCTCCCCTCAGTGCGATCATGCAGCGCCCGATGCGCAAGGGGGCGCTGCAAAAACTCTGATCCCAGCGCAGGCATTATTCGATTTCGAATGTCCCGTCGATTTCGACGGCAACGCCCAGTGGCAAAGAGGGGGCCGACACGGCGACACGGGCGTGTTGACCGATGGGGCCGAGCACGTCACCCATAAAATCCGAGGCGCCGTTGATCACTTTGGGTTGTTCGATATACTCGGCGGTCGAGTTGACAAAGCCCGTGAGCTTGATCACGCGCTTGAGGCGACCGAGATCGCCGTCGCAGGCGGCCTTGACCTGCGCGAGCAGGCTCAGGGCGCAGCGGCGCGCCGCTTCGGCCCCTTGTTCTGTGCTTAGATCGGCGCCCAGCTTGCCCGTGATTAAGCCGTCTTCATTCGATGAGATCTGACCAGAGACATACAAAATATTGCCCGAGCGCACGAATGGCACATAGTTGGCCGCAGGTGCCGGCGCATCTGGAAGAGTGACGCCCATGTCAGCCAGGCGCGTTTCGATAGAGTTGGTCATGATGATATTCCTGTGGTTGCTTAACCTTCACGCATAGCCTTGGCGAAATAATCGGTCAATGGTTTCACTAAATACGACAAAGGTGTGCGATCTTGCGTCCGAATATACGAATCGACCGGCATGCCGGGGACAAGAGTGGTGTTGGGCGGCAATTTTGCCAGCTCACCCGCATCAAGCCTGATTTCAGCGCGGTAATAGGAGACGCCGGATTGCTGATCGTCAAAGGCATCTGCCGAGACGAGGCTAACTTGGCCGACAAGCTCGGGGGTCGTTTTTTGATCAAGCGCGGATAGGCGCAAAGTGACATTTTGTCCGATATACACTTTGTCGATATCGGTCGGCAGGATTTGCGAGGCGATCACCAGTGGGCGGTCTTGTGGAATGATATAGTGCAGCGGATCAGCCGGCCGCACCACCGAGCGCTGGGCAAAGATCGTTAGGCCATAGACAATACCATTTGCCGGTGCTTTGACCTCTAGGCGATCAAGTCGATCTAAAATGGCCAAGCGTTGCTCCATCAGTTCAAGCTCGCGGTACTGTTGATCGCGCAGTTGCGTGATTGCTTCTTCGCGGCGCTGCGAGGCGAGTTTGATGATCTCTAAATCAATCTCGGTGGCGCGGCCCTCGGATTGGGCCTTTTGCGCCGTTAACTCGCCCATTTGTCCCATCAATCGCACCTGTTCGCGCTGTAGTCCGAGAACGCGCGCGGCCTGTGCAAGCCCCGTAGACAGGAGTGTGGTTTGATCGGTCAACTCTTGCTCGATCAGCGAAAGCTGAGTGGATAGGGCAATTTTTTGCGCTTCGATCCCATCGATTTGATCGATGGTTTGCGAGCGGCGCTTGCTGAGTTGGTCAATTTCATTGGACACAGAAACGCGGCGTGCATGAAAGAGGCGCTGTTGCCCTTCGACCAATTCGCGTACATTGGCGTTGTCTTGTGCGCGGGCCACCAGCAGTGGGTCAAACTCTATCATGTCGCGATTGTTCTGCTCGGCCATGAGCCGCCCACGGCGGGCCATCATTTCGAACAGCTGGCCTTCGATAATGGCCAGTTCGGCGTTGAGCTGGGTTGGGTCAAGTTTGATTCAATGTGACAAAATCACCTTCGTCAATGAGGATGTCTTGGACCACACCGCCATCGGGGTGCTGAACGATTTGGCGATTTTGATCGACTTCAATTCGTCCGGAGGCGATGATTGCCCCTGATATTTTCGTGAAGCTAGCCCATCCACCAAATCCAAAGACGAGGACGCCCAAAGCCATTAGGCCAATGGTCATGTGTTTGCGGGTCGAAAAGCGCGAGATCGTTTTCATTATCGCACCCCTGCCTGTGTCTGCGAGGATTGAATATCTTGATGATTGGCGACCATCTGGCGCAATACATCATCCTTGGGGCCAAAGGCCCGCAGCGTGCCACCCTCGATCACCATAAGCTTGTCACATTCTTGGATGGCCGCCGGACGATGCGCCATAATGAGGATAGATTTGCCATCATCTTTCATTGATCGGATCGCGGTGTTGAGAGCCTCATTTCCCGCATTATCGAGGTTCGAGTTTGGCTCATCCAGGACAATGATCACTGGATCGCCATACATCGCGCGGGCGAGGCCGATCCGCTGAATTTGCCCGCCAGAGAGCATTCCACTGCCAGAGGAGACAGACGTATCATACCCCTGGGGCATCGAGAGTATCATATCATGAGCGCCGGCCTTTTGTGCGGCCTCCACCACTTTGCGATCGTCGGGATCGGGGGACAAGCGAGCGATGTTGTCGCGAATGGTACCATCGAACAGCTGAACGCGCTGAGGCAAATAGCCGATATAACTGCCCAATTCTTGGCTATCGTATTGATCGAGCGCCGCCCCATCGAGCCGCACTTTACCACTCACCGGCCGCCAGACACCCGTGATCGCCCGCGCCAAAGTTGTCTTGCCGGAACCCGACGGGCCAATGACGCCAACGGCAGAGCCGGGTTCAATCACAAAGTTCACCATTTTCAATGTCGCGTGCTTTTGGCCCGGCGGCACGACAGACAGCTGCTGCGCCTCAAGTTTTGCGCGCGGCTTGGGCAGGGAAGTGCGCGCGCCTTGTACCGGCACAAACCCAAGCAATTTGGCAAGACTGCTGTACGAGTTTCGCCCTTGCTCAATGACAGACCATTGATTGACCAGTTGTTCGATCGGGGCAAGGGCGCGGCCCAATAGGATCGAGCCCGCGATCATCGCCCCAGGTGTCATTTGCTTTTGCAGGACCAAATAAGCGCCAAGCCCAAGCATGGCGGATTGCAAAAACAGACGGGTGATTTTGATCGTGGTGCTGAACACGCCTTGGGCGTCCGAGCCGAGGATTTGTGTGTCTAATGCATTACCGCGCAGCGCATTCCAACGCGCAAATGCCGCCTTTTGCATGCCCATGCTTTGGATCATCTCTGATTCTTTGGCCATCACATCCGAGAGTATATCCGCCTGATGTGACGCAGACTGCGAGGTGATCAGGCTTTCTTTGGTAACAAGTCGATTGGCAAGGGCCAAAATCACCAAAATGGTGCCACCTGCGATGGCTAGAACGCCCAAATACGGGTGAAACACAAAGATGCCAAACAAAAATACCGGCGCAAATGGCAAATCATAGAGAGACATAAACACAGGCGACGTGAGCGCCCGTTGAACCGCAGACAGATCACGTAGACCGCCCAGTTTGAGATCTTTTTCCGCATAAAGAGATAGCATTGGCACGCGCAGCTGTGCCTCGAACACGCGCTGATCGAGGCTGGATTGGAATTGTGCGCCCACGCGGGCCATAACGCGGGCCCGCGCGTGATCCAAAAATCCCATCATTGCGTACATAAACGCGACGAGTAAGGTCAGGGAAATTAATGTTGGTACAGATTGCGAGCCTAAGACACTATCATAAACCTGAAGCATATAGAGCGGCCCAGTGAGCATCAACAAATTGACAAAGATACTAAAGAGGCCGATGAACCAAAAGTAGGCTCTGCTGCGGCTGAGGGTGGCGCGCAGTTCCATCAATCCCGCCTGTGTTGCATCTTGTGTGGTCATTTTCCCTCGATCTCGTAAATTTTGCGGCGCAACCTTTATTTGAATCCTGATGCGCTATATGTGCTAATATATTGGTTATAGATACCGGCCGTGTAGAATTAATATGCGCGCAATTCATAAGGAATGATTGATGCGGTTTGCTAATGTTGTGATGTTTTTAAGTACTTTGGCCGTTTTGAGCGCCTGTGCCGCGATTGAGGGCACTCAAGGTGCGGATCCTTATGAAGCGGACAACCGCAATGCACATGCGATAAACAAAGATCTTGATAAGGCTCTCTTGCGCCCAGCGTCCAAAGCCTATGACGCTGCTGTTCCGCAGCCAGTGGCTAAGGGTGTTCGTAATGTTGGTGAAAACCTTGCGACCCCCAGCTATGTGATCAATAACGCGTTGCAAGGGGACGTCGAAGGAGTAGGTACAGGGACGTTGCGGTTTGCGGTAAACACAACTTTTGGGATCGCAGGGATTTTTGACGTCGCGTCGGCGCTTGGCCTGCCAAAAGAGAAGGCTGATTTTGGTCAAACCCTTCATGTGTGGGGCGCGTCACAAGGGGGATATGTTGAGGTGCCGGCTCTTGGCCCCTCGACCGAGCGTGACTTGGTCGGGCGCGTCGTGGATGCGGTCATTAACCCTGTGACAGCAATGATTCCAAGTGAAGCTGTGGACGCAACACAAGGGGTGAAGGCGGCTAATATTATGGACGCACGCGCGAGCTTGGGCACAACCTTGGATGATGTCCTTTACAATAGCGCGGATAGTTATGCACAAACCAAAACGCTATATTTGCAAAATCGTCAAAGGGAATTGAATGCTGCGGTCACATCTTCGTTACTACATGATGACGCGGCGCAAGATGAGGGGTACGATGATATCTATGAAGACATTTATGAATAATTCACCGATGACGCGCCGCACGGCGCTGGGCGCATTCAGTGGCGCCATTTTGGCGACAGCGGTCCCTGCGTGGGCACTAAGCCCATCCGAGGCCGAAGCCGTTGTCACGAAAATGATCGACGACATTAACACACAGGTGTTGGGGGCCTCTTCTCAGGCGCAAGGGGCGGCGGCCTTCGAGGCGGCGCTGCTGAAATACGCAGATGTGAATGCTATTTCGCGCTATGTCTTGGGTGCCTCTGGGCGCGGTGTGTCGCGCGCGGATATCAACAAATTCTCTGATGCATATATTGGATATTTGTCGGGTAAATACAGCCGCCGTTTTGGTGATTTCAGTGGCAGCGATATCGTCGTTTTATCCGGACAAAAGGTCAATAGCTTTATCAAAGTGGACGCGCAAGCGTGGCTGGCCAGTGGTACCAAAGTCAATGTTGAGTTTTTGGTGTCTGACAAGTCAGGTAGCACACGGGTGTTCAACATCTTTGTCGAAGGGGTGAACTTGCTGCTGACAGAGCGCACTGAAGTGGGCGCCTTGCTTGAGGCGCGTGGCGGCTCGATTGCGCAGCTGACCAAGGATCTGCCGACCCTTTAAAAGGTAAATAGCGGTGTTTCTTTAATAGCTGTCCCTCGCGGGGCAGCGTTTCCGTTAAAAAAGCCCGTCAATTAAGCGGCGGATGAAACCATCCACTTTTGGCTCTTGCGGCGCATTTGGCGCCGATGGGCCAAAGAGTGTGCCGCCATCTAATTGTTCTGGGGTCTTTTGTGTGGGGGCTCGCATTGGCAGAGGCACGCTTTGTGTCCCCTGTGTCACGCTTGCCATCATGTCATGCCAGATTTCCGCCGGAAGGCCGCCGCCTGTCACCCCTGTGAGGGGGGTGTTGTCGTCATACCCCATCCACACGCCGGCGACATATTCGGCGGTAAAGCCCACAAACCACGCATCGCGGGCGGCCTGCGTGGTGCCCGTTTTACCCGCAGCCGGATGGCCGTCCAACCGCGCGCGGGCGCCTGTGCCATTCTCGACCACGTCGTGCATCATATAGATCAGCTCTTCGGTCGCTTTTTGAGTTAAGACACGCTCTCCAATGCCGCCTGTTTGGCCAACGAGTGGATCGTCGTCGCCGACAAATCGAAGATCAAGCACCCCGTAGGAGGCGACAGACGATCCGCCATTCAAAAGCCCAGCATATGCAGCGGTTAGATCCAAAAGCGTGCCCTCTGAGGCGCCCAATGCGAGGGCAGGCCCCTGCGCCAAATCAGGGCCAAGGCCAAAGCCCGTCGCCACGGTGCGCACAACATCCCGTCCAACGGATTCGGATAGTTTCACAGCGGGGATATTGAGGCTATCGCGCAGCGCTTGGGTCAACGTCACGGGGCCCTTGAACTCTTTGGTGTAATTGCGCGGGCTCCATGTGCCAGATCCTGGGATGGTGAGGGTGATCGGCTCGTCGATAATGATATCCAGCGGCGAGCGCCCCAAATCCAAAGCGGCGGCGTAGACAAACGGTTTGAACGCAGAGCCCATTTGACGCTTGGCATGGATGGCGCGGTTGAAGCCGCCCGTCACACCCGTTTGCCGCCCGCCGACCATGGCCCGCACGGCCCCATCGGCGGACATCACAACTATGGCAACTTGCGCCTTTGAGCCTTTGGAGACTTTGTTGATAAACACAGTGTCGACGGCGGCCTCGGCGGCCTTTTGAATCTTGGGATCAAATGTCGTGGTGATCAGCACATCTTCGGTGGTTTTCCGTGTCAGGAATTCGGGACCTTGGGCCATCATCCAATCGGCGAAATACCCGCCCGCCTTGGCCTGCGCTGTGCGCGAGAGGCTGGCAGGATTAGCCGTGGCGAGGGCATATTCCGTCTCGGACAAGTAGCCTTGATCCGCCATAAGGCGCAGCACAGTGGCCGCCCTGTCGCGCGAGCGTTCAAGATCATTTGTCGGGGCATAGCGTGTTGGCGCCACGAGAAGGCCCGCGATCATAGCGGCCTCAGATGGGGTGACGGTGGCCGCGGGCTTGCCAAAATACCGTTGGCTGGCCGCCTCAACGCCGCGCGCGCCGGCGCCGAGAAAGGCGCGATTTAGGTAGATCGTCAGAATATCGCCCTTGGTATAACGCAGCTCCATCCCAAGGGCATAGACCGCCTCACTGATCTTGCGCCAGAGCGACCCTTGGCGGCAGTCGGCCTCATAGGCGGCCTCTGATTTCCATACATCGGGGTCAAAGGGCGTGCCAAGGCACAGAAGTTTTGCCGTTTGCTGTGTGATGGTCGATCCACCGTGGCCCGATAGCGGACCGCGGCCCTCTCGTAGGTTAATGCGGATGGCGGACGCGATACCGCGCGGGCTAACTCCAATGTGGCGATAAAAGCGCCGATCTTCGGTGGCGACAACGGCGTTGCGCAAATGCGGTGACACGGTTTGTTCTGAGACAATCGTATATTGATCACCGCGCCACGCAAACACCTCGCCGTTGCGATCCAGTAATGTGACCGAACCGCGGGCGCGGCCATCGAGTTGATCTGCGACAGGGGGCAGGCTGATGGCTGTCAATAAAACCGCGCCGCCAAGCAAGATAAAGGTAATGAGCGCCCCGCGCCAGAATAGCCCAAAAATGAACCGAGCGATCCCCGAGATCATCCGCCGCAGAACAGACCGTTTGGACCGTGGCCGTTTGGGGCGCGTTGGCGGTTTGGATGATTTGGGCGCGCGGCGCGGCGCGGCGCTGTTCCGCGTCGGGGCCCCAAATGAGGGTGGGCGTGATCTTGAGTTGCTCATTGTCTTGCCAATTTTTGACTCGTTTTACCGCGGATAGCGAGGATTTTGAATCGTTTATATTGCGTCTAGAGATGTAAAATATGCACAATATTTAATCATACAAATATTTGTGATTAAAAAATAGTCAAAAGTGCAGTAAAAAGATCAATTTTCGCCTAAGGAACATGCCCTTTGCCCAATCTGTACGCTCAACTGTCTGGGACAAACAAAGGAGAAGTCCAAGATGATCAAGCGATCGTACACTCTGGGAGCGCTCACAGCCATGGCTGTCGTGCTTCCATCTATGACATGGGCGCAAGAGAGCGCCGTCTCGGGGGATGAAGTTGGGTTTATTTTAACCACATTCCTATTTCTGGTGGCCGGCTTTCTCGTGTTCTGGATGGCCGCTGGCTTTGCCATGCTCGAAGCGGGCCTGGTGCGCAGCAAGAACGTCACAACCCAGCTGACGAAGAATATCGCGCTCTTTTCATTGGCTGCGATTGCCTATTATGCCATTGGGTATATGATCATGTATCCCGGAGATGGTTGGACGATCGACGGTGTTTTGGGTGCCTTTGCTCTGACGACACTCGAGCCGGTGGGCCTTGAGGGGGTGACACCTGATCTGAGCTATGCCTCTGTCGGGTCTGACTTTTTCTTTCAGTTGATGTTCTGTGCGACAACGGCCTCGATTGTGTCGGGTACGATTGCTGAGCGCGTGAAGCTATGGCCGTTTTTGGTGTTCGTCGTCCTTTTGACAGCGTTTATTTACCCAATTCAAGCGAGCTGGAAATGGGGCGGTGGTTTCTTGGATGGTATGGGTTTCCAAGACTTCGCAGGATCGACCATTGTACACTCGGTCGGCGGTTGGGCTGCCTTGGTTGCGGCGATTGTCATCGGGCCACGCTTGGGCCGGTACGGCAAAGATGGCCGCGTCACGCCGTTTCCTGGCTCGAATCTGACACTGGCAACTTTGGGTACGTTTATATTGTGGCTCGGTTGGTTCGGCTTTAACGGCGGATCGCAACTCGCCATGGGTACGGCGTCGGATGTTGCGGATATTTCGCGGATCTTCTCGAACACTAACATTGCGGCGGCTGGCGGTGCGATGGTTGCGATGATCTTGACGCAGGTGCTGTATAAAAAACCGGACCTGACCATGATCCTAAACGGTGCTTTGGCAGGGTTGGTGTCGATCACGGCCGAGCCGCTGACACCAAGCTTGGGTCAGGCCCTGTTGATCGGTGGATTTGGTGGCGCGTTGATCGTGTTTGCTGTGCCACTTTTGGACAAGTTTAAAATCGATGACGTCGTCGGTGCGATCCCTGTTCACCTCGTGTGCGGAATCTGGGGCACTTTGGCTGTGCCATTGACCAACTCAGACGCGAGCTTTGGCACCCAGTTCTACGGGGTCGTTGTGATTGGATTATTTGTGATGATCACGTCGCTTGTGGCTTGGTTGGCGCTGAAGTTAATCACAGGGGTGCGCGTCAGTGAAGAGGCCGAATATGCCGGTCTTGACGCCTCGGAAATGGGTATGGAGGCATATCCAGAGTTCACCAACAACTGATCTTCCTCTTAGGTGAACATGTCCTTGGGTCTGGCGTTGCGGCGCCAGACCCGCTAGTATTTGTGGTATGAGCCAAGCCACACACAATATGCCCCTTGATTCTCAGGCCAGCGCATCGCCCGAGGCAGGCGCGCCGCGCCCCGTGATCCGCCAGCT
>JBDNBY010000124.1:0-4389 GCA_039767595.1 Paracoccaceae bacterium | reverse complement strand
GATAATGTCGTTGGAGTGAGCTGCGACATTGCATCCTCGTGGCCATGGCCACATCGGGCCAAATAAAAGTCAAAGAACCGCTCTTGAACCCAGTACGCGGTACCGCAACTGTAGCGATCTGTTGACGTTGGGACAAGTCAGCTCTTTGCTGCGCTGTCTTGGCCCAATGCGCGATAGGGTGGCGGACGGGGCGTGAATGAGCTTTGTAAAGGGGTTACCTCTCCAAAATGCGCGCCCCTTGCTAAGCTGGGCATCCAGCTCGGCAATGAGGAGATATACGGTTCATATGCCGCGGCTTAGGGGCCCCGACTGCCCCCCTGCTGAAGCTGCGTCATTATTGATTGCAAAGTAAATTATCGCATCACCCCCGCAAAGGGGACACCGCTGAGGTCGGCCATCTCGCGTTTCCACGTCGTCAGATCATTGGCGTTCAACTCGCGCACGTTTGCATGCCCGCACGCCCGGGTCAAGACTTGCATCAGTTCGACACTGGCCGTGAAATATCGCTCCAACCGCTCGGCTCCTGTTTGGATATCGAGGCGTTTGCGCAGCTCTGGTTTTTGCGTGGCGATTCCGACGGGGCAATTGTTGGAATTGCACATGCGCGCTGCAATACAGCCGACGGCTTGCATGGCCGAAATGCTCAAGGCAATGGCATCTGCACCCAATGTCATTGCTTTGACGAAGTCTTCGGCCACGCGAAGGCCGCCTGTGATCACTAAGCTGACTTCGCGCCCTGTGCGCTTGTCAAGGTGACGCCGCGCGCGAGCGAGGGCAGGGATCGTTGGTACGCTGATATGATTGCGAAAAATCAAAGGCGCAGCCCCCAGTACCGCCGCCGCGACCGTCGAGGATAATGTAATCTGCGCTGGCCTCTAAGGCAAAGTCGATGTCGTCCTCAATGTGATTGGCCGATAATTTAAACCCAATCGGGATCCCGCCTGACCGTTCGCGGACTTGATCGGCCAACCGTTTGAAATCAGAGGGCGTTTTAAGGTCGGTGAAGGTGGATGGCGAAATGGCGGCCTGCCCGGCCTCAAGGCCGCGCACTTGGGCGATTTTACCTTGCACTTTGTCGCCAGGTAAGTGTCCGCCAGTGCCAGTTTTGGCCCCTTGTCCACCTTTGAAGTGAAGTGCTTGGACGCGTTCAACAAGCTCAAGGTCCCACCCGAATTGAGCAGATGCCAGTTCATAAAAATAGCGGGCATTTTCGGCTTGCTCTTCAGGCAGCATACCGCCTTCGCCCGAACAAATGCCTGTGCCGGCCCTCTGTGCGCCGCGCGCGAGGGCGGCTTTTGCCTCTTCGGAGAGGGCGCCATAACTCATGTCGGATACAAAGAGCGGAATTTCTAGGGTAAGAGGGCGCTTGGCGCGTGGCCCGATTGTAACGGCTGTCGCAACAGGTTCGTGATCCAATAGGGGCTTGCGTGCCATTTGCGCGGGGAGGATTTGAATATCGTCCCACTGCGGCAAATCTTTGCGCGGTACGCCCATTGCACCCATTTCGCCTTGATGGCCCAGTTTACTTAGACCATCGCGGGCCAACTCATGGATGCGGGCCACGGTCGGCTCTTCGGGTGTGGGGGTGGCTTGAGGAGTGTCATAGTGCGGCGCAGGAGCTGGGTCGCCGCACTGGGCTGCACCCAGTCGCGTATGGCTGCCATCACAAAATGGGGCATTGGCTGTGGCCTTGCATTGGCACAGCGTGGCTGGGCCGGTTGTCTGCGCCACAAAAGATTTTGGCGAGATACCCGTGCCCACATGGGATCCGTCGCAAAACGGTTGAGATTGAGAGCGCCCGCACTGGCACCAATGATATTCTTTACCCTCAGTCAGTTCGACTTTGACGGGATGGGTGGCGGCAATAATCGGTGTTTTTTGTGAGTCGGTCACAATGAGTTTCCCCTATGTGTGTGCGGTTTATTCTTGCGCACAAAGTCGTTGCGGTCCAGTCGTACATAAACACTCTGAGCGTTGATCCAAGGTATTAATAATGCAACATGCTGTTGCAAATTTCTCAACACATCTTTGAGCGCGGCACGTCGCTTGGTCTGTGCAAGAATAGGGGGTCATTCCTTGTTCTCTGTGGAAAAATGCAAATTTTTATTGCCAATTTCTTATCGCGCGTTAAAAGTTGTAAAGAAATAGGAAATAGTTGTGCATGGCTTGGCCATGCTTGGAGGATCGGATGGAGCGCCGAATTCGTAACATGGAGGAATTCGCCCGCGTCAGTGGCATTTCGCGGCCGACATTGTCGAAGTACTTCCAAGACCCCACATCGGTGCGCCAGTCGTCTAGAATTAAAATTGAAGAGGCACTGGAGAAATTTGACTATCAGCCGAATATTTATGCGGTAAATCAAAACCGTAAAGCCACGAAAAACGTTGGTATCGTAGTCCCATATCTGGCTGATCCGTTCTTTGCTGAAATTGTGCGAAACATTGAAAGCTTGATTGTGGCGCAAGGGTATCGCCCGATCTTAATGAGCTCAAATGGAGATCCGAATTTAGAGATTGAGAACTTAAGTTCATTACGGATGCTTAAGCCTGCTGGCGTGCTCTTGGCACCGCTTGGCCGTGCCTCTCATCAAGACGCCGTGCGCAGTTTTTGTGATGACGTCCCAACTGTTGTTTTTGACTGTTTGATTGAGGACGCAGGTCGAGCTTTTGTCGGGCATAACAATCAGCAGGCCACGAAATTAATGTTTGAATACCTTATTCGGACAGGCTCGACGCCTGTGTTTTACGAGATGGCGACGCCTGCAAACCCCAATGCAAACAAACGGCGCATCGCCTATATCGAAGCGATGGAAAGCCATGATTTGCGCCCCATGATTATCAAAGTTGACGGCACGGGATGGGCTTTTGAGGATATCGGATACCAAGGGGGGCTCAAGGTCTTGCGCTCAGGCCAATTGGAGACTGATACCGTCTTTTGCAGCAA
Organism: Paracoccaceae bacterium; assembly: GCA_039767595.1. Lineage (GTDB taxonomy): Bacteria > Pseudomonadota > Alphaproteobacteria > Rhodobacterales > Rhodobacteraceae > JBDNBY01. The sequence goes on along the minus strand of JBDNBY010000124.1, from coordinate 1,446 downwards.
CGATCGTTTGGCGCATGGGTTTTTAGCGGCGGCCTATGAGCTAGGATTGCGTGTGGGGCGCGAACCGGAGTGTGATCTACGGTTGGCAGGTCATGATAATCATCCGTTTTCAAGTTTCACATGCCCCAAACTCACTACAATTTCGCATGATTATCAGGGGATTGCTGAATTGAGTGTTCGTAAATTGTTGGAAAATATTGATACGCCTCATGCGAATTCCGATCATAGCGTGACCCTTTTGGATGGTGAATTGATTATGCGCGCCTCGGCTTAATTTACGCGGTGTCTTTTATAAATTTACTCGCGTAAAGAATTCTATTGACGAAAGATAATCCTTCAGCGTAGTGTTCAGCTCATAATTACGAGAATCAGGGAGGAAAATCGTAATGTCTATTAAACGTAATATCCTTGCGGCCACGGCGCTGTGCGCAGTGACAGCAACAGCATCGCTGGCGGACACGATCACCGTCGCGACTGTGAACAACGATGACATGATCAAAATGCAAGGTTTGACATCTGACTTTGAGGCCCGCACAGGTCACAAAGTTGAGTGGGTCACACTCGAAGAAAATGTGCTGCGTCAGCGCGTCACGACAGATATCACAACCAAAGGCGGTGCTTTTGACGTGATGATGATCGGTATGTATGAGACACCGATCTGGGGCAAAAACGGTTGGCTTGTTGCTCTTGATGACATGCCTGAGCATTACGCGGTTGAGGATATCCTCCCTGCGGTACGCGGCGGTCTATCCTATGACGGAACGTTGTACGCGGCACCCTTTTATGCCGAAAGCTCGATGGTACATTACCGCACAGATTTGATGGAAAAAGCCGGTCTCGAAATGCCAGCAGAGCCGACATGGGCCTTTATCCGTGAAGCGGCTGCGGCGATGACAGATCGTAGCAATGACATCAATGGTATCTGTATGCGCGGTAAAGCAGGCTGGGGCGAAGGCGGCGCGATTGCGACGGTTCTTGGCAACTCATTTGGCGCACGTTGGTTCGATGAAGATTGGAACGCACAATTTGACTCAGCACAGTGGAAAGAAGCGCTAACATTCTACACAGAAATGATGGCGGAATCTGGTCCATCAGGATATGCAACAAATGGCTTTAACGAAAATCTCTCGCTCTTCCGTCAAGGCAAGTGCGGCATGTGGATGGACGCGACAGTCGCTGCAGGTTGGTTGGCTGAAGATGGCAAAGGCGGCGCAAGTGACGTTGCTGGAAACATCGGTTGGGCCGTCGCTCCAAACACAGGCAAAGGCAAAAATGCTGGTTGGCTCTGGGCATGGGCGCTTGCGATCCCAGCTGGATCACAAAAAGTAGATGCCGCCAAAGAGTTCATGGCATGGGCAACAGGCCCAGATTACATGCGTCTCGTTGCGTTTGAAAATGGCCATGCGTCAATCCCTCCTGGAACACGTCAGTCACTGTATGACAACG
>JBDNBY010000123.1:0-2800 GCA_039767595.1 Paracoccaceae bacterium | reverse complement strand
TTGGGCCGTGTCGGGGGCCTGACCAAGGCGGCGCGGATGCGCGATATTGCATTGGCACATGGGATAGACATGTTTGTGATGGCCACTGGCGGCTCGGTTCTGGCCGATTGCGAGGCGCTCCACTTGGCGGCCACCATTCCCGATCAGGCCTGCCATGCGGTATGGGCCTGCCAGGACATGCTGACCGTGGATATCGCGGGCGGACGCGGCCCGCGCAATACCGATGGCCACCTGCATCTTCCTGAAGCCCCCGGCCTTGGCGTGCATCCAGATGAGGACGCCCTTGGTGATCCTGTGGGGGTGTATTCATGAAAATCACGCGGCTCCAGCTCTGGTATGTGCCACTGACAAGCCATACGGCTTATTACATGGCCGATGGCAAGACCTGCGACACGGTGGAAAGCGTTGTCATCGCCGTTGAGACAGATGCGGGGCTGACAGGGTGGGGCGAAGTGTGCCCAATCCCGCATTATCTACCGGCCTATGCCCGCGGCGTGGCCCCTGCGTTGCAAGAGCTCGCCCCTGTCATACTGGGCGGCGATCCAATCGGGCCAGAGGCACTGATGGAGAAAGCAGATGCATTTCTGCACGGTCACGTCTATGCGAAATCCGCGTTAGATATCGCGCTTTGGGATATCGCAGGACAATGTGCGGGGCTGCCCGTGCATGCGCTTATGGGCGGGCGGCGGCAGGAAAGCTTGCCTTTGTATCACTCCATCACCTGTATCGCGCCGGATGACATGGCGCAGATTGCGCGCGACGCGCAGGCCCAAGGGATCACGCAATTTCAAGTCAAGCTGGGCGCCTCCGGCGATTGGCAAACGGATGTCGAGCGTTTGATAAAAGTGCGCGACGCGGTCGGCGCGGGCCCTGTGGTCTACGGCGATTGGAACTGCGGCGCAACGACGTTGGATGCGATCCGCGTCGGGCGCGCTGTGGCCCATTTGGACATCATGCTCGAACAGCCCTGCGCCACGCTAGAGGACTGCGCACGGGTGCACGCGGCCACCGGCCTACCGATGAAGCTCGACGAATTGGCGCATGACACAGCGACGCTTCTTGAGGGGCACCGCCTTGGCATTATGGATGCTGCCGCGCTCAAACTCTCGAAATTCGGGGGGCTATCGGCCACGCGCCGTGCGCGCGACCTCTGCCTACACCTTGGGGCAAAGATGTGCATCGAATGCACATGGGGCAGTGATATCGTCACGGCAGCGGCCCTCCATCTTGGGGCTGCGACACCGCCGTCGCGCGTTTTGAATGTCTGCGATCTATCGAGCTATGTCAGCCCACGCCTTGCCCCTGATGCGCCCATCCGCGCGGATGGCCGGATCGCACCGCCTGAGGGCGCTGGCCTTGGCATCGCCGTGGATCAAGACCGCCTTGGCCCCCCTGATTTAATATTGGATTGAACATATGAACCGAATTCACTCTCAAACTGATTGGATTGCTCGCGCGGGCGAGGTGCTCCCTGCGGCAGGGTTTGGCAATTTCGATGCCTCAATCGTCATCTCCCGCGGCGAAGGGAGCCGCGTGTGGGACGAAGATGGCACCGAATACGTCGATTACCTCATTGGATCTGGCCCCATGCTGTTGGGCCATGGTCATCCAGAAGTGATGGAAGCGGTCCTCGAACAGCTGCCCAAAGGGATGACATTCTTTGCCAACAACACCAAGGGGATCGAACTGGCGGAGGCCATCGTTGATGCGGTCCCGTGTTGCGAACAGGTGCGCTTTGTCACATCGGGCGGCGAGGCTGATATGTATGCGATCCGTCTGGCCCGCGCCTACACAGGCAAGCCCAAGATCCTAAAATTCGAAGGCGGCTATCATGGCATGTCCGCCGAGGCGCAGATGAGTCTTGCCCCCACAGCACAAGTCAATTTTCCCACGGCAGTGCCCGACAGCGCCGGCATTCCGCAGGGCGTGGCAGACGAAATGCTCATCGCGCCGTTCAACGATCTTGAGGCCGTGGCGTCATTGTTGAGCGAGCATAGCGATATCGCCGCCATCATCACAGAGCCGTTGCAACGGATCATCCCGGCGCAGCCGGACTTTTTGCAAGGCTTGCGTGATCTATGCACGAAATACGGCGTGCTGTTGATCTTTGATGAGATCGTGACTGGCTTTCGCCTCGCCTATGGCGGTGCGCAGGAGCGCTATGGCGTGACGCCCGACATTTGCACATTGGGCAAAATCATCGGTGGCGGTTTTCCTTTGGCCGCTTTGGGTGCAAGCGCCGAGATCATGGCACATTTTGACAAGGGCATTGTCGGCGCCGACAAATGGCTCATGCAGCTGGGCACGCTATCGGGCAATCCAGTGGCCTCCGCCGCCGGCCTCAAAACAATGGAAGTTCTGCGCCGCCCTGGCCAATACGAGCAGCTGCGCGCGCATGGTCAGGCCTTGATGGATCTCCAATCCACCGCCCTTACTGCACATGGGATCGCGCACCGTCTGTGTGGCGATCCAACTTTGTTCGATCTCTACTTTACCGATATCGACCCCATTGATTACCGCAGCGCCAAGCACCGCGACCCCAATATCAACGCTCTGTGGAACGCGGTGTTGCGCGACAATGGTGTCTTTAAATCAGCGGGAAAACTGTATCCATCGCTGGCCTTAACCCCCGCAGATTTTGATCTCACCCAAGCCGCGATTGCAAAAGCCGCGATGGCCGTATCGGACGCCCAAGCCTAACCCATAGGGACGACGCCCGATCGCCGCGACAAGACGAACGATCGCAACTATCTCTGCGCTCGAAAAGCCCAAGGCGCACAGGACGGGCACGGGAAATGGG
>JBDNBY010000122.1:0-2527 GCA_039767595.1 Paracoccaceae bacterium | reverse complement strand
TCGCCGCCGGTGGGCATCAATGTGTTTATCGTCAAATCTGTGGCCCCCAAAGTGGCCTTGGCCGATATCTTCCGCGGCGTCTTGCCCTTTTGGCTGGCCATGCTGGTGACGCTGGGGATCTTGATCGCCTTTCCTCAGATTTCACTCCTCTTGCCCAATACAATGTTTAACTAGAGCCGGGAGCGCACCATGATCGGATCTCACCTCAAACAAGAGCGAACACCGGGCATGATGCTCGCAGCAGGGGGCATAGGCGGATGAATGATATCGCACATCTGGGGCATGTAGAGCTTTACACAAATCAGTTTGACGCCAGTTTGGATTTTTTCACGCGCGTTTATGGGCTCACGCTCACCGAGCAAGATGCAACGAGTGCCTATCTGCGCGCCTTTGATGATTATGAGCATCACAGTTTGAAACTGACCCGGCATCACACCACCGGTGTGGCGCATATTGCCTATCGGGCTTCCTCTGAAGCGGCCTTGCTGTCGCGTGTCGCCAAAATTGAGGCCAGTGGCTATGAGGTGATCGGATGGGTGGATGGCGACCCGGGACATGGGCGCGCCTTTCGCTTCAAAGATCCTTTCGAACATGTATTTGAAATTTACTGGGAGACGCAGCGTTACCATGCCCCAGATACAGAAAAGCCAGCGCTAAAAAATATTGCTCAGCGCTATCACGGACGCGGTGCCGCGCCCCGGCGCCTGGATCACTTGAACCTCTTGGCAACGAATGTTGAAGAATTTCGACGATTTATGGAAACCTGCCTTGGCAGCCGGGTCACAGAAATGATCCAGCTCGAAAATGGCCGGATCGGTGGATGTTGGTTTACCGTGAATAATAAGACCTATGATTTGGCCTGTACGGAAGAACATGGCGCGGGCACAGGCCGTTTCCATCATCTCACATATGCCACAGATCAACGTGAGGATATATTGCGGGCCGCAGATATTTTCCTTGAAAATGGTGTTCACATTGAAACCGGTCCCCATAAACATGCCATCCAAGGCACATTTTTTCTCTATATTTGGGAGCCTGCCGGCAATAGGATTGAACTTGCAAATTCCGGTGCTCGGTTGATTTTGGCGCCCGATTGGGAGCCGGTGGTTTGGACTGAGAGCGAGCGCAAAAAGGGGCAGGCTTGGGGGCTAAAGACCATTGAGACCTTCCATACGCACGGAACGCCGCCGGTAGAATAGGGCTGATTAATGCAGGGCCCCACAGACGGACGATCATTGAAACCTCCACGAAGGGCTGTACCGGTGGAAAGCTGGCGGCCGGTGGCGCTTTTGGTGGCCACTGGGGTGGTCGCGGCTTTTCAGATTGGTAAAATCCCTCTGAGCCTGAATTATTTACAAAGTGACTTTGGGTTTGACTTGGTTATGGCTGGCTGGGTCGCATCGCTTTTTGCGGTTATGGGCGCGGTTTGCGCCGTGCTGCTGTCTTTTACGCTGTCGGTTTTCGGGCTCAAACCCATGCTTTTGTCGGGGTTGATGATCAGCATGTGCGCCAGTCTTTTGGGCGGTATGACCCCAGATGTGAGCTGGCTGCTTGTGACCCGGGCTTTCGAGGGGCTTGGGTTCATCCTTTGCGTTTTATGCCTGCCGCCGCTCATTGGGCAATTGGCGCCGAAAGGACAGGCCAGCGCAGCGATGGCCTATTGGGCGATGTATTTGCCACTGGGCACCTGCGTGATGTTGCTCATCAGCGCTGTGATCTTGCCGATCTTCAGTTGGCGTGTCGTCTGGGTGGTGAGTGCCATTGCGCTTTTGGGCATGGCTTGGCTTATTGCGCGGTTGGACGTGCAGCAGAGAGATTCTGGCATCAAAACAATGCCCTTTGTGCCGCAGATGGGTCTCCATGGCTGGCTTTATCTGCTCGTTCTGGCGAGCTGTTTTGCAGTATATACGGCGCAATATTATGTTTTTGCGAATTTTCTACCAAAGATTTTTCGAGAGTTGTCAACGGACAACATGTTTCAAATTGCGGCAATCACGGCGATTTTCATTGCGCTGAATGCCGGGGGGAATTTTTTCTCTGGTATTTTGCACCGCGCCGGTGTCGCCTCTTGGGCGTTGATTTGTACCGCATCTGTGGGATTGGCGCTTTTGGCTCCTCTTGTGTTGGCGGAGGCTGCGCCTATAGGGCTGCGACTTGCGGCGTCAGCTCTGTTGTCCTTTGTTTCCGGCTTCGTGCCCAGCTCCCTTTTTGCGGCTATTCCACGGCTATCGGCCGCGCCATCTGTGCGAACATTTATCAACGCTGGATTGGTACAGGCCTCAGCAATTGGGCAATTGATCGGCGCGCCACTTGTGGGCTTTGTCGTTGCGCGTTCAGAAAGTTGGTTGGCTGCGGCACCCCTTATTTGGGGTGCTGCTGGATTGATATTTTTGGCCGCCATGGCTTTGCGTATATTATCCAAAGACATGCCGGATCTGTAAGTTTTGTGGGAGGGGCGCTAGGGATGGTGTTCGCTTAAATTGAGGTGACGCGGGCAGGGCAGGTTGAAGTTGATCACGGAATATTT
>JBDNBY010000121.1:0-11126 GCA_039767595.1 Paracoccaceae bacterium | reverse complement strand
TATGTCGGCTGGACGAACGGCACCCCAGCCTCGCACGGCAAGCTGCAAGCCTTGGTGCAACAGGCTGTATTACCGCATCCCCCCGTCAAAACAAAAGAGATCCAAAGCGATGGCGTCGCCCTTGTCATTGGCTCTGGCGATGTGGCCCAACAGATGGTCGACACGCTGAGTGGCCATTTAAGCGTGACGTGGCTCATCCCTGATCCGAGCGACATTCTCATGCCGCCCAGTGGATATGATGTCATCACAGGTACATTGCGCGCGGCACAGGGCGCCTTTGGCGATTTCGCAATCACGCTGGATCACTATCAAGAGATCATTCCATCAGGTCGGGGCGCCTTGGCGTGGACGGATCCAGTGGATGGCGCGCGCTCTGTGTGCGATCTGATCCTTGACCTACGCGGGAAAGAGCCGCTTTTCCCCGCCCACACTAAACGTGATGGCTATTTCCACGTCGATACAACCTCGATCACAGCCACGCTACGCGCGGTGACTGAAGCCTCGCACATGGTCGGTCACTTTGAAAAAACGCTGTATATTGATTTAAATGCCCCGCTGTGCGCCCATAGCCGCGCCGAAAAATCGGCCTGCTCGCGGTGCTTGGACCTCTGCCCCACGGGGGCGATCACTTCGGCCGGTGAGCATGTTATCATCGACCCGATGATCTGTGCCGGATGCGGCGCCTGCGCGGCTGCCTGCCCATCCGAGGCGATCACCTATTCCGCGCATCCTGCGTCCTTTGTCGCGCAGCGCTTAGTGACATTGGCGCAAAATTACCAAGAGCATGAAACAACTTCGCCGCGCCTATGCGTCATTAGCGCGCCTCATGGCACGCAGCTCGTGGCCGCCCTCGCGCGCTATGGCAAGGGTCTGCCCACCGATGTCATTCCCTTTGAACTCGACGCGATCGCACAATTTGGACATGCCGAAATATTGGCTGCCATTGGCGCGGGGTTTGCCGGCGTGGATATTATCATGGGGCCGCAAGCCGATCATGATGCGATCAATGCCCAAGTTGCCCTTGCTCGCGCCATTGCGACGGATACGCCGATCGCAGCGCTTCAGATCACGGATCCCGAGGCATTGGAGGCGCATCTCTTCGACACACACCCTGCCTCATCAGCGCAAGACCCTATCTTGCCGATGGGCGGACGACGTCAAATCAGCCGGATGGTCGCCAAAACATTGCATGCGCCAGACACGATCCTCGCCCTGCCCGACGGCGCGCCGTATGGGGCCGTTTTATTGGATCAAGATAGCTGCACCTTGTGTCTGTCTTGTGTCTCGCTGTGCCCATCAGGCGCCCTCGTGGAAAACGAAGACCGCCCAGAGCTGCGGTTCCAAGAGGATGCCTGCCTGCAATGCGGCCTATGCGCCACGATTTGCCCCGAACAGGCGATCACCCTCGAGCCGCGCCTCAACTTGAGCCAATCCGCCATGAGCGCACAAACTCTCAAGGAAGAAGAGCCCTTTGCCTGCATTGAATGCGGCTCCCTTTTTGGTGTAAAATCAACTGTTGAACGCATCACCGAAAAACTCTCGCAAGGGCATTCGATGTTTGACTCTGAAGATAAGCTTAAGCTGATTAAAATGTGTGACACCTGCCGCGTGAATGCACAGTTCCACTCTCAAAGCTCGCCCTTTGCCCTTGGTGAACGGCCTCGCCCCCGTACTACAGAAGATTACCTTAAAAACCGTAAACATTGACCGGAGATACCATGAGCGACGATTTTAATATGTCCATGCGCAAATTTCTCAAACAAGTTGGCGTCACATCCCAACAGGCGATCGAAGACGCCTTGCGCAATGCGCCCAAAGATGCGCAGCCTCCTTTTACCGTCGAGGCTGTGATCCGCATTCCTGCGCTCGGCCTCGAGCATGTCATCACAGGTGACTTAAAGGGAGATCAAGAGTGAGCGAGACACGCGAAAGCATTTTAGAGCAGCTTAAGAAATTCTCGACGGCCCAAGGGGACACTGACATTGTCACCTCTGGCCTAGTGCGCGCCCTGACTGTGGAAAACGGGCTGGTTCGATTTGTGATGGAGATTGCGCCAAGTGAGGCGAAGTTTTACGAAAACTTGCAAGCCACAATCAGCAAGGCGCTCAAAGCGATAGATGGGATTGAGGATGTCTCGATCATCCTCACCGCCCATCAAGACAGTGGTCCGCCAGACCTCAAGCCGAAAAAGCGCGCCGAACCCAAAGGACCAGAACCGATCCCAGGCGTAGCCAGCGTTATTGCCGTTGCCTCGGGCAAAGGCGGCGTCGGCAAATCCACGCTATCGGCCAATTTAGCCTGTGCATTGACCGCCGAGGGGCGCCGCGTCGGCCTATTGGATGCCGATGTCTATGGCCCAAGCCAGCCGCGCATGCTGGGCGTGTCGGGGCGGCCGGCCTCACCTGATGGCAAAACGATCTTACCGCTGCGCAATCATGGCGTCACGATGATGTCGATCGGCCTGATGACCAATGACGACCAAGCGATCGTTTGGCGTGGTCCAATGCTTATGGGCGCGCTTAAACAAATGATGACACAGGTGCAATGGGGCGCGCTGGATGTGCTTATTGTGGATCTGCCTCCTGGGACGGGTGATGTGCAAATGACCTTGGCCCAAAGCACGCCGGTCACGGGCGCCCTCGTCGTTTCAACCCCGCAAGACGTGGCCTTGATCGATGCGCGGCGCGGTGTGGATATGTTCCAACGTCTTAATGTGCCGGTGCTGGGAATGATCGAGAATATGTCCACGCATATTTGCTCAAACTGCGGGCATGAGGAACATATTTTTGGCCATGGCGGTGTCGCGGCCGAGGCCGATAAATTGGGCGTTCCGCTGATGGCCGAGATCCCGCTGCATCTCGATATTCGATTGGCCGCAGATGATGGCGCGCCGATTGTTGTATCAAAGCCAAACTCCCCCCAAGCGGCGGCCTATCGCGATATTGCCAAAGCTCTTATTGCGCAGGGCCATGCATAATGACGGAGCTGACCCTGCCACCTCTGTTCACAGCCCATGGCGTACCCGCCGGTCATGAGGTCCCTGCGACCGCCATCGCCCAAGCTGTCTTGGGCTGTGATGCTGGCAGTGTGTTCTATCAGATCACCAAAGATCGGCTGAGCTGCGCTATTGTCTTTGCGCCTGAAATTCCATTGCCCCAAGCGGCGATTGTGCTGCCTTTGTGCGCCGTGGGATTTCAAAACGCCCTTGGTGTTTTGGCGCCGCCCGAAGTCGCCGTGCATCTGGAATGGACTGGCGGCGTTCGGATCAACGGGGCCAAATGCGGCACGCTCACTTTGCATGCCTCAGACAGCGAGGGCACACCGGATTGGAGCATCGTTCACCTCACCTTGCCGCTATGGCCGGACCAAGATGACCTTGGGCATACCCCTGATCAAACGGCCCTCTTTGCCGAAGGCTGCGTTGACGTTGATCCGCACCGTTTGCTCGAGGCATGGGTGCGTCATATCCTTGTTTGGATCAGTGAATGGGAAGGTGGCGACACGCGAAACTTGCACAGCACATGGCGCGGATTGGCCCATAACATTGGCGAAGAGATCGATCTTATGAACCATCATGGCGCTTTTGTCGGCCTTGACGAAGATTTCGGCGCTTTGATGCGCATGGGCGATACCACAACGTTAATCCCCCTCACCACACTTATTCAGGAGGCCTCATGAAACTGGCCCGCGCGATCCATTTCGACGAAAGTGATCAACACGTCTTTCACGCTCCGGCCCGAACGGGGGAATGGTGCATTTCGGGTGGATTTGAATTTTCAAACTTTTCCGACGGCGACCTTGTTGGCAAAACGCGCCAAGCCTTTGCCAATGGATGGCTTGGGCTTGAGACGGCGGGCCGCGTCACCTTTGTCGCCGTCACACAAATCGAAGAGGCCGAGCTGTCAACGCTGACAGACATGCTCGCCCATCATTTCGTGACCTATTACGGCGCCCCCGATATTGAGGCGGCGCGCCCCGTCGCACAAGATGAGCTCGCTCAAATGCGCGCCTTGTGCGAGGATCACGACGCAAACACGGTGCTCACTGTGGCGCGCGAACTCACGTCAGATAACATTCGCGAAGATTACCGTGTCATAACACCCAATGACGCCGCGCTGGATCAATTTGCCATCCACCACATGCCCGACGATATCACCTAAGGGGCGCTGCCGATCACTGCGCATTAAAGACGAACAGCGCCTCACCATTGATGTGATAGGCGTTGATCAACTCCTTTGCCCGCGTCGAGGTGAGCCATGTCTCCAGCCGCGCCACCACCGCAGATTTAACATGCGGGTGCCGCTGAGCGCTGACCGGTAAAAACGCATATTGGTTAAACAGCACCGGATCACCGGCATAGATCAACGCCAACGCGCCTTTGTTGCCAAAATTCAGCCAAGAGGCCCGATCGGACAAAATATAGGCATTCATAGCAGAGGCCGTGTTCAATGCGGCGCCCATCCCCGCCCCAACGGCGTTATACCATGGCGTTGCAGCTGTGACATCCTCGCCTGCGCTACGCCACAGGCTTAGCTCTTTTTTATGCGTGCCGCTCTCATCGCCGCGCGAGACAAAGCGCGCCTGAGCGGTGGCAATCCGCGACAACGCATCGGCCGCCGAAGAAGCCCCCGCCACATCCGCCGGGTCGGTGATGGGGCCAATGATAACGAAATAATTATACATAATCTTAGTACGCCGCGGCCCATAGCCTTGGGCGATAAACTCTTCTTCCGCAGCGCGCGAATGCACGAGGATCGCATCAACGTCCCCCGCCATCCCAAGCTTTAGCGCCTGCCCCGTGCCAACGACCAATAGCTGTACCTCTATCCCTGTATCTTTGGCAATTTCGGGCAAGAGAACTTCGGACAGGCCCGAGTTATGAAACGACGTTGTAACCGCCATTTTCATCGTCTCGGCCAGTGCTGCCGTCGATGCGGCCAGTGCGAGAAACACAGATATCGTGATGAACGAACCCAACTGCTTCATTCCAAAATATCTCCACGTAGAAACCGCTGCGCCTCAAGTGTTGAGGGGGAGTGCAATACATGCTCTGCCGCGCCATGTTCATGAATGCGCCCTTTGTACATAAAATGCACGTAATCGGCCAATCGGCGCGCCTGACCCATATCATGGGTACATAGCACAAAGGTCACGCCTTGAGCTTTGGCCAATTGAATAGCCTCTTCAAATTCGCGCACGGATCGACCATCCAAGGCGGCGCTTGGCTCATCTAAAAACACCAATTCTGGGCCGCGGATCAACGCCCGCGCTAGGGCCAATTTCAATTGCTCACCGCCTGACAGCGACGGCGCCATTTGATCCAACTGCGCGTCCAAGCCAAACCGCGCGGCCCAGTCACGTGCCATCGGCTCTGCCTCCGATTGGCGCATCCCATGAAGGGTTAAGGGATAGGTCAAATTGTGCAACACCGACCGGCGTAGCATGACCGGAGATTGAAAGACAAAGCCTTGGGCCATTTGCGCCTGTGCGGCCGGCACAGCCCATTCGATGCGCCCCGCGCTGGTGCGCTGCACCCCGTGCAAGGCCCGCATGAGGGTTGTCTTGCCAGCCCCATTTGGACCGATTAGCACATGCACTCCGCCGCGCGGAAGCGTCAAAGACACCTCTTGAATGATTTGTTTTTTGCGGATCTTAACGCTGATCCCTGCCACGTTTAATGGGAAAATTGACATTACCACCGTCCTTCACGCTCTGTGCGCGACACGATGTGCGTGGCGAAATTCACCAACAGGGCCAAGGTGATCAACACAATCCCCAAGGCAAAGGCCATCGCAAAATCCCCCTTGCCCGTCTCTAACGCAATCGCCGTCGTCAAAACGCGAGTGGCATGGTCAATGTTGCCGCCGACAATCATAATCGCGCCCACTTCGCCAATCGCACGGCCAAACCCCGCCAAAGCCGCCGTCAGCAATGCACGCCGCGCATCAAACACGAGGGTCTTGATCCGCTGCCATTTGCTCGTGTTGAGCGAAATGAGCAGGTCATGATATTCGGCCCACAGCTCTCGGATAGATTGATGCGCGATCGAGGCAACCAAAGGCACAATAATCACCATCTGGGCCAATATCATCGCCCAGGGCGTAAACAATAATCCCAGCGCCCCAAGGGGCCCCGACCGCGAGAGCATCACATAAACCACCAACCCCACGACCACCGGCGGCAGCCCCATCAACGCATTCAACGTCGAAATAATCGCGCGGCGATACTTAAACCGATTTATGGCCAAATAGGCCGCTAACGGCATCGCAATCGCGCAGGCCAAGACAAGCGCGCTCATCGTGACATAGAGTGAGCGCAGCACAATCTCGTATAAATCTTGGTCAAAATGAACAAGCAGCCAAAGCGCCTGCATCAATCCCGTCCAAATATCGCTCATTGGCGTGTCCCGCTCCCGTAGTGCACGCCTGATAGTGACGCAATTTCACTTAAGTTCAAGTGGATAGACCATAAACTTCGGGCAATATATGGATTTGATCACAGCTGCGTGAGGGTTGAGAGGCGCCCCTATTGACCGATTGCCATCACCGCGTCGCAGGACTAGGCTCTTTTCAGTTAAACTCTCGATAGGTGACCTCGATGAAGACGCTTTATGCAATAACCTTTTGTTGTATCGCAACGGGCGCGGTCGCCGATCACGAATTCGAAGGGCGGGCATTGGACACGGGGCGCGCGCTTTATGATCAAAATTGTGCGACCTGCCATGGCGCCAACTTAGAAGGCCAGCCCAATTGGAAACGCGCCGATGAAAACGGCGTATTACCTGCCCCGCCCCATGATGACACTGGCCACACATGGCACCATGATAGCCAGTATTTATTTTACTATACCAAATTGGGCGGTCAGGCGGTGATGGATCAAATGGGCGTTGAAAATTTCACAAGCGCCATGCCTGCGTTCCAAGAGACCCTCAGCGACGAGGAGATTTTAGATATCCTCGCCTATATCCATTCCACTTGGTCCCCGCAGATGCAAGACTTTCAAGCGCAGCGCACGCATAACTAAATTCGTTAATCACCGCTTGTGATTTTGCGCCGTTTCCGCGATCCTTGATTGGCATGCCACGATCAGCACACCGCGGAGGTCACCCATGAGCATTCCCTATATTAGCTTTGCGCACGGCGAGGCTCAGATCGCGTGGCCACAGTTACTTGCCGCCTTGGACGCCGGCCACCACCTGCCCAAGGCAGAAGTGGATGACACGTTTCTTTATCGCGGTGCGGATACGCTTTTGTCGCGTGCGGCGTGGATTGATGGGCTCGGCAGCCTCGTGAAAACAGCTACAATTTTTCCCGATAACCCAAAGCGCAACCGCCCTATGATCAATGGCGCCGTGACCCTCTTTGATGATGCAACAGGACAGGCCCGCGCCATGATCGATTTCCACTTGGTCACCAAATGGAAAACGGCAGGGGATAGCCTCTTGGCCGCGACCAAATTGGCCCGTCCCGACGCCCAAGAGATTTTGATCCTTGGGGCGGGCACGGTGGGCCAATCCCTGATTGAGGGGTATCGCGCCCTCTATCCACATGCCAAATTGCGTCTATGGAACCGTAATATTAAGCGGGCCGAACAGGTGGCCCAAGAGGCGAACATCGACCTTGCCCCCAGCTTGCAAAACGCCTTTGAAACAGCCGACATTATCAGCTCGGCCACGATGTCGAGCACTCCGTTCATCGACGGCACGTGGCTCCGCCCCGGTCAACACCTTGATCTGATTGGCGCCTATCGCCCTGATATGCGCGAGGCCAATGACACCGCCCTCACACGAGCGGATATCTATGTCGATAGTCGCGCCACAACGATGGGCCATATTGGCGAGCTGAAAATCCCGCTAGAGGCCGGCGTGATCACGCCCGAGCATATTCTGGCGGATTATTATGACCATGACGCCTTTGGCCGTCGCAGCGATGAGGCGATCACACTGTTTAAAAACGGCGGCGGCGCGCATCTCGATCTGATGACCGCAGATTACATTTTGCGCGCCTGTCAGGGGTAGATCGCAGGTCTTTGCCACAACACAAGCCGCGCAACAGCTCCGAAAACAGAAATATATATGATTATGGCGCACCCATGAGGATTCGAACCTCAGACCTCTGCCTTCGGAGGGCAGCGCTCTATCCAGCTGAGCTATGGGTGCGTTAGGGCGGTGTGTGGCGCAAAAATTGACATTTGTCCAGAGAGACACCGCCCCTATTGTTAAAATTTTCCCAACATCCAGAGTGCCGGCTACGCGCGATCGCGCACCACATAGACCGAACACGCCGCATGCCGCACGACGCGCGAGGCGTTTGGACCAATCAAGTAATCCTTGAGATCAGGGCGGTGCGCCCCAATCACAATGAGATCCGCCGAGCCGAACTGAGCCGCATTGAGCACCTCTTCATAGACTGTGCCCACGGCGATGATATGGCGCAGTTTTTCGTTGACCCGCGCGCCCAAGACCTCTTGGCAAAACTCATTTAACAATTTGCCAGCCGTATCGCGCGCGGTGGCCACGTGGTGATCTTCGAAATAACGCCCCACGCCCATCATCAGGGCGGCAAGCTGCGGATTGGATTTGAAAACTCTGTGTTTTTATCCAACGGAGAGATCGCCCGCGATAACGCCGAAAAAATCACAGATTTGTGCCGAAACCTTGCCCAAGGTGCCGTGCCCCCCCATGCCTAAACCTATTGCCGACGATTTAGGGGACCAACTGTACATTGAGACATCAAAGCTTTTTGATTTCATAGGTTGTTTTGGCTACATATGGTCAAGCCACATTCCTTGAAAGAAATATGTCTTATGAGTGTTATACACCTGAAAACAGCCACAATGATTGCCATGCTCAGCACACCAGTGATGCCCCAAATTCAAGAGATCGTGACAGGGCAGCAACCTGACCTCTAGGCGGTAATCTCTTGATGCACTTCGATAATGGTGCCCGCCGGATCATAGAAAAAGATTTGGTACCACTGTTGCGAAAACGTAGTGCCATAATCCGCATAAGGAATGCCGCGTTCCTCAAGATGCGCTTTGAACGCCTCAATATCATCTGTGCGAAAGGCGATATGCCCGCGTTCCACGGGATTGATATGGCGGCTGTTTTTCGCGGCAACGTCGAAATCTTTTTGCGCAAGGTGCATTTGCATGGTGCCATCGGTGACAAAGGCAATTTGCCCGTCATAGCCATCTTGATCCGTCGCCTCGGTGCGCACGAATTCCTCCGTCGCAATTGGATCAAGGCACATCACGTCACGATAGAATTGATCCAAGCCTGTCACATCACGCGAGACGACATTGATATGGTGGAATTCTAGCTTCATCCCCTACCCCAATAACTCATGCGCCAAGGTCAAGGCCGCGCACAGGCTATCGACCTCTTCGCGCGTGTTATACATGGCAAAAGAGGCGCGGCATGTGGCGCTTAGGCCCAAATGCTCCATCAGCGGGCCGGCGCAATGTTGGCCGGCGCGCACGGCAATGCCCGATTTATCCAAAATCGTCGAGAGGTCATGCGCATGCGCCGGTGCGGGCAATGTGAATGAGAATATAGCCCCCTTGCCTGGCGCTGTTCCTTGCACAGTGACAAACGGCAGTTTCGCCAATTCCTGCGCAGCATAAGAACACAGCATCGCCTCATGGGCTGCGATATTCTCCATCCCCAAGGACATCATATAATCCAACGCCACTCCAAGTCCGATCATCGGCACAATCGCTGGGGTGCCGGCCTCGAATTTCATTGGGGCCGTATTATAGGTCACCGTTTCTTTGTGCACCTCGGCGATCATGTCACCGCCCCCTAAAAACGGCTGCATTTGCGCCATACGCTCCGCCCGTGCAAAGAGCGCACCTGACCCCGATGGACCATAGAGCTTGTGCCCCGTAATCGTATAAAAATCGCAGCCCATCTCATCAACATTGACGGGCATATGCACGGCCGCTTGCGACCCATCGACCAATGTCGCCACGCCAGCCTGACGGGCCGCGGCACAGATCTTGGCGGTATCGACAACCGTCCCTAAAACATTCGACATTTGCGTGATCGCGATCAGCTTGGTCTTTGGCCCGATGGCGGCAATCACCTTATCCTCATCAAGGCGGCCGTCCTCTTCGATATCCACCCATTTGAGGACAACGCCCAGCCGCTCGCGCAAAAAATGCCACGGCACGATATTGGCATGATGCTCCATCACCGACAGGATGATCTCATCCCCCGCCACTAGATTTGCCATGGCCCACCCATAGGCAACCGTGTTGATACCCTCGGTGGTGCCAGAGTTCATGATGATGGTGTTTTCGTCGGAGGCCCCTAAAAATTTAGCAATCACACCGCGCACGGATTCGTATTTATCCGTTGCGAGATTTGACAAGAAATGCAGACCACGATGCACATTCGAGTATTCCTGCGCATAGGCCTGCGTGATCGCATCAATCACGATCTGAGGCTTTTGCGCCGACGCCCCATTATCCAAATAAACCAATGGCTTGCCGTTCACTTGACGGGCAAGGATAGGAAACTCTTGCCGAACGGCATGTACATCAAACACGGGCGCCTCCTCCGAGAGCAATGATAAAGATCAAGATGATCATCGCCACCCCCAAAGAGGCAACAATATAAGTGGCGAACCCCATCCAGACAGATTCAAACCCAAAGCATTTCTCGTAAAAAACACTTAGAATATAAAGTGAATACAGCAAGATACCAATCGACATAAACCCAAGCGCCGTCAGCGGCAGCACAAAGCCAGCCAATGTGACACTCACTTGGACAAGTAAATTCACCGCCTTGAGCCAGATCAACAGCTTGAGAACATCCCAAAGCCCGCCGCGCTTCGCCCCGAACACCCCTGCAATGACATGCGATACCCAAGCAAAGGCATAGGTAAGAACTCCATGCGCAACGGCCAGCAAGATCGTCATGTTGCTCAGCGGGCCGAGTAAAACAGCGGCATCGGGATTAAGGCCAAAGTAAATCCCATTGAGCGCCGACAACGCAATCAAACCATAGAGGAGGCCTTGGTTGGACACGGGCAGATCAATGACCTGCTCCGCCGCACGCTCGGGCGCTGTGATTGTTTGCATCGCCAGTTCAGGCCAATTCATGTTTTGCATATCGCCCCCCT
>JBDNBY010000120.1:0-3256 GCA_039767595.1 Paracoccaceae bacterium | reverse complement strand
GGCGCGAGGGAACGGCGATGATTTGACCATAATCAGGAATGTCAAAGGAAACAGCCTCTTGGCCAATAACGACAAAGTGGTCGTCGCCAAGCTCAATACGCACATCACCTTGATCGCGGACCACCCAGCTGGGTTCATCCTCTTGAGCAAAGCGGCCCTTTGCTTCACCTTCGACGGTGACAGACACATCCCCCGATCGATTGTCGCGCAGCACATGTGTTTTATAAGAATAGCTGTCCGAGACCAACAGCTTGGCCTTATCAAGGCTCGCCTTTTGCGCCAGCCCGGGCACATCAAAGGCAAAGAACACATAAATGAGATAAACCACGATGACCGCGGGCATCGCCAAGGCCATCAACCGTTTGCGCCGAATATTCGCGTTGACGAAATGGCGCAGCTCGGGCGTTAGTGTACTCATGCCGTATACTCCGTGGTTTTTGCACCATGTGTCAAACGCTGCCGCGCGATGCTTGAAATTTGGTCAAAGAATACAATTGATCCAAAGAGTAAGATAAAGATCGCGCCGGCCTCGTCATATTTGCCTTGGCCCCAGCTCATCGCGTTTTTAAGCTCGTACCCAATGCCGCCTGCACCTACAAAGCCCAAAATAGCAGAGGCCCGAATGTTAATTTCAAAGCGCATCAACGCATAGGATAAGTAATTGGGCGCCACTTGGGGTATGACGCCGAAACACATCCGCTGGGCCCAAGAGGCGCCGACCGACGATAGCCCCTCGACCGGTTTAAGGGATGCGTTTTCGTTAACTTCGGAGAATAGCTTGCCAATCGCGCCTGCGGTATGAAAGGCAATGGCGATCATCGCGGGAACGGGGCCTGCGCTCATGACAAAAATCAAGACAAGAGCGATCACGACCTCGGGAATGGCGCGCATGATATCCATGATGCGACGAAACACCGGCATCCATTTGGGAAACGGCGCAAGACCGCGGGTCGAGAGCATTGACAACACCGTCCCTAAAATGGCGCCGATCAACGTTGAAACCGCCGCAATGTTAATTGTCTCGATCAAAGAGGGGAAGAAATGCCAAAGATGTCCGGGCATCTGCGTTATTTTTTCGGCAACTTCGGAAATGACACTTTTGGGGAAGTCAAAAACTCGGTGAATGCCGTCTAAAAACCCGCCTGCATTACGCATCTGAGCAAGATTAAAACCGCCGATGAAGAGCGCGACAAACACAGCAATCAAGATCGTCGAATACATGCGCTTGCGACGCACCATGTGCAGGTAGTCCGTCGTTATCTCAGGCAAGGTCGGCGCATGCATCGAATCAGCCATAGATTATATCCTTGGATAAAAGAATGCCCCACCCGAGTTGGGTAGGGGCATAGAATGCAAAATTACTGTGATTTTGCTTTGCGTGCTTCGACGATAGATGTGTATGCGTCGTGCGTGATGGGCATCATGCCTTTGGCTTCACCGGCCATGACGTTATATGCGCAATCTGGGTCCATTGAAGAAAGTGACGCCATGAGGCCTGTCATGCGAATTTTCACATCTTCTGGAAGCGCCTTGCGCAGAACGATTGGACCTTCTGGGATTGGTTTTGAGCGCCAGATTTCGACAAGATCGTTCATGTCGATGAGGCCGGCGTCAACTGCTTTGCGCAATGCGCCTGAGTTAAAGCCATCTTCCCATGCGCCAAGACCGTCGGCCCATGTTACGCCGGCATCCACGTCACCGTTGTTGACGGCTACGATTGTTTGCTCGTGGCCGCCCGTGAATTTCACTTCGCCAAAGTAATCGCCTGAGTCCATTGACGCGCCCGTTGCTGTTGGGATTTCAATCGATGGGATCAAGTAGCCTGATGTTGAGTTTGGATCACCAAAGCCAAAAGCTTTGCCTTTCATCTCGTCGAGTGACGCGATGCCGCTGTCTTTGCGTGCAAAACCGATGGAGTGATAGCCATAGCCGCCATCAACGTTTACTTTAACAAGAACCGGTGTCACCGCTTCTGAATCTTCGAGGTATGTCTTCGCGTAAGCCGACGCACCGAGCCATGCCATATCGATTGTGCCGCCAAGCAAGCCTTGGATGACACCGTCGTAATCCGCAGGGGCGAAGAGTTTTGTTTCAACACCCAAAAGGTCTTCTGTCATAGTGCGAAGGCACTCTTGGTTGTTCAGACGGTCTTGTGCGTTTTCGCCGCCCAAGATGCCGATACGGAATTCTGAGATGCTATCGCCGTGACCGCCGGCAAAAGCCGTCGATGCGAGAGCCGTTGTAGTTAGTACTGTAGCAAGTAGTTTTTTCATCGTTACACTCCGGTTGGTTAAGCAGCACATCCCGATGATGTGCTGGATGAAATCGAATTTATGCAGTTTGATGTTGCTCGATTGCTGTTGAAGTTGCTGCCTCAGAAAACTCGTCAGATGCGCCATAGATCTCGCGCGCCATCTGTGTGGTCAGTTGATCGCCCGTGCCGTCAAACACCACACGCCCTTGGCGCATGCCGATGATGCGGTCACAATATTGGCGGGCGGTATCTAATGTGTGAAGGTTGGCGATCACCATTTTGCCGTCCTCTTGGTTGATCCGGCGCAGCGCATCCATCACGATTTGTGCGTTCATCGGATCCAAAGAGGCAATCGGCTCATCGGCGAGGATAAGCTTGGGCTCTTGCATCATCGCGCGGGCAATCGCGACACGCTGCTGCTGGCCACCTGACAAAGCCTCGGCGCGCTTTGCTGCGTGCTCTGCAATACCGAGCCGGTCGAGGATCTGTAAGGCGCGCTCAATATCATGTGTTGGGAACAAGTTGAACATCGCAGAAATCGTGCTGCGCTTGTTCAGCGTGCCATGCAGCACGTTCGTGACAACGTCGAGCCGCGGCACAAGGTTGAACTGCTGGAAGATCATTGCGCAATCCGCATGCCACGCGCGTTTTTGCGCTCCCGTCAACTCGCACACTTGGCGATCATCAAATGTAATCTGACCGCTGCTGAGTGTTTCAAGGCGATTGATCATACGCAAGAGAGTCGATTTTCCTGCACCGGATGCGCCGATGATGCCGATCATCTGCGGTTCTTCAAACGTCAAGGAGACGCTATCAACCGCCGTTTTTGTTCCAAACACTTTTGTCACATCTTGGATCGCGAGCATTCTGTATCCCAGCATTTTGACACACCGGTGAGAGGGCGGCGCGTCGTTAAGTCCGAGCTTGTGCTAGTGGAGTTTTGTAAATCATATGTGGCGGTTTGGTAAATGTTTTGTAACGAAGAGTTCTTTTTTGCTTTTT
>JBDNBY010000119.1:0-5230 GCA_039767595.1 Paracoccaceae bacterium | reverse complement strand
TTATACTCTCCTTTACCCATGAATTGAGCGTAGACTCGGATCAAGGAAAAATTATGCCGACCCTCGGTCGAAATAAGGGAATTGATGAGGCGTTGTTGTTTGCGAAATATCGCGATGAGGCACGTTGATGGCCTGAGGAATATGCTCTTGGGAATACGCGGCCTCGGTGCGCCCATCTACGATGACATAGGTCGACCCTTCGGCCAACATCTGTGCCACATCCCAACTATCTGTTTCATAGGCCAACTTAGCCATGTAATATTGCATTTGTTCGATCGACATACCCACCCTCACCTCACCCTTTGATTGAAATAAAATAGGAATTACAACTTATATCAATATTGTCGACATATAAGGCGCCAAGTTTCCGATAGGTGGAAATGACGATGTGAAATCGGCGTTTCATCCCCCAAAACCGGCATATTTGCGATTGTGCTGCAGCGCCGCATCGCATATGAGCGCAAGTGGGACACCTCTCCCCAACGAGAGGCATTTATCTGAAAGGGTAGCTACATGGCTATTGACCAACCGGCAACGCGGCCGGCTAATCCGCGTTTTTCATCTGGCCCCTGCGCCAAAATCCCCACATTTGAATTGAATAAACTGGCCGACGCCCCTCTTGGACGCTCGCATCGTGCCGCGCCTGGCAAGGCCAAGCTAAAGGCCGCGATTGAACAAACGCGCGAGATCCTCGGCATCCCTGCAGAGTACCGCATTGGCATTGTGCCAGCCTCGGACACTGGCGCCGTTGAAATGGCGATGTGGTCGCTGCTGGGCGCGCGCCCTGCCACGATGGTGGCATGGGAAAGCTTCGGCGCCGGCTGGGTCAGCGATGTTGTCAAACAGCTAAAAATTGACGCACAGGTCCACGAGGCGCCCTATGGCGAGATCGTCGATATGGCCGCCCTTGATTACAACACGGACGTTGTGTTCACATGGAACGGGACGACCTCTGGCGTGCGGATGCCGCATGGCGATATGATCCCAGCGGATCGCGAGGGCCTCACGATCTGTGATGCCACCTCGGCGGCCTTTGCCATGGATTTGCCATGGGACAAGCTCGATGTCACGACATTCTCATGGCAAAAAGTTTTGGGCGGCGAAGCGGCGCATGGCATATTGATCCTGTCCCCGCGCGCAGTGGAACGCCTCGAAAGCTATACGCCTGCATGGCCCTTGCCAAAGATTTTCCGCCTGACCAAAGGCGGCAAATTGATCGAAGGCATCTTTGAAGGCGCGACAATCAACACGCCCTCGATGCTGGCCGTCGAAGATTATCTGGTCGCCTTGGACTGGGCCGCCTCTGTTGGGGGGCTCAAGGGTCTCATGGCACGAGCCGACGCCAATGCGCAGGCCGTCTTTGCGTTTTGCGACACACATGATTGGATTGCGAATTTGGCCATCGATCCGGCCACGCGCTCAAACACATCCGTGTGTTTGAAGTTCACCGACCCTCGGATCACCGACGGCGCCGCCTTTGCCAAAGCCGTGGCCAAGCGCCTCGAAGCCGAGGGCGTAGCCCTTGATATTGGGGCCTATCGTGATGCTCCCGCCGGTCTTCGGATCTGGTGCGGCGGCACTGTGGAAACCGCCGACATCGCAGCGATGTTGCCTTGGTTGGAATGGGCCTTTCACGCCGAAATCGCCGCGCAATAAATTCTCGATTGGGGCGTGTTGATGACACCGCGCCCCACACTCCCAACAATTTACATAAAGGTGCACCATGGCCCCTAAAGTTCTCGTATCCGACAAACTCTCAGAAACTGCTGTTCAAATCTTTCGGGATCGCGGCGTAGATGTGGATTTCATGCCCGATCTGGGCAAAGACAAAGATAAACTACTAGAGGTGATCGGCCAGTATGATGGTTTGGCTATTCGCTCTGCAACCAAAGCAACCGAAAAAATCATCAATGCCGCCACCAATCTAAAGGTCATTGGCCGCGCGGGAATCGGTGTGGACAACATCGACCGCGACGCCGCGTCGAAAAAGGGGATCATTGTGATGAACACCCCCTTTGGCAACATGATCACCACCGCCGAACATGCCATCGCCATGATGTTCGCCGTCGCGCGTCAAATCCCCGAGGCGAGTGCATCGACCCATGCGGGCAAATGGGAAAAATCCAAGTTCATGGGCGTTGAACTGACGCACAAAACACTTGGCGTGATTGGTGCGGGTAACATTGGCGGGATCGTTTGTGATCGCGCGCGGGGCCTCAAGATGAAGGTCATCGCCTATGATCCCTTTTTGTCCGATGAAAAGGCCGATAAAATGGGTGTTGAAAAAGTCGAGCTGGACGCCCTATTGGCCCGCGCTGATTTCATCACGCTCCACGTGCCAAAGACTGAGCAAACCGCCAATATTCTGAGCCGTGAAAACCTCATGAAAACCAAAGCTGGCGTTCGGATCATCAACTGTGCCCGCGGTGGTTTGGTGGATGAAGAGGCATTGGCCGAGCTTTTGAAATCGGGTCACGTTGCGGGGGCCGCATTCGATGTGTTCTCGGTCGAGCCCGCCACAGACAACCCTCTGTTTAACTTGCCAAACGTCGTGTGTACGCCTCACTTGGGCGCCGCAACCACCGAGGCCCAAGAGAACGTCGCGCTGCAAGTGGCCGAACAAATGTCGGATTACCTCCTGACCGGTGCCGTGAGCAATGCCCTCAACATGCCATCCGTGACAGCCGAAGAGGCCAAAGTCATGGGCCCATGGCTCACGCTGTCGGGGCACTTGGGGAATTTCATCGGCCAACTGACCGACGAACCCATCCAAGCGATCAACATCCTCTTTGACGGTGTGGCATCCGACATGAACCTCAAGGCGCTTGAGTGTGGCGTCGTGGCAGGTATCCTGAAGCGCGGCAACCCTGATGTGAACATGGTCAGTGCGCCGGTGATCGCCAAGGAACGCGGCGTCAAGATCAGCACAACCAAACAGGACAAATCCGGCGCATTTGATGGGTATATCAAGGTCACCGTCGTCACGAATAAGCGCGAACGCTCAATCGCGGGGACGTGCTTCTCGGATGGCAAGCCCCGCTTTATCCAGATTAAGGGGATCAACATTGACGCCGAGGTTGGGGCGCACATGCTCTATACCACAAACGAAGATGTCCCCGGCATCATTGGCACATTGGGCCAAACGATGGGCAAACACGGTGTGAACATTGCTAACTTTACGCTGGGCCGTGCAGAGGCGGGCGGCGAGGCGATCGCCCTGCTCTACGTCGATCAACCGATTGCTGAGGCGGCGTTGAACGAGCTAGAGGCCACCGGTATGTTCCAGCAGGTCAAGCCACTTGGCTTTGACGTGGTGTAACACATGTATGTGATCACTGTTATTGCAGCACAAGGCACGCTCCGAGAGGAGCGTGTTTTGGCATTTTTGACCGCCTTGGCGGGGACGCATTGGAACTGGCTTGCCGCGGGCGAGGCCGCTGACATTTTCGTGGATCAACAGCCTGATCAGTTTGACCAAGTCTGGGCGCAAGCGCAGCAAGAGAAAATCGATCTCGTTCTCCAAGTCAACAAGAACCGGAAAAAGAAACTCCTCTTGGCTGACATGGATAGCACAATGATTGGCCAAGAATGCATAGACGAGCTGGCCGATATGGCAGGCGTCGGCGAACAGGTCAAAGATATTACGGCCCGCGCCATGAACGGCGAACTGGATTTTGAAAAGGCGCTGAAATCGCGCGTCGCGTTACTTAAGGGGCTCCCCTTATCGATTATTGATAAGGTGATCCAGGAAAGGATCACGTTTACAGACGGTGGCAAACTCCTGATCGACACGATGAAGCGTCACGGCGCGTATTGCGCGCTTGTGTCCGGCGGTTTCACGGCGTTTACAGCCTATGTAGCGCAGTCACTTGGGTTTGATGAGCACAGGGCCAATTCACTACTCGTCACTGGCGATACATTAACTGGTGAAGTCGGGCTACCTATTGTGGGCCGAGACGCCAAAGTTACCGCGCTCGAAGAGCTATCATTAAAACTCGGGATAACGGCCGCTGAAGTGATTGCTGTAGGCGACGGTGCCAATGACTTGGGTATGCTACAATGTGCGGGCCTTGGCGTGGCCCTTCACGCTAAACCCACCGTGGCGGCACAAACAAATGTCGTGATTAACTTCGGAAATTTACGAAGCCTATGCTTTATGCAGGGGTATAGCTTGTAAAAAATGGCGCGCAGAGCATCTTTGCTGCGCGCCATTGCATCATTAACTACAGTTTTTCTTGTCAGAGAGTTCAACAAGAACATCACGACGCTCTCTAGCCGCATCAATCGCCTCGCTGGCATTCGCTTGAGTAACGAGGAGCGCAGGCCAGAATAAAAGAGCGGCCGCAACGTTCGTCCGAGTCACACCGCGTTCATCACGCGCCGCTTCTTCAAATTTCCGTGCATCCTCTAATTCTGAACGGATCTCGTCACAGGTCATTTGGTTGTCGTTAACTTTACGTGTTTCGACGACTTCGGGACTCGCGCATGCGGTAACGAGAGCAAGGATTACGAGAGTGATCGGGATATTTTTCATGTGTTATTCTCTTGTTGATTATCAATGTTTGCAATTGTGCTGTCCAAATATTAATTTTCGAATAGCGTGCAAGTCGTCTTGGTTATATTTTATATCAAAACGTTGCTATTATTTTATGTTGTATTAATGTTGTTCGAGTGAGTCCTATCGATTGCCGAATTTATCAACAAATACGGCGACCAATACATAGGATTCGTGGC
Organism: Paracoccaceae bacterium; assembly: GCA_039767595.1. Taxonomy (GTDB): domain Bacteria; phylum Pseudomonadota; class Alphaproteobacteria; order Rhodobacterales; family Rhodobacteraceae; genus JBDNBY01. The sequence continues at coordinate 496 of JBDNBY010000119.1, read as the reverse complement.
GTGGAGCGTCCTCGAATAACACACCATTTTTCTACATCTTTTCAAAAACTTAGCAAACAATCATGCGTGTATAAGAAATGAGATACACGGCCCTCTGCTTGATTTCCTATGGATGCGTGCTGAGACTTAGTCGTGCCGTTTGCCAGCCATACGTCGCACCCAGATCCTGGCGATACAACGATCCAACGCTTCCGTGTGGAAATCGTAGTGTCTTCGATCAATTGAAACCCTGAAACATCGACATACCAGTCCATTGCTTCGTTATAATCAAGAACAACGAGCGTCACCATACCAATGTAACGTTCTGAAACGGAATCGGTCATAAGCGGAAAGGTTATGAGATCGATCTATAAACTGCATTTATGGTATGATTATTTTTTATTATCTGTTTTTTTATTGAGCATCTTATTAGGATTGGCGGTGACCTACTCTCCCACGTCTTGAGACGCAGTACCATTGGCGCCGTGGCGCTTAACGGCCGGGTTCGGGATGGGAC
>JBDNBY010000118.1:0-19800 GCA_039767595.1 Paracoccaceae bacterium | reverse complement strand
ACTGCTTTGATTGTCTCCAAATTGATAATGGCCTATGTGCCATTTCTCTACGGTGGGGCAGTCGATGGCTTGTCTGGCCAAGCGTCGGATTTGCTCTTGGGCGCGATTGGGTTAACAGTGGCATATGGCGGCGCACGTATCTTAGCCGCTGCGTTTCAACAGTTGCGTGATGCGATTTTCTCGCCTGTGGGTCAGCGGGCGGTGCGATTGTTGGCCGTTGAAACGTTTGAACATATTCACAAGCTGAGTTTGAGCTTTCACCTGTCTCGCAAAACCGGTGGATTATCGCGCTTGATCGAACGCGGTGTGCGGGGCGTCGCGTTTTTATTACGGTTTTCAGTGCTCTCTGTCGGGCCATTGATGATCGAATTACTGTTGGTATGCGGCATTTTTATGTGGCTATTCAATTGGACCTATATGCTCGTTGTTATAGCAACTGTCGTTCTGTATGCCGTATTTACCTTTACGGTTTCTGAATGGCGCGTGAAATTGCGCCGAGAAATGAATGATCGAGACACCGAGGCCAACCAAAAGGCTATCGACTCACTCCTAAATTATGAAACGGTCAAATACTTTAATGCCGAAGCCCATGAATTAGCGCGTTATGATAATGCGATGCGCGGGTTTGAAGCGGCCTCGCGACGCACTGATTATTCATTAGCGTTTTTGAACTTTGGTCAGGCGTTTATCATTACCGTGGGCCTGACGGGGATCATGGTGATGTCCGGCCTTCAAGTGCAAGCTGGCGAAGTGACCGTGGGGGCCTTTGTCATGGCCAATGCTTATATGATCCAAATCACGATGCCGCTCAACTTTTTGGGCACGGTTTATCGCGAAATTCGGCAGGCCTTGGTGGATATGGAGGATATGTTCAAAATCCTCGATACGCCGCGCGGTATTGAGGAGACCAAAACACCGGTCACGATCGACACTCCCAAGGGACAGGTGGCCTTTAAAAACGTGTCTTTTGCCTATACTGACGAGCGTCCAATTTTGAAGGATGTCTCCTTTGATGTCAAAGCAGGGCAGAACATCGCCTTTGTTGGCCCGTCGGGCTCAGGCAAGACGACGATCAGCCGGCTGTTGTATCGGTTTTACGATGTAGATGCGGGTGGGATCACCATCGATGGCGTGGATTTGCGGGATATGGCCCTTGCCGATGTGCAATCCTTGATTGGGATGGTGCCCCAAGATACGGTCCTTTTTAACGATACGATTGGCTATAATATTGGCTATGGTAAGTTTGCAGCCACGCGCCAAGAGGTCATGGACGCCGCCAAAGATGCGCGGATTGAGGGGTTCATCCAATCCTTGCCTGATGGGTATGAGACGCAAGTGGGTGAGCGGGGGCTCAAACTCTCGGGTGGCGAGAAACAGCGTGTGTCTATTGCGCGCGCTTTGCTGAAGGATCCCAAGATCCTCATTTTGGATGAAGCGACCAGTGCCTTGGATACGGCCACCGAACGTGACATTCAAAACACCCTCGAAGAGATTAGCCATGGTCGCACAACGATCCATATTGCGCATCGCCTCTCAACCATTCAGCACTGCGATCAGATTTATATTCTGGACGGTGGCGTGATCACCGAGGCGGGCTCTCATGCGGAGCTGATTGCACGCGGTGGGACTTATGCGCGGATGTGGCAAACTCAAGAGCGCGAAGTAGAAAAAGAAAGCTAAACTAAGTGTATTGGGGTTCGGAGGTAAGGGACGCCGAACCCCAATTGCTCTAGGAAAGAGCTTTGGTTGGTGAAGTCTGGGGACGTTGGCACCAATCCAAACACTGCTTGAGGTTAAGGGGGAAGTCGAGGCGCCCTCAAGCAATCTCATTAAATCATATGTTCTTGAACTAAACTGTCTTGTGAACTTTTTTGATACCACGAGACGATACCGACATCCGCCGCTTCGTCTGCTCTAAAGTAAATCATATCACCGGCTGACAATTCGTCGGTCGATGTGTTGGATTTTAGACGCAAAATATAGAGGCCACATTTAGAAAATTCTGACCATACAATCGCTTTGCCCGTGTCGGGTCTTAAGGACATGATCGTACCAAACATGTTCGCGCCTCCGTGTAGTTATTCCTTAGGAATAGCACGAAACCACAAGTTTTGACTGTCACACATTTGCGCGAAGTTGATACAAAAAATACCTAGCGACGCAACAAATTTGTGTCACTTAGACATTCGCAACATCCCACACGATTTCAGGTGATTGAATGCGTTTGGCCTGACGCTCTAGCGCCCAATCTCGGGCTATTCGGCTGCTGCGCCCCATCGACAATTTTGCCATATATCGCGCCACCCATAACACGTAGGTAAAGAACCAAATCCGAATAGCCAAAAGCGCGGGCGTCATGATAAGCGTCAAAATCGTGGACACACCAAGCCCAAAGACTACAGCGGTCGCCAGCTGCTTCCACCAGAGGGCTGTGGGGCTATCAATCGTGTAGCCGCCAGACATGAAATCAAGCGATATACCAAACATCATCGGAGCAAGACCAGCCATTGTTGTGATGGTCGTCAGCAATACGGGGCGCAGCCGTGCCTCGGCGGTCCGTGTGATCGCCTCCGTCCGGGGCATGTAAAGAGAATATTCTTGATAGGTGTCAATAAGAACGATGTTGTTATTGACCACAATCCCCGCCAAGGCAACGATCCCTGTGCCAGTCATAATGATTGAGAACGGCTGTTGCATGACCAACATACCAATCAACACACCCGTGGTGGACAAAACGACCGCCGACAGCACGAGGGCGGAGTTATAAAAACTGTTAAACTGCGCGAGCAAGATAATAAACATCAAGCCGAGCGCGGCAGAAAACGCACTCGATAAAAACTCTTGGCTCTCTTTTTGTTCTTCTTGATCGCCTGTCCACTCCCAATCAACGCCCGTGGGCAATGGGTTTTTCTCCAAATACTCGGTCAAATGGGCAATGCGCTCGTTTTCATTGACGCCATCTGCCACACTCGCCTTGATATCAAAATATCGTTTTTGATCCATGCGCGAAATTTCAGCGACTTTTTGAACGGGTTGGCGCGTGATGAAATTGGATAGGGGGACAAGACCAGAGCTTGTCCGTACTTTCAAAGAATCGAGCGTCGACAAAACGCGTTGCTCTTCGGGGAGGCGCAGGCGAATTTCGATTTCCTCATCTGAGGAAGGCACGTTCATTGTATCGAGTAACACACCACGCGTGACCAATTGCACCATGGCGCCAACAGTGAGAACATCCGCCCCATATCGACCGGCCAGAGCCACATCGACATCCACTTGCCAATCAATGCCAGGTAAGGGGAGGGTGTCTTCAATTTGTACCAAACCATCGGTTTGATTAAAGACCGTGCGCATCTCTTGCGTCACATCGACCAATTGATCCCAATTTTGTCCCGAAATCCGCAAATGCACAGGTTTGGCCGACGCAGGACCACGCGATAGTTCAAGAATTTCTATTTCAATACCAGGTAGACCAGACAGCGACTCTTCTAGCCGTGAAAGAACCACATTGCCATCAAGATCGGGCTCCAACATGCGATCTTTCCATGGGATGGTCTCAATCTGCATTTGGCCGATTGCATCTTTTGGCGGTTGGGCACCGCCTGTGTTGGACTCAAGACCACCTTCACCTGCGAATGAAAACACAGTGCTCACGCCGCGTTCTTGCAGCACGATCTGTTCAACCGATTTGAGGATGGCATCTTTTTCATCAAGCGAGAAGTTTCCGCGAGTCTTAACGTAGACGATCGCTTGCTCTGGCTCTGATTCTACAAAAAATTCAACGCCATAGTTCTTTGATGCATACATTCCAAAGACATTTATAACCGCAAAGATAACCACAGCCACGGCCACAAGAGGCATAACAGGGTTGCCAACAATGAAGTAAACAGCGCGCCCAAATAGGCTGCGCTGATAGCCACCTTTGACCTTTTGATGGTGCGTGGTACTTTCAAGGCTACTCATCAATACAGATGTGGCAAAAGCCGCGATCATAAACAAAAACGCCCCTAAAACACGGCTTAACCCATCGGGCCACGCATTCGGCACAACGTAATCGGGGTTAATCATTTGCAACAGCGCCGTCACTTGCAACCCGAGCGCCGCAATGAGCAACACCAACCGCACGGGCATCACAATATTACGCCGTGCAAACTGAGACATGCCCGACAAACTGCGACCAAAGCGCCCCGTAACGCCGCCAATCACTGGCAAATAGACCAAAGCAACGACTAAAGACGCGGACAAAACAAAGATGAGCGTGAATGGCAGCATGCCCATAAATTCGCCTGGCACACCTGGCCAAAAAAGCATCGGCATAAAGGCGCATAGCGTCGTCGCCGTTGAAGAGACGATTGGCCAGAACATCCGCTTTGCTGCTTCGGTGTAGGCGTTCATGGGCCCTGCGCCTTCTTGGATGCGCTTATCGGCGTATTCGACAACAACGATTGAGCCATCGACGAGCATACCAACGGCCAAAATCAAACCAAACATCACAATATTAGAGATCGTTACGCCCATCATCGCAAATAATGCAAAGCATAGCAGGAATGAAGTTGGCACAGAAAATCCAACTAAGAACGCGGCCCGCGCGCCAAGAGCGGCCAACACGACGATCATCACAAGGGCAATCGCCGTCAACACAGACCCCTCTAATTGAGACACCATAGAGGCCACGACACGGCTTTGGTCATTTGACACCCCCATGTCCACCGCTGCTTTGAGGGGCACGGGCCATTGCTTTTGCTCCTGTGCGACAATTTCGCGAATGCGGGCCGCCGTGTCGATCAAATTAAAGCCTTTACGCTTTGTCACTTGGAGCGCGATGGTTTCTTCGCCACCAAAACGGGCGGTGCCAAGACGATCTTCGAACGTCAACGCGATCTCTGTCAGATCCCCTAGTTTGATCACACGGTCGCCATTGGTTTTGACGGGTAGCTCATAAATATCGCGAATGTCATTAAAGCTAGAAGGGATCGACACAGAAAAGGATCCGTTATCGCCTTCGACTTCGCCAGCGGCAATCAATTGATTATTATTGCGCACAACAGAAACCAATTCAGCCGCGGTGATATTATAGGCCTCAAGTTTGAGGGGATCGATCACCACTTCGACCATTTGCTCGCGATCACCGGCGATGCCCACTTCTAGCACTTCATCCATGCTTTCGATCTTGTCTTGGAGATCGCTGGCCACTTGCGCCATCGTCCGCTCTGGCACATCGCCAAAGAGGTTCACGATGATAATCGGAAATTCCGAAAAGTTAATTTCATTGATGGAATAGGCTTCAAAACCTTCTGGAAAATTAGCCTCGGCCTTCGTCATCTTATCGCGCACATCGGCCATGATTTTGGTTTTATCCCAACCAAACTCAAATTCGAGTGCAACACCGGCATAGTTTTCCGCCGCTGTCCCTGAAATAGACTTCAGCCCATCAAGATCAATGAGCTCCGTCTCCATCGGTTTCACTAACAGAGTTTCACTATCGCCTGCAGAGATCCCAGGAAACGGCACTGAGATAAACAGGGCAGGGATTTCAATATCCGGCTCGCCTTCTTTGGGCAAAGAGACGTAAGAATACCCCCCCGCCAATAAGCTTAGGATCACAAAAGCGATAACCATTCTGGCGCGCGAGGCCGCCCAATCAACGATGCCTGTCATGGGATTAGCTTTCTTTCTTTACTGGTATAATCGACGAGCCGTCGCGCACCAATTCGTGACCAACAACAATAAGGTCGACGGCGTCTGGGAGGCCAGACACCCACATGCCCTCAGCCTCGTCACGAATGACGGACACAGGAACGAATTTCGCAAACTGACCTTGGGCAATTCGAACCCCTAAAATGCCTTGATCGTTCAACGTTAACGAAGAGGGCGGGATCAAATGCGCGGACACATCATTGGCCGAAATCATGATCTCGGCTGTTTCGCCTGCACGGATTGCTAAATCGGAATTCTCGATTTCGATTTCAACTTCGAACGTGCGGGTCACGGGATCCGCAGATTTTGCAACATAGGCCACAATACCTTGGACATCGGCGTCACTCGCGTTTAAGCGGGCCGCGCCAACAGCGCCCTCTTTGACAAAACGCACATCAAGTTCTGAGACATAGCCAACAAGACGCAAGGTTGATATATCCACAATGTCCGTGCATTTTGCCGATTGTGGGTTGCCCGCGGCGAGGAACTGACCGGGCTCTGCGGTATCTGCCTCAAGTAGACCGTCAAAGGGCGCAACAACAGTCAATCGGTCAATTTCTTCTTGAGCGTTGGCCACAGCAGAGCGCGCGGATTCGACCGCAGATAGTGCTGCATCGCGGCCCGCAATAGCAGCTGACAAGGCAGCCTGCGACGATACTTTGGCCGCTTGCGCCCCCGCAAGGCGGGTCTCTGAGGCGAACCCATCTGTCGATAGTTTTTGCGCCGCGTTCTCATTAATCTCTGCTTCGCGCAACCGCGCCTCGGCCTCTAGAATGCGTGCTTCGGTCACTTGAATTTGCGCCTGAGCGGACGACAGTCGAGCTTGCATATCTGCAAGTGTTTCAAATCGAGTGGCGGGATCAATTTTGCACAAAATATCCCCTTCACGAATTTGTGTGCCTTTGGGGATCATTGCCGAAACGACCTTGCCGCTTGTCTCAGCTTGCACTGTGATGCGGCGCTTGGCCTCGGTCACACCGCGCAGCAAGACGGCATTTTTCAATGGCTGCGATACGTATGAGCGCGTGGAGACGGGCACACCAACGCCGCGTTGCGTCGGCTGCTGCATCGTTGCCGTCTGCGGGGCAGTTTCGGCAAGCTCCGGATCATCAGACGCTACATCGTCTTGGCGTGCCACAGGATCCTGAGAACCACCGGCCCATGAGATCAACCGATCACGCTCCATAACAAAGAAGTAAAGAAACGCGACAACAAACGCGGCAAGAATGACGAACCGCAGGCGAGGATCGCTTAGAAAGCTTTTGATATTCATGACCTTGTATCTCTCGATCGTACAGAGTTTTGGCGGATTTCCGCAAGTTTTATCGTATGGCGTGTATGTAGTCTGTTTGTTTACGGATTTCGAGAGGAGAAATGATGTTATTTCGACTTGGAAATCTGACCTCACACGGTATAGTCGCCTGAAACACATTATAAGGGGGCGCCATCGTGAATGAGAGCGATCATTTTATTGACGAAGTGACTGAAGAATTACGTCGTGACACGATGTTCGCCACATTGCGCAAGGCGGCGCCATACTTAATTGGTGGCGTGATCTTGATTGTGGGTGGCGCGAGTTATTTTCAGTACCGCGAAATGGCGTTCAAATCATCTTCAGAGGCATTTGGAACAGCATTGCAAAGCTACTTCTCACAAGATGAAGGTAACTTGTCGAATTTAGAGGCGGCGGCGACTGCTCCTTCACAACAAGCGGTCATTGCTGTGCTGTCTGGTCAAGACGCGACAAGTGGGTTGGAGAGTTTCGACGGATTTGTCGCGTTTCAATCTGCTCTTGCGACACAAGACCGCGACGCGCGCAAAGAGGCGCTCGCACTGATTGCCAATTCGGCAGGCGCTTTTGCCCTTTTGGCCCAAGAACAACTGGCCGTGATCGCAATTCAAGAGGGGCATTTCACCTCGGCTTTAGCGCAACTGACAGCTATATTTGAAGCTGACGGCGCCTCTCAAGATCTGCGGTTCCGCGTACAACAACTTTTAGATGCTGTACAAAGTGGCGTTTTGAGCGCAGCCTCGTAATTCACGAAAGGGGAGCACATGGCACCTTTGATGAGACCTCTTTTAGTCGCGGCGCTTGGACTGTTGATGGCCTGTGATCAAGATCCATTGCTTCCTGGTCAACGCTTTGATGTGGTGGCGGCACCTAGTCTTGCGTCACTAGACGCAGAAGCCATGCCGAACGTATCTCTTCCAACTGTCTCAAATAGCGCACAGTCGGTTTCCCCGTCTGGTGTCGCTGGGCCAACTGTGAATGCGGCTTTGGCCAATACGCCTTCACTGGTTTTCACCACCTCTATTGGAAGTGGCAATTCTAAACGAGGGCGCATTAGCGCCGCGCCAATTGTTGTGCGTGACACTGTGTTCACCATCGATAGCCGATCGCAAGTGAGCGCCGTGAATAGCGCAACTGGAACAATCCTGTGGCAGCGGAGTATCGCGCCCAGCAACGACAAAGGCACCGAACTCATCGGTGGGGGCTTGTCCTATGGCGGCGGCACGCTCTTTGCCGCCTCAGCCTTTGGAGAGGTCTATGCGCTTGATCCTCAAACTGGCCGAGAGATTTGGGTTCAAAAACTTGGCGCCGCGGCCAATGGTACGCCAAGCTTTGACAATGGTCATGTGTTTGTCGTCTCCGCCACAGGCGCCGCTTGGAAGCTTAGCGCCGAAACTGGGCGGATTGCTTGGCGGTTGGCCGGAGATGCGCAAAGCGCAGGGACATTTGGCGGCGCTGTCCCCGCGACCCATGGAAATTTTGTGATTTTCGCCAACTCTGCTGGCGAAGTTGTCAATAGCTACCAAAATGGTGGGACGCTTGCGTGGATCAATAAGCTAGCCGGCGCAGATAAGGGCGCAGCGATCTCTGCGATCGAAGATATAGCTGGTTCGCCCGTAATCTCCGGCAGTGATGTGATCGTGTCGAACTTTGGCGGAAGAACTGCACGCTATGACCTCAACACCGGAGACACAAAATGGCTCGCTCCGATTGGAACGTATAACACACCGCTGGCGGTAGGTAATGCTATTTTCCTCATTTCAAATGACAACGAACTAGTGCGCCTATCACAATCGGATGGCTCTGTGATATGGTCACAACCATTGCCCAAATATACCGCCAGACGCACCAAAAAGCGTAGTGAAATTTTTGTTCACTTCGGCCCACTGCTTGGGAATGGCGCCTTGATCGTGCCCTCATCGGATGGTGAACTGCGTTTCTTTGATCCCCGCAGCGGTGAATTGCAACAAACACTCAACATTCCCCATGGCGCGGCAACGATGGGCGTTATTGCAAATTCAACGCTTTATTTGATCAATCAGCGCGGTGAACTCTTGGCTTTCAAGTAGGAATAAAATCAGGTAACAGACGCGATAGATAGCGCAATTAACCCCTGAGTATATGCAATGAGTTTCTCACTGGCCTTAATCGGCCGTCCAAACGTGGGTAAATCCACATTATTTAACCGTCTTGTCGGCAAACGACTCGCCATTGTGGATGACACCCCTGGTGTAACCCGCGACCTTCGTGAGGGGGATGCGCGTCTGGGGCCATTGCGCTTTACGGTCATTGATACGGCTGGGCTAGAAACCGCCACAGACGAGAGCCTTGAGGGGCGTATGCGCAAATTGACCGAGCGCGCGATTGCCTCGGCGGATATCTGTTTGTTCATGATCGATGCACGCGCCGGCGTCACACCACTTGATGAGGATTTGGCAGGCATGCTGCGCAAATCAGCCAAGGCCGTCATTCTTGGCGCAAACAAAGCCGAAGGCAATGCAGGGCAATCCGGTCTATTAGAGGCCTATTCACTCGGCCTTGGCGATCCGATCCAACTCTCTGCTGAGCATGGCGAGGGGTTGGATGACCTCTATACATTGATCGCGCCATTGGCCGATGAGATTACTGCGCGCCCCGAAATGAAAGGTCCCGAAATTGACGTCTCGATCGACGCCGACGAAGATTTCGACGGCTCTGGTGACGAAATTTGGCCAACCCTCGATAAGCCAATGCAAGTTGCCGTAATTGGGCGCCCCAACGCAGGCAAATCGACATTGGTCAATCAGCTAATTGGCGAAGAGCGGCTATTGGTTGGGCCCGAAGCGGGCATTACCCGAGATGCCATCGCCATGCATCTGAATTGGGACAATATGCCCGTTCGTATCTTTGACACAGCCGGAATGAGGAAAAAGGCGAAAGTCATTAACAAGATTGAGAAACTCTCAGTTGCAGATGGGCTGCGCGCCGTAAATTTTGCCGAAGTCGTCATTTTGCTTCTCGATGCGGCGATTCCGTTTGAGCAACAAGATCTGCGCATTGCGGATTACGCCTCACGCGAAGGGCGCGCGGTCGTGATCGCAGTCAACAAGTGGGACATCGAAGACGAAAAGCAGGACAAACTTAAGTTACTCAAGGAAGAATGCACGCGCCTTCTACCGCAGTTGCGCGGCGTGCCTGTCGTGACAGTTTCGGCAAAAACAGGGCGCGGCATGGATCGCTTGCGTGCCGCAGTTGAAAAGCAATATCGCATTTGGAACCGCCGTGTTTCCACCGGCAAGCTGAATCAATGGCTCGACGGAATGGTTAGCGCGCACCCACCGCCGGCGCCGAATGGTCGCCGTATTAAGCTACGCTATATCACGCAGGCTAAAACACGCCCACCTGGTTTTGTCGTCATGGCGTCACATGTTGACAAACTACCTGAAAGCTATTCTCGTTACCTTATCAACGGCTTACGAAACGACTTTGATCTAACTGGCATTCCAATTCGAATGAATTTTAGGGATCGCACGGACAAAAATCCATTCAAAGGTCGCAAGACACCTGGGCCGTCAAAACTTAAAAAGCATCTTAAATAGCCTAAAACATGCCATAGTTCTGCCGTTCGCTCTTAGTAGACATGCTAATTATGAGTGAAAGAACAATGATACAACCAACTATAGAGGACAATCCTCGGCGGGCTGTGCAAATTGCGATTATTGCAACTGTTGCATTAGCGGCTGTCGTGATTTTCTCTGGCGATGTGATTTCACAGCGTGCATGCAAAAACGCCGGCGGCGTTTGGCAAGGCTCTCTGAAACTATGCACATTCGCCCCTGACCGCAGTTGTAAATTGCCGCGCAGCACAAAATACAGCAGCTGATCCGCCAGAGCGGGTCAGGGCATTTTTATACCAGATCTCCATTGGAGGAGATGCGCGTTTTGCCACGCAAATAGGGATGCAACGCGTCCGGAAGCGCAACTGAGCCGTCCTCTTGCTGATAATTCTCAAGAACGGCGATCAACGCACGTCCAACAGCCAAACCAGATCCGTTTAACGTATGCACAAACTCAGGCTTACCGCCATCTTGCGGTTTGAACCGTGCGTTCATACGGCGAGCTTGAAAATCACCGCAGGTCGAACAGCTCGAAATCTCGCGATATTTCCCCTGACCAGGCAACCATACTTCAATGTCATGGGTGCGCCGCGCTCCAAAGCCCATGTCACCTGTGCACAACGCCATAGTGCGAAAGGCAATACCGAGCCGTTCCAAAATGGTTTCCGCACATTTGGTCATACGGTCCAACTCGGCGCGAGACTGATCGGGATGAACGATTGAGACCATCTCCACTTTTTCAAATTGGTGCTGACGCAAAATACCCGCCGTGTCGCGCCCCGCGCTGCCGGCCTCGGATCGGAAGCACTGTGTATGGGCGACCATGCGTTTGGGCAAGCTGGCCTCATCAACAACCTCGCCATTCACAAGATTGGTGAGCGGCACTTCTGCAGTGGGGACCAGCCACCAGCCATTGGTGGTTTGATAACTGTCTTCGCCAAATTTTGGCAATTGCCCCGTGCCCAACATCATATCGTCACGGACAAGAACAGGCGCCCACATCTCGGTAAGACCGTGCTCTTCGACGTGCAAATCTATCATGAACTGCGCCAAAGCGCGGTGCACCCGCGCCACAGCACCCGCGAGCACCATAAAGCGCGCGCCCGAAAGCTTGGCCGCGGCTTCAAAATCCATATTCGCGGCGACGCCTTTGATGTCAAAATGCTCTTTGGCGTCAAAATCTAAGTTAGGAATGTTCCCAACTGTGCGCATTTCAACATTGTCATCTTCGTTTGCGCCATCAGGTGTATCCTCATAGGGCACATTCGCGATGGTCATCAATAACGTGTTCAGCTCTTCGTCTTTGTCGTTTGCCTGAGCTTGCATCTGAGCAACTTCGGCCTTTTTCTCGCCAACCAACGCACGCAGACGTACAAATTCAGCCTCATCGCCAGAAGCTTTAGCGGCGCCTACACGTTTAGAGGCTTGGTTCTGCTCGGCTTGTGCGGTCTCAGCGGCCAAAATCAATGCGCGACGTTCGGTATCGAGCGCAAGGATCGCGGGCGAGACGGCCTCGATCCCGCGCCGCGCAAGAGCAGCATCAAACGCCTCAGGATTTTCACGGATCATTTTAATATCGTGCATGGAACACCTCGTCAGCCAATTTGCCTCGTTATGAATTATAATTTGCATAGATGTAAGTAGAGATCTATGGATTTTGCTGATTTGACCGCTTGCAAGCATGGGGTCAACCCCCTAGGTATCTGTGAAACCAGTTAGGAGACTCGAGACTATGGACGGTAACGCCCTTTCACAATTCATCCCGCTTATTTTGATTTTCGCAATCATGTATTTCCTTCTTATTCGTCCACAGCAGAAGAAAATGAAAGAGCATCAAAACATGGTCAACGCACTGCGCCGCAGCGACGAAATCGTCACGGCAGGCGGGCTTGTTGGCAAAGTGTCCAAGGTCAAAGACGAGAGCGAAGTCGAAGTCGAAATCGCCGACGGTGTCAAAGTCCGCGTGATCCGCAATACGATCGCGCAAGTGATCTCTAAGACCGACCCAGTCTAAGGACGCGACTATGCTATATATTGAAACGTGGAAGAAAACGCTCATCTGGGCGGTCTGTGCGTTGGGCGTGCTGCTGGCAATGCCCAATATGTTCTATGAGCGCGTTGAACGTTTCAATGATGCCGAAAAACTTGGTCAAACCAGTGACGAGTGGTATGGCGTTTTGCCCAGTTCGCTTGTGAACCTTGGTCTTGATCTGCGGGGCGGCGCCCATCTGTTGGCAGAGGTCACTTTAGACGAAGTCTATGCCAAGCGGATGGAAGGGATGTGGCCAGAGCTGCGCAATGCGCTTCGCGCAGAACGTGCCACGATCGGCACCATTCGCCGGCGCGAGGCGCCTGCAGGTGAGTTGCACGTCCAGATCTCAAACCCCGACGGCATGGTCAAAGCAATGGAGGTGGCGCGCAGTTTAACTTCGCCAGTTGTCTCTTTGACCGGCGCTGCGGGTGCACGAAATTTTGACATCACGCGGCAAGATAGCATGCTTATCATGTCGATATCTGATGCCGAAAAACGGGCGACAGATGATCGGACGATGGCACAAACCCTTGAAATCATTCGACGCCGCATTGACGAAGTTGGTACTCGCGAGCCGACCATTCAACGGCAAGGTAGCAATCGCGTGCTGATCCAAGTGCCTGGTGTCGATTCTGCCCAAGAGTTAAAGACAATCATTGGCACGACAGCGCAGCTAACGTTTCAAGCGGTGATTGACCGGACGACCGATGCGAGTGCCTTTACAGATATTGGTACGAGCCTCGTACCTGACATCGAAGTTGACGGTACGTTTTACGTGCTGGAGGATGCTCCCGTTGTCACCGGTGAGGATTTAACAAATGCACAACCTGATTTCGATCAAAATGGGCAACCCTCGGTGTCATTTCGATTTGATACGGCTGGCGCACGGGCCTTTGGGCGTTACACATCTGAGAACGTCGGCAGCCTCTTTGCAATTGTTTTGGACAATGAAGTTATCTCTGCACCCGTTATTCGCGAACCTATCCTTGGCGGCTCTGGGCAAATCTCTGGCAATTTCACAGTAGAAGGCGCAACGAATTTGGCAGTGCTCTTGCGGGCAGGGGCCTTGCCAGCCTCTCTAGAGTTTGTCGAAGAGCGCACTATCGGCCCTGACCTTGGCGCCGATAGTATCCAAGCGGGCCGCTTGGCCTCAATCGTGGCATTGTCGCTTGTGTTGGTGTTTCTCGTGCTGTCTTACGGGCGATTTGGTCTATATGCTGCCACCGCCCTAATGTTCAACGTCGCCATGATCTTTGGCGCGCTCAGCGTGCTTGGCGCGACGCTTACGTTACCAGGCATCGCAGGGATCGTCCTAACCATTGGCATGGCCGTTGACGCGAATGTATTGGTGTTCGAGCGAATCCGCGAGGAAATGCGCGCGCACAACAGTCCGGCGCGAGCTATTGATCTAGGATATGCACGTGCGATGTCGGCGATTTTGGATGCCAATGTGACGACCTTTCTCACCGCGGGGATCCTCTTTGCGATGGGCTCTGGCCCTGTGCGCGGCTTTGCTGTGACCTTGGGCTTGGGTATTTTGACATCTGTGTTCACAGCAATCTTTGTCACCCGTGTGATGATTGTCACATGGTTTGAACGCAAGAAACCCAAAACATTGGAGGTGTAACGATGCGCCTGAAACTTGTCCGCGACGTCACATCAATCGATTTCTTTTCACGGGCCAAGCTATGGCTCGGCCTTTCTGGCTTTTTAGTCGTTCTCGCTTTTGCATCCTTTATGCTACAAGGATTGAATTACGGGATCGATTTCAGCGCGGGGACAATTCTACGGACGAAAACCACCGAAAATATCAGCATTTCGGACTATCGTCAGGCCTTAGGCGAATTAGACATCGGCGATTTTTCCATCACAGATGTGTATGATCCAACGTTTGAGGACAATGAGTTTGTGCGCATGGTCCGCTTTCAAGGCAAAGATGACGAAGAAGTCGCCTCAGTTGAGACGATGAATAGCGTCGAATCTGCGTTGCGTGCGGTCGATCCAAATATAAGCTTTACCGCTGGCGGTTCTGTTGGGCCCAAAGTGTCTCAAGAGCTCATTCAATCCGCTGTGATCGCCGTGATCTTAGCGATTGTCGTCGTTTTGATCTACATTTGGATACGGTTTGAATGGCAATTCGCCTTAGGCGCCGTGCTGGCGCTGGTTCATGATGTGATTTTAACCATTGGCATCTTTTCCGAATTTCAGATCAAGTTTGACCTCGCGATCATTGCCGCGCTTTTGACGATTGTGGGGTATTCACTCAACGACTCGGTGGTGGTTTTTGACCGCGTTCGTGAAAACTTGCGCAAATATAAATCGCAGCCCTTGCGCGAAGTCCTCAACCGTTCGATCAATGAAACGCTCAGCCGGACGTTGATGACCTCTGCGACGACGTTGATTGCGTTGTTAACATTGCTTGTTCTTGGCGGCGACGTGATCCGCGGGTTTGTTTTTGCGATGACCTGGGGAGTGATTGTGGGTACCTATTCTTCGGTTTTCGTGGCCTCTGCCGTGATTTATGTTCTCGGCGTCAAGCGAGATTGGAGCAAAACGCCCGATCGACCCAACGCCGGAACACAGTTCTAATGCAGTTCAACGAAGTCAAATACGATGACGCCTTGCCCATTGATGGCTATGGTGATGGGTTCTTTCGGATCGCGGGCCAAGTGCATCAGGGGGCTGTGTTTATTTTTCAAGGGCGCAAACATAGCTTTGAACAAGGCGAGTTGATCAAGACGCTCGCGCCCTTGGCAAATGAGATTGACGTTATATTTTTTGGCTGCGGCAAAGAGATACAATCGTTCGACACTGCATTAGGTGCGCCGCTTGCGTCGTTGCCCTTTGGCTACGAGCTCATGATCACGCCGACGGCATGCCGCATGTACAATGTTTTATTGTCCGAAGGGCGCCGCGTCGCCATTGCCGCATTACCTGTTTAGGCCACGCTCAGCGCGGTAACGATTGGCACAAATGCCTCAGCGGTCAGGCTTGCTCCGCCGACAAGGGCACCATCGACGCCACTGATGTCGAAAATCTCAGCCGCATTGCTCCCCTTAACGGATCCTCCATAGAGTCGCGACATCGATGCGCCGAGAGGGAGGTCAGATAATACACCGTCAATATGGGCAAACATTTCTGCGATTTGATCGACTGTCGGCACGCGACCTGTGCCGATGGCCCAAACTGGCTCATAGGCGAGGATCATATTCTCCAAACTCTCAAGACCTTGGGTAGAGCCAAGGATTTGACTGCGCACCACATCCAACGCACGATCATCATCTCGCTCTTGCTCGGTTTCCCCGACGCACAGGATGGGCGTCAAACCTGCCAAGCGGGCCTGCTGCGCTTTGGCAGCGATGTCGGCGTCGGTTTCACCGTGATCCGCGCGGCGCTCGGAATGGCCGATGATGACATAAGTCGCGCCCGTTTCGGTGATCATTTGTGCGCTGAGATCGCCTGTGTGTGCGCCCGAGGGTGCCATGTGGCAATCTTGCGCGCCGATTGCCACAGCGTCATGCACAGTGGTAAAGGGCGCCAGCAACGTGGCCGGTGGGCAAATCACGACGTGTGCCCTTGCGTCCGCAGCCTGGCCAATATGATGGATCTCATCGGCCATGGCACGCGATCCGTTCATTTTCCAATTGCCAATCGCAAATTTCCGACGCGCCATTGTGTGCCCCTTGGGATGAGTGTTATTTTAGATTTGGAACGTTGGTTCCTGGTATATCTAGCTCTGAGATATCCTTGAATTTCACCGATTCTCCGCAACCGCAGGCATCTGTGACATTGGGGTTATTGAATTTAAATCCGCTTTCTAACAAGCTGGTTTCATAATCAATTTCAGTTCCGAACAAAAACATTTGCGCCGTGGGGGCAATGACCACACGGGCGCCATCATGTTCGATGGTCACATCATTGTCATCGGCTGCATCGACGAAATCCATCGTGTATTCCATGCCGGCGCAGCCGCCTTTTTTCAGGCCGATCTTTAGGGCAAATTTACGATCTTTTTCCATCAAATTCCGAATGCGCGTTGCGGCGCGGTCGGTCATGGAAAGGGGGGGCAATCCAAACATCACATAAATCCAAGCTCAAGACGGGCTTCATCGCTCATCATATCCATGCCCCACTGTGGCTCCCATGTCATTTCCACGTCAACCATTTTCACGCCTTGCACGGGTGAAATGGCATCGACAATCCAGCCTGGCATTTCACCGGCCACAGGACAGCCCGGCGCAGTGAGTGTCATGATCACTTTAACTTCGTTTTCAGGATTGATTTCAATGGTATAAATCAGGCCCAGATCATAGATATTCACAGGGATTTCGGGGTCATAGACCGTTCGACACGCCTCAACCACACTTTCATACAAAGAATGATCGGTAGACGAGGGGGCAATCAATGGAGTACCTTCGACAGTCATGAGCGTGCTTCTCTTTCCTGAGTATTTCAGACAGAATTAAGCGGATAGGGCACAAGTTTCAACCCATAGCGTTTGCCTTTTCATCTGATCTTGAGTAGCAGACCCCGAATATGACGTAAATGGAGCCTTGTCTTATGAGTTTTACCCTGCATCGCACCTCAGATAAGGCGCGTCTTGGCGTGATCTCAACCCCGCGCGGGGATATCCGCACGCCGGCCTTCATGCCGGTGGGCACCGCAGCGACGGTCAAGGCGATGATGCCTGACTCTGTGCGCGCCACGGGGGCGGATATTTTGCTTGGAAATACCTATCATTTGATGTTGCGCCCCACGGCTGAGCGGATTGATGCCTTGGGCGGGCTCCATAAATTCATGAATTGGGATCGTCCCATTTTGACAGATAGCGGCGGATTCCAAGTGATGAGCCTTGCTGGCCTGCGCAAGCTAACCGAACAGGGGGTGCGCTTTAAATCTCATATCGATGGGTCGTTGCATATGCTGACGCCCGAACGATCAATGGAGATCCAGCGGCTATTGGGCAGCGATATCGTGATGTGTTTTGATGAATGCACGCCTTATCCTGCGACCGAGGAGCAAGCGCGCGCATCGATGGAGCTGTCGATGCGGTGGGCGCAGCGCTCACGCGATGCCTTTTGGGATCGTCCGGGCTATATGCTTTTTGGTATCCAACAAGGATCGACCTTTCCAGACCAACGGCTCGAGAGTGCGCAGGCTCTACAAGAGATCGGCTTTGATGGATACGCGATTGGTGGCCTTGCCGTTGGCGAAGGCCAAGAGATGATGTTCAACGTGCTCGACTATGCGCCCGATATGCTCCCTGTGGACAAGCCCAGATACCTAATGGGGGTCGGCAAACCCAGCGATATCGTAGGCGCGGTGGCGCGGGGCGTGGATATGATGGATTGCGTCCTGCCATCCCGCTCTGGCAGAACGGGTCAAATCTTTACCCGCCGCGGTGTCGTAAACATCAAAAATGCGCGACACCAAAACGATCCGCGCCCCTTGGATGAAGCGTGTAGCTGTCCGGCGTGCCAAAATTATTCACGCGCCTATTTGCACCATGTGTTCAAAAGCCAAGAAATCATCGCGTCCATGTTGATGACATGGCATAATTTACATTACTACCAAGAGCTTATGGAAGACATGCGCCAAGCGATTTCTACCGATAGCTTTGCGCAGTTCCAAGCAAAATTTCACCAAGAGCATGCCCAAGGTGACATTGACCCGCTGTGAGATCGCTCCATTTAACTGTGGATAGCTTGGGTTAAATTGACATGGACACTGCTTCTGCTCTTGCGATGATCACAGAACCGTGAGACATTTTATCAACACGGTTGAAATCGGTTTTATCGACCTCCATCTGTCACCCACGGGGCTACACCGCTGCTGATGTTCGGGGCGGGGGAGCTTGCGAAGAAAAGGACATGTAATGACATTTGAAACATCAAAAACACTTCCCGTTTTGCCATTGCGCGACATCGTTGTGTTTCCTCATATGATCGTACCCCTCTTCGTTGGACGGGAAAAATCTGTGCGCGCCCTCGAAGAAGTGATGCGCAGCGAGAAGCAAATCGTGTTGGCCAGTCAAATCGACTCGGCCCAAGATGACCCAGAAGAAGATGAAATTTACCGCGTTGGTGTGATTGCCAATGTATTACAGCTGCTTAAACTGCCCGATGGCACGGTTAAAGTCTTGGTCGAGGGGCGCGAACGCGTCAAACTCGTTGAATACGAGGATCACGAAGACTATTTCGCGGCCCGCGTGGATCTCCTCGAAGAGGCACGGGACAATGAAGTGGAAATCACTGCGCTCATGCGCACGGTGACCGAAGAATTCCTGCGCTATGCCAAAGTGCGCAAAAATATTTCCGACGAGACTGTTAGCGCCGTGAATGAAACCCAAGGGGCCGGAAAGCTCGCCGATCTTGTCTCGGGCAATTTGGGGATCGAAGTTGACCAAAAGCAGGACCTTCTTGAAACGCTCTCGATCGCGGATCGTTTGGAAAAAGCCTATGGTCTGATGGAAGGGGAAATCTCTGTCCTGCAAGTTGAGAAAAAGATCAAAGGCCGCGTTAAATCTCAAATGGAGAAAACGCAGCGTGAGTATTACCTCAATGAGCAAATGAAAGCCATCCAGCGCGAGTTGGGCGAGGGCGAAGATGGCCAAAACGAGCTCATGGAATTGGAAGAGCGCGTCGCCGCCACCAAACTCTCCAAAGAAGCACGAGACAAGGCCGAGGCCGAGTTAAAGAAACTGCGCAACATGTCACCCATGTCCGCAGAGGCCACCGTCGTGCGCAACTACCTTGATTGGCTGTTGTGCGTGCCATGGGGTGTCCGCTCGCGGGTGAAAAAAGATCTCAACCGTGCGCAGAACATCCTGGATGCCGATCACTATAGCTTGGACAAAGTCAAAGAGCGTATCATCGAATATCTCGCCGTTCAAAAACGCTCGGCCAAGTTAAAGGGGCCTATCCTTTGCCTTGTTGGCCCTCCGGGTGTTGGTAAAACATCGCTGGGTAAGTCGATGGCCAAGGCCACGGGACGCGAATTTATTCGTATCTCTTTGGGCGGGGTGCGGGACGAGTCTGAAATTCGGGGGCACCGTCGGACGTATATTGGCTCAATGCCGGGTAAGATCATCCAAGCGATGAAAAAAGCCAAAACATCCAATCCTCTGATTTTGCTCGATGAAATCGACAAAATGGGTCAAGATTTCCGCGGCGATCCAGCCTCAGCTT
>JBDNBY010000117.1:0-8540 GCA_039767595.1 Paracoccaceae bacterium | reverse complement strand
GGACGTTATGCTGGCCAATCTGGGCGCAACTGAGGCAAGAATGCGTTAAACTTTTGGGCGAGTGGTAAGGTGCTGAATTAAAACGATGAAAAATCTTAAGATATTTAAATTTTACTTAAGTATATGTTTTTTCTCGTTGGAAAATGGTGGAATCACCCGCGTTTGCCGCAGATGATCCACTTAAAGTAGGCGCACGCGGTCTATTTTTTGGCGCGAGTCGTCTTTTTCTTCTTGGGTGATTTGGATTTTGCCACAATGAGTTCAAGCGCCATCTCTAGTGTGACGTCCTCAGGCACAGAGTCTTTTGGCAGCGTTGCATTAATCTTGCCAAATTTTACATAAGGCCCATAGCGCCCATCCATCACATTGATTGCGCCGCCACCGTCTGGATGCTCGCCCAATTCCTTGAGCGGTTTGGCCGTGGATGTGCGCGCCCCGCCGCGGGCCGCCTTTTTCGCCAATTCTTCGACGGCGCGGTTCATGCCAATTGTAAACACTTCGTCCACATCTTTAATATTTGCGTAGGCTTTTCCGTGTTTCACAAATGGGCCATAGCGGCCGATGCCCGCCTCGATCATTTCGCCATCTTCGGGATGCGGGCCGATTTCGCGCGGTAGGTTCAAAAGCATCAAGGCCTTTTCCAAATCCATATCTGTGGCGCTCCATCCTTTGGGCAGGCTAGCGCGGGGTGGTTTGGGAATGTCTTCACTCGCTTCGCCGCGCTGCACATAGGGCCCAAATCTGCCAGAGCGTAGAGTGATTTCATCCTCGCCATCCATGCCCAAAACGCGATCACCGGCTTCGGTTTCGCCAGCGATGGGGCGGGTGTAGCGGCATTCAGGATAATTGCCGCAGCCGACAAAGCCGCCCGTGCGCGATGTTTTCAAATGCAATTGACCTTGACCACATAATGGACACAGCCGCGGGTCGGTGCCGTCTTCTTTGGGCGGATAGAGCTGTGGGGCCAGCGCATCATCCAATACATCGAGCACTTCGCTAATGCGCAATTCGGATGTATCGGCAATTGCCTTGGCAAAATCACTCCAAAACGCAGTGAGGATTTGTTTATAGTTTTCGTCGCCGGCGCTGACCTCGTCGAGTTGGTTTTCCAACGCCGCGGTAAAGTCATACTCGACATAGCGTTTAAAGAAGTTCAGCAAAAAGATCGTCACAATGCGGCCCTTGTCTTCGGGCAGCAGGCGGTTTTTCTCATTTGTGACATAGCCGCGCTCTTGGATGGTTGTCACAATCGACGCATAGGTCGAGGGGCGGCCGATGCCCAACTCTTCCATACGTTTGACAAGCGTGGCCTCGGTATAGCGGGGGGGCGGCTGTGTGAAATGCTGTTCAGGGTGAATGGCATGTTTGGTGAGGGTTTCGCCCTCGGTCAGCGGTGGCAGGCGACCGTCATCATCGCCGCCTGTGTCATCGCGGCCCTCTTCATAGACTTTGATAAAGCCATCAAATTTGACCACTTGCCCATTGGCGCGCAGTTGAACGCGCTGCGCATTGTCACTGATGTCCACTGTCGTCCGCTCTAGTCGTGCAGGGGCCATTTGGCAGGCGATGGTGCGCTTCCAAATCAGACCATAGAGTTTTTTCTGGTCAATATCCGTTAGCCCAAGGGCCGCCCCGTCGCGGGTGATATCGGTCGGGCGGATACATTCGTGGGCCTCTTGGGCGTTTTTCGCCTTGTTTTTGTACATGCGCGGGCTGTCTGGCACATAGGCCGGACCAAACCGGTCGCGAATGGCATCGCGTGTGGCCATCACGGCCTCGGGGGCCATGTCGATGCCGTCGGTCCGCATATATGTAATGTGTCCCGCTTCATAAAGGCGCTGGGCGGCATTCATCGTCTGGCGCGCGCCCATGCCGAACTTACGGCTGGCCTCTTGTTGCAAGGTCGAGGTCATGAAGGGCGCGGACGGGTTGCGCGTGGCGGGCTTGGCCTCGATCGAGGTCACAGTTAGATCGCGCTCGTCGATCATCGCGGCGGCGGCCTTGGCGCTTGTTTCAGTGTTCAGGTCGAATTTATCCAGCTTTTGACCATCAAGCGCGATCAGCCGCGCTTCGAACATATCGCCCGACGTGCCGGTCATGTCGGCCTTGACGGTCCAATATTCCTTGGGGTCGAACGCTTCGATTTCCATTTCTCGCTCAACGATCAAGCGCAGGCACACGGATTGTACGCGGCCCGCCGAGCGTGCGCCAGGCAGCTTGCGCCACAAAACAGGAGAGAGGTTGAAGCCCACAAGATAATCCAGCGCGCGGCGGGCGAGGTAAGCATCGACAAGCGGTTGATCCACTTGGCGCGGGGCCTTCATCGCTTCGGTGACGGCGGATTTGGTGATGGCGTTGAACACAACACGGCTGACCAGCGTGTCTTTTTTAATGACACGGCGTTTGCGCAATGTTTCCTCGAGGTGCCACGAGATGGCCTCGCCTTCGCGGTCGGGGTCCGTCGCGAGGATCAGTTCGTTGTCGTCTTTGAGCGCGTCTGCGATCGCTTTGACATGCTTGCGGCTGTCAACGCCCACTTCCCAAAGCATGTCGAAATCATTGTCTGGATCGACAGATCCGTTTTTCGCCGGAAGGTCACGAACGTGGCCGTATGAGGCAAGGACGGTGTATTCTTTGCCAAGGTATTTGTTGATGGTCTTTGCCTTGGCGGGGGATTCGACAACAACAACTGGCATGAAATATCCTTTCGACTCGCGACATTATAAGTGAGGCACATAAATGTGTGCGCAATCTCGCGTTGTCAATCGTGCATTTCCTTTGGCCTCTTTTGCAGCATGCCTCCCATCACGCGATTAAGTTTGCCCATAATTTCAAGTTCAGAGACCGCCGCCGAGACATGAGAGGTGGGTTCTTGAAGGTCTGCGATCAGCACATCTTCGCGCATGGGCGTCGTATTGAGGCGCGATAAAATGACTTGATGCAGGCGCGATGCATCGCGTAACGACCGCTGCGGCGTTTCCCGAAAGGCCAATTGCTCCTGTACCTCGGGCGGGGGCGCGGCGGGCGCGGTCAGTTGGCTGTGTTCAAGTATATTTATAATGTCTTATGTGTTTCGTAGCAGTTGAGTGCCATCTCGGATCAAATTGTTGCACCCTGCGGCGCGTTCATCAAAGGGATGGCCGGGCACGGCAAACACGTCGCGGCCTTGATCAAGGGCGGCGTGGGCGGTGATCAAGGATCCTGATTTTGCAGTTGCCTCGATTACAATAGTCGCATGGGCAAGGCCAGAGATTATGCGATTGCGCGTTGGAAAATGGCGCGCTTGCGGGACAAGGCCGATGGGCTGTTCCGATAGGCGCAGACCTGTTGCGAGCATATCTTGCGCCAATTTCGTATTTTGTGCGGGGTATATAGAGTCCACCCCGCCGGCCATCACGGCGATTGAGCCGCTGGGCAATGCAGCGGCGTGGGCGGCGGTATCAATGCCGCGGGCAGACCCGAGGAGATTAGAATGCCAGATTCGCCAAGTTCTTGGACCAGTCTTTTTGTGAACCGTGTGCCAATGGCCGAGGCGTTGCGCGCGCCAACGACGGCGACAATCGGCCGTGTCAGCGGGGTCAGATCCCCTTTGACCCATAATATAGGGGGCGGATCTGGAATGCGGGCCAAAAGGGCCGGATAGGATGGGTTGCCATATGGGATCGCTTTGATCCCGAGTTTTCGGGCTTGCGTCAATTCATGCTGCGCGGCCTGTTGTGAATGGGGTTCGTAGTTTTCTACGCCGGACGCCTTGGCAATTTGCGGCAGTGCGTCAATCGCGCCCTCGGCCGAGCCGTGCTCTTTTACAAGTCGATAAAAGGTTGAAATCCCAACACGGCGAGAGCGTAGGAGCCGCACCCAAGTGACCAAACCATCTTCCGATGTGGGTGGGTGAAGGGTGGGATGGGAAGAAGGATTACTAAGAATCGTCATTGGTTGTGCGTCTCCTACCGCGCCAGATTGACACGATAGGGTTAACGCAAAGTTAAAGATTAGAGCGCACCGCCCCCAACGGTGAGCCCACCGATCAGCAAGCTGGGTTGCCCGACGCCAACGGGCACCCATTGCCCTTGTTTACCGCAAGTGCCCATTCCGGGATCCAAGGCCCAATCATTGCCAACGGCCCGAATGTTGGTCAAGGCTGTGGCCCCATCCCCAATGAGCGTCGCCCCTTTGAGGGGGGCGCCGATGGCTCCATTGCGCACGAGATAGGCCTCGGTGCAGCTAAAGACGAATTTACCTGATGTTGTGTCCACTTGGCCGCCGCCAAAGCCCACGGCGTAAATCCCGTCTTTGAGATCGGCGATCATATCATCCACGGGTGTTGTGCCATTGGCCATATATGTGTTGGTCATGCGCGGCATCGGCAAGTGGGCATAGCTTTCGCGGCGGCCGTTGCCTGTGCTGGCGGTGTTCATCAAACGGGCATTCATGCGGTCTTGCATATAGCCAACGAGTTGACCGTTTTCGATCAATGTCGTGCGCTGTGTGGGGGTGCCCTCATCGTCAATATGCAGCGCGCCGCGTGTCTGGGGGAGGGTGCCGTCATCGTACACAGTGACATCTTGGGCGGCGATTTGGGTGTTCATTTTGTCATGAAAGACAGACGAGCCTTTGCGATTGGCATCCGCCTCGAGGCCGTGACCAATCGCCTCGTGCAAGAGGATCCCTGGCCAGCCGGCACCGATTACAATGTCATGCGTGCCGGCAGGGCTATCGATGGCATCGAGATTGACGGTGGCCACACGGATCGCCTCGTTGACTTGGGCCTGCCACGCGTCGGGGGAGAGCAATGTGCTTAGGCTATGGCGCCCGCCGCCGCCTGCGGTGCCGGTCTCGCGGCGTGCGTTGCTTTGAACGATGACTTGGACATTCATCCGAACCATGGGGCGGAAATCATAAAGGGGGGCGCCGTCGCCGCGCAGAATACAGATTTCTTGTGTTGTGGCCAAGATGCTGGCGGTGACTTGGACGACGCGCAGATCGCGATCGCGGGCATAGGCATCGAGCGTATTGAGCAGCGCGACTTTATCCTCAAAAGCGACCTCTTCGGTCACGGGCAGGGGGGCATAGAGGACATCACCGCTGCGCTGGTTTGGGGTGATATCCCACTGGCCTTGGGTCTCGCGTTTGGTCGCGGCGTTTACGGTCTGCGCCGCTTTGTCGATCGCAGCAGCAGAGAGTTCCGAGCTATGCGCATAGGACGCCCGCTCGCCTGTTACGCCGCGCAGGCCAAAGCCTTGATGCGCGGTGTAATTTGCCGTTTTGATACGCCCATCATCCAAGGTGATCGATTCGGAGGTTTTGCGCTCAAAAAACAACTCTCCATCCTCAGCATGCTCTAAGGCCCATGCTAATTTGCTTTGCGTGGTCTGTTGATCGATTAAGTTCCAAGGCCACGGGTGCGGCATAATGTCCGATGAATTGTTCAAAATCTAAGGCTCCTGCGCGCAAGCGCTCCAATTTGTAGACGAATGTACACCATAACACATAGAATTTCATGCATGTGCGACATTCAATCTCTTTATTTACGGATCAATATGTGGTTTTAACGCCAACAAATGCAACATGCGATCGCGCATTCGTTTAACGTGCGATCCATTCGAACGATGAGGAATAGGGTAAGCTATGAATATTTTGTCAAAGCTTTCGGCATTTGGAGCCGCCGCAGTGGCGTCCACAACAGCCTACGCGCAAGAAAACCTGCCGATCATTGGGCAACCACTAGATAAGGGCATGGGCTTCCAACCGGCGGCTACAGATTTGGCCAATGACCTGCAGTGGCTTGATGGGATGCTCCTTGTGATCATCACGATCATCACTTTGTTTGTTGTGGCGCTCTTGGCGTTCGTCATTGTCCGTTACAATCGTAAGGCCAATCCTAATCCCGCGTCATTCACGCACAACTCTCCATTAGAGGTGGCGTGGACGGTCGTGCCGATTTTGATCCTTGTGTTCATCGGGACATTCTCATTGCCAACATTGTTCA
Organism: Paracoccaceae bacterium; assembly: GCA_039767595.1. Taxonomy (GTDB): domain Bacteria; phylum Pseudomonadota; class Alphaproteobacteria; order Rhodobacterales; family Rhodobacteraceae; genus JBDNBY01. The sequence continues at coordinate 2,551 of JBDNBY010000117.1, read as the reverse complement.
AACAGCAAGAGATCCCCGAAGGTGACATTTACATCAAAGTTGTGGGGTACCAGTGGTACTGGGGCTATGAATACACTGATCACGGGTTTGCCTTTGACAGCTATATGCTGCAAAAAGATGAGCTGGCCGAGCACGGCTATCAAGAGGCGCAGTACCTCTTGGCTACAGACACGGCCGTTGTTGTTCCCGTTGGCAAAACAGTTGTCATGAACGTGACAGCCGCCGATGTGATCCACAGCTGGACGATCCCTGCCTTTGGCGTGAAGCAAGACGCCGTGCCTGGCCGTATCGCGCAACTTTGGTTCAAAGCTGACAAAGAAGGCGTTTACTTTGGCCAGTGTTCCGAATTGTGCGGCAAGGATCACGCCTACATGCCGATCACTGTCAAAGTTGTGAGCCAAGAGGCCTATGACCTTTGGCTCCGTGGTGCCGAAGCGGAATACGCGATCAACGGTGCGATGCCAAAAACTGAAAACTTGGCATTGGCAAACTAAGTCAAGCCACTCAAACCCGTGAGCGCCGCCTAACATGAGGGCGGGGCTCAATCACCTGAACACCGGAGCCGTGCAATGAGCGACACAAGTTCACAAGACGCCTACACCTATGAGGCCAGCTTTGGCGATTATTTCGCCTTGCTCAAGCCGCGGGTGATGTCGCTTGTCGTGTTCACGGCCTTTGTTGGGTATTTCGTGGCGCCCACCAATTTGCATCCGTTTGAGGGATTCGTTGCGATCCTCGCGATTGCGCTGGGCGCTGGGGCGTCAGGTGCGCTTAATATGTGGTATGACGCCGATATTGATAGCGTGATGAAGCGGACACGCGGGCGTCCCGTGCCCTCGGGCCGTGTGACGGGCGAAGAAGCGCGCATCATCGGTATCACGCTAAGTGCATTTTCAGTGGTCTTTCTGGGCCTTGCGGCCAATTGGGTGGCTGCGGGTCTGCTGGCCTTTACCATTTATTTCTACGCCGTTGTCTACACAATGTATCTCAAGCGCGCGACGCCGCAGAACATCGTGATTGGTGGGGCTGCGGGTGCCTTCCCTCCGATGGTGGGATGGGTCGCGGCCACGGGCAGCTTTAGCATCGACAGCGTGTTGATGTTTACGTTGATCTTTTTGTGGACGCCGCCGCATTTCTGGGCTTTGGCGCTCTTCATGCGCTCGGATTATGATGACGCAGGGGTGCCGATGCTCACAGTGACACATGGCCGTCCGGCCACGCGCCGTCATATCTTTGGCTACACGGTCATTTTGGCAGTGTTTGCCCTCGGTCTATGCTTTCTCGACATTGCAGGCCCGCTTTACATGATCGCGGCAGTGTCCCTCAATGCCGTGTTCCTTGTCGGGGCCTATCGAATTTTGCGCCGCGATGAAGTGATGTCAGAGGCGGATAATTTTGCAGCTGAGCGGAAATTTTTCCGGTGGTCTCTGGTGTATCTCTTTGCCCATTTTGGCGCTTTGGCCATCGATGCGGTGTTAGCGCGCATTGGCCTGATGTCATTTGTGATGGGAGCGTAGGCGATGAAAGTCACACATGAAGTGCACGAACGCCGCAAAAGCCGCAATGTCGGCCTTGGCCTTGTTTTGGCGGCTGTGGTTGCCTTGGTCTTTGGTATGACATTCGTGAAATTGATCCGGATCGGCGAAGTGCAGCGCGCCGAAGCCGAAGCAAAAGCCGCCGCAGCGCAAGCAGAGGCCGCCGCGTCGCAGGTTGAGGAGTAGGGGATGGACACGCAGTCAACACCTAACCCCTCTAATCCGGCCAAGACCGTCAAATACCTTGTTGGTGTGATCCTTGTGATGGGCTCGCTCGCATGGGCATCGGTGCCACTCTATGATCTGTTTTGCCGCGTCACAGGGTTTGGCGGCACTGCGATTGTTGCCGATGAAGCGTCCCAAGATATTCTGGATCAAACGATAAAAGTGCGGTTTGACGCCTCAAAAGAGCGCGATATGCCATGGGAATTCCGTCCCGTTGAAAACGTGATGGAATTGCGCATTGGCGAGACTGGCCTTGCCTTTTACGAGGCGTATAACCCGCTGGATGTGCCCATCGCAGGCTCAGCCAGTTATAACGTCGCCCCCTATTCGGCGGGCGGGTTTTTTATGAAAATCGACTGTTTTTGCTTCACTGAGCAAGTTCTTGAACCTGGCGAGCGCATTCAAATGCCCGTTACGTTTTTTGTCGATCCCGAAATTGTGGATGATCGTGATGCGAAACATCTTCACGAAATCACACTCTCCTACACCTTTCACCAAATTGACTTACCAGACGATTATAGTGATAAGGTGGCAAGCTTAAACACATCCAACACGGACGTTGCGAACTAAAGATAAGAGGACTGTCTTATGGCCCATACTAAAAACCACGATTATCACATCATTAACCCCTCTATTTGGCCGTTTCTCTCGGCGCTCGCTGCGTTTGTGATGCTTTTTGGTGCTGTCCTTTGGATGCACGAAAGAGGCCCATGGATGTTTGCGATCGGCTTTGTCGGCGTATTATATGTAATGTTCGGTTGGTGGTCTGAAACGATCAAAGAAAACCAAGC
>JBDNBY010000116.1:0-4863 GCA_039767595.1 Paracoccaceae bacterium | reverse complement strand
GCGCTGGTGCGTTTGCCCATGACGCAGATGCGCAGAGATCGCGCCGCAGGGTTGAACACGGGGGGCTTTATTTCGGGCTACCGCGGCTCGCCTTTGGGGGCTTACGATCAGCAGCTGGCGCGCGCCAAAAAGCATCTGGAAAAACAGAATGTGATTTTCCAGCCAGGCCTGAACGAAGACTTGGCGGCAACTGCCGTTTGGGGATCGCAGCAATTGCATCTGTCCAATGGCGCCAACAAAGACGGCGTTCTTGGCATGTGGTACGGCAAAGGTCCGGGCGTTGATCGCTCTGGTGATGTATTGAAGCACGGCAACGCGGCTGGCAGTTCGCGTCACGGTGGCGTTTTGGCGCTGGCGGGCGACGATCACACCTGCAAATCGTCGTCCATTCCGCACCAATCCGACCACGCCTTTATGTCGGCCTTGATGCCGATGCTCTACCCGTCCTCTGTGCATGAGTTCCTTGAAATGGGTCTTTTGGGCGTGGCGATGTCGCGTTTTTCTGGCTGTTGGGTGGGATACAAAGTGATCTCCGAGACGGTCGAGACCACCACAGTGGTCGACCTCGCCCAAGAGCAGCGCCAATTCATCTTGCCCAAAGATTTTGAGATGCCCCAAGGCGGGCTGAACCTGCGCTGGCCTGATACGCCTTTGGTGCAAGACGAACGTCTGCAAGAGTTCAAAGGCTTTGCGGCCCTCGCCTTTGCGCGCGCCAACAACGTTGATATCACCACCATCGCCGACGATAGCGCCCGTTTCGGCATCGTGGCCTCTGGCAAGGCCTATGAGGACGTGCGCCAAGCTTTGGCGGAACTTGGCATCGGACCCGACGAGCAACGCGCCATCGGTCTGCGGCTCTACAAGGTCCGTATGCCTTGGCCGCTTGAGCCGCAAGGCATCCGCGCGTTTTCCGAAGGACTCGAAGAGGTACTGATCGTCGAAGAGCGCCGCGAAATCATTGAGAACCAAATCAAACAACAGCTATTCAACTGGCGCGCAGATGTGCGTCCGCGCATCGTTGGCAAATTTGACGAACAAGACCAAGCTGTGTTGCCCCTGTCCAAAGGCTTGACCGTTGGCAGCGTTGCCGAAGGTCTGGCCGCGCGTATTTTGCGTCTTGATCTGCCCGAGGGCTTGGGCGCGCATATCAGCAAGCACGCTGAGATCATCAAAGCTGCAGAGGCCAAAGGCCGCGAAGTGGTGCCCCCCGTCGCTCGTTTGCCGCATTACTGCGCTGGTTGTCCGCATAACACGTCAACACGCGTGCCCGAAGGCTCCACCGCGATGGCTGGCATTGGCTGTCACTTTATGGCGCAGTGGATGGATCGTCGCACAGACACCTTTACGCACATGGGCGCAGAGGGCGTGCCGTGGTCAGCCATCGGTCGTTTCACTGATGAAAAACACCGTTTCGTCAACTTGGGCGATGGCACCTATTTCCACTCTGGCCATTTGGCTGTGCGCCAATCTGTGGCGGCCAAAGCCAATATCACTTACAAAATCCTCTACAATGACGCCGTTGCCATGACGGGCGGTCAACCCGTGGATGGGATGCTGACGCCGCAACAGATCACCCAGCAGATGTATCACGAAGGTGTGGCGCATATCGTGTTGATGTCCGACAGACCGGATGTCTACAAGCCTGCCGATCTGGCCCCCAAGACTGAAATCCGTCACCGCGATGATATCGACGCTGTGATGCTCGAGATGCGCGAAATGTCGGGTACGACTGTGATCGTGTTCGAACAGACCTGTGCAGCCGAAAAACGCCGCCGTCGCAAACGCGGCAAAATGGAAGATCCGGACATGCGTTTGTGGATCAATCCTGCGGTTTGCGAGGGCTGTGGTGATTGTTCCGAGAAGTCGAACTGTATTGCGATTGAGCCCGCAGAAACCGAAATGGGCCGCAAGCGGCGCGTCAATCAATCGGCGTGCAACAAGGACTTTTCTTGCGCCAAGGGCTTCTGTCCGTCTTTCGTCACGGTACGCGGCGGCCAGTTGAAAAAACAAAAGGCAAAGGGCGGCATGGACACGGCCAGTATGCCAGAACCGACCTTGCCCGAGATTGACCGCGCATGGAACCTGTCCATCGCAGGCGTGGGCGGCACGGGCGCGTTGACCGTGGGCGCCTTGCTTGGCATGGCCGCGCATATCGAAGGCAAAGTGCCGATGATCCTCGACATGGCGGGTCTGGCGCAAAAGGGCGGCGCGGTGCTCAGCCAAATCCGCATTTCGCGCCCCGATCGTCCCGTTGCCGCGCCGCGTATCGCGGCAGGCGGTGCGGATCTTTTATTGGGCGCTGACTCTGTGGTTGCGGCCTCAAAAGAAAGCATCGTGCTATGCAACCCTGAGCGCACGCAGGCGGTTTTGAACACCAAAGTGACGCCTGTGTCTGACTTCGTGCGCTTGCGTGACTTTGATTTCCGCGAAACCGAAGTGGAAGCGCTGCTCGAAAAGAACGTGCGCAACCGTGATCACTTTATCAACTTCACGGACTTGGCCACACAGCTGACGGGCGATGCCATCAGCGCTAATATGATGATGCTGGGCTACGCGTGGCAGCAGGGTTTGGTGCCGATTGGACGCGACGCGATTGAGCAAGCCGTGACCCTGAACGGCGTTGCTGTACAAGCCAATGTCGCAGCCTTCAACTGGGGGCGTTTGTTGGCCCATGACCCGAAGGCAGTGACATCAGCTACCGGCCCTGTACAGACAACTGCGCGTCCGCAAAACGAGTTGACGACAGATGAACTCATCGCCCACCGCAGCGCGCATTTGACCAAATATCAAAATGCACGCCTTGCCAAACGCTACACAACACGTTTGGCGCGCTTGGCCAAAGCCGTCGATGCAGAAACACTGCGTCAAGCGGCGATCTCTTATGCTGCTGTCTTGGCCTACAAAGACGAATACGAGGTCGCGCGCCTCTATGCCGATCCGGCTTTCCGCGATAACATGGAGCAAACCTTTGAAGGGGATTACAAAATCGCCTTCAATCTCGCGCCGCCAATGTTGCCGGGTGAAGAGTCCTCAGGGCGTCCGAAGAAACGCGAATTTGGCCCGTGGATTTTGCCCGTTTTTGGCGTACTGGCGCGGTTTAAATCGCTACGTGGCACATGGGCCGATCCCTTTGGCTATGGGGCAGATCGCAAGATCGAGCGGGAGTTGATCACGCTCTATGAGGCCGATCTCGATCTGGCCGAAGCCATGACCGGCAAGGATGTCGACGCGCAAATCACGCGCCTATTGGCGCTGCCACAAGACATCCGCGGCTACGGCCCAGTCAAAGAAAAAGCATATAAAGAGGCATTGGTACAGCGCGATGCCCTTCGTGAAACGATCAAATATGGGGCAGCGCAACGCGTGTTGCGGCCTGAGGAGGAAAGACTATGTTCAATGCATCAATGACATTCGATTTGGGTGAAGACGCCAACGCGCTGCGCGAGATGGTGCACCGTTGGGCGCAAGAGCGCGTCAAACCATTGGCCGCCAAAACCGACGAGGACAATGAGTTCCCAGCCGAGCTTTGGGAGGAGCTAGGCGCATTGGGACTGTTGGGTGTGACCGTGCCCGAAGCCTATGGCGGCGCGGGCATGAGCTATCTGGCGCATGTGATCGCGGTGGAAGAAATCGCGCGTGCATCTGCGTCCATTTCTTTGTCCTACGGCGCGCATTCCAACTTGTGCGTCAATCAGATCAAACTGAACGGCACGGAAGCGCAAAAGCAAAAATACCTGCCCAAACTGATTTCTGGCGAACATGTTGGCGCCTTGGCCATGTCCGAAGTGGGCGCGGGCTCCGACGTTGTGAACATGAAGCTGAAAGCCGAGAAAAAAGACGACCACTTTGTGCTCAATGGCAATAAATTCTGGATCACCAACGGCGGCGAAGCCGAAACGCTGGTGGTCTATGCCAAGTCCGATCCCGAAGCTGGATCGGAAGGCATCACAGCCTTTTTGATCGAAAAATCTATGGTGGGTTTCACCCAGTCCAAGCACTTCGACAAACTCGGCATGCGTGGCTCCAACACGGTTGAGTTGATCTTTGAAGACGTCAAAGTGCCGTTCGAGAACATCCTTGGCGCTGAGGGCAAAGGCGTGCGCGTTTTGATGTCTGGGCTCGATTATGAACGCGTTGTTTTGTCGGGCGTCGGCACCGGCATTATGGCCGCCTGTTTGGACGAAATCATGCCTTATATGGCAGAGCGCAAACAGTTCGGTCAGCCGATTGGCAACTTCCAACTGATGCAGGGCAAAATCGCCGACATGTACACCAAACTCAACTCGGCGCGCGCCTACGTGTATGAGGTCGCCAAAGCCTGTGATCGCGGCGAAGTCACTCGCCAAGATGCGGCCGCATGTGTGCTCTATGCCAGCGAAGAAGCCATGGTTGTGGCACACCAAGCCGTGCAAGCCATGGGCGGGGCTGGGTTTATGAACGAGACCCCAGTGAGCCGTATTTTCCGCGATGCCAAGCTGATGGAAATCGGGGCTGGTACCTCTGAAATTCGCCGTATGTTGATTGGGCGCGAGTTGATGGGAGCGATGACTTAATGGCCGTTCTCACATCCTCCATTTCGCCCGCATCGGACGGTTTCAAAGCCAATGTCGCAGCCCATGAGGCGGCGATGGCGCCTGTTCAAGAGGCCGCAAATCTCGCCATCGCAGGCGGTGGTGAAACGGCCCGCGAGCGTCATTTGAGCCGTGGTAAAATTCTGCCGCGCGACCGTGTGGCGCGTTTGCTTGATCCCGGCTCGCCCTTTATGGAAATCGGCATGTTTGCCGCATTCGACATGTATGACGGCGCCTCTCCTGCGGGGGGCGCTGTGGCGGGGATCGGTCGCGTCGCGGGGCGTGACGTGAT
>JBDNBY010000115.1:0-13785 GCA_039767595.1 Paracoccaceae bacterium | reverse complement strand
CGTGGTCAGACCGAGGCATTCAATGGATTTTGGACGCAATGGGTTGCGATATTGCCGAAAATAAGTATTCGAGCGAGATCGACCAGCATTTTAACTGCGCGAATGGTACGCAGGTTCATTTGAAAGTTACAGGAGATCGCGCTGCCTTAAATATTAAGGGCGCAAACAATTCGAGTGCAAACCTTTTGACATTAGCGCTGTCGACCCATCTCGCGCGTATTTTCCGCGCCGTGGCAGACACATCCCCCAATGCCGTCGCCATTCACAACCGAGCGTCACAGCGCATTTATGAAAACGACTCTTATCGCACGCTGCTCGATGATCAAGAATTCGAAGATGCGCTCACACGCGGCGCCCCTCTTTCACCCTCCTCCAATAGTGAAGTTGAACAACAAATTTCATATAAAACAGGACGTCAGGATAAGCATTTCGACCTTCGGCGCCTCGAACATGACGGATATATTTATGATTACATCCAAGATGCGTCATCTCGATTTTACGCCGATCAATCCTCGCGTACATTTCGCAAAACCATGTCGCAAACATTCGCTGATTTATCCGTTGGTCTTGCTGTTTTTGACACTGAACAGCACCTTATCGCCTTCAACCCTGCTCTTGTGGATTTACTAGACCTACCAGTATCCTTTCTTGTACAAAGCCCGTCACTTTTTTCATTTTTCGCGCAATTGCGCGAAGATCGCACCATGCCGGAACCCCTATCATTTGCCGATTGGCAGGATAATTTACTACAATTGGTCAAGGGCGCAAAAGACGGCGATTTTAATGAGACGTGGCATCGATTGGATGGTAAGGCGCGGCGCGTCATGGGGCGGCCTCAACCAGAGGGCAGCTTTGCTTTCTTAGTTGAGGATGTCACTAATGAAATTAAGTTGAATAAATCGGTGTCTGATCAGCTGGACCTCTACCAATCGGCAATGGATGGGTTGGACGCGGCAATTGGCGTGTTTGATGCGGCGAAAACTCTGATCATCTCGAATACAATGTTCAATGACCTCTTTGACATCCCTGAAACGGATGAAATTTATATCCTTAAATTGGATCAATGGCTCAAAACCCTTCAACCAACTGTGAGCCAAGAATTTTTACACAGCTTAAGCACAGCCTCACTGAGCGAGACTGTCATCCAATCCAAGGCACCTGACCAGACCTTTAAACTCAACGCGCGTAGTTTAAAAAATGGTCAACTGATTATTACGCTCACTCCGAGGACGCCCGTCTTTCGAACAACCCTGTCTCGGTATGAAAAAGGTCTTATGACCCACGAGTAAAACAAGCATTTGCAATACCCTATGACTGGGCTAAACACATATCATGACCCACTCTATCACAGTCAAAAGCCCAACCGACATAACGAGCCAAACACTGGCTGAACGCTTGGCCCAGAGCATAAAAGCGCCGCTCGCCGTACTTCTTCATGGCGATGTAGGTGCAGGTAAGTCTCACATATCGCGGGCCCTTATCCGTGCATGGGCTGGTGCGCAGATTGACGTACCGTCCCCGACGTTCACCCTTGTGCAAAGCTATGACACCCCCAAGGGCGGCATTTGGCATGTGGATCTGTATCGGCTGGGCGATACGCAAGAGTTGATTGAGCTGGGGCTTTTAGAGGCCCTCGAGAGCAATCTATGCCTGATTGAATGGCCAGACTTAGCGGCTGAATTCATAAACGGCCCGCGGCTTGACATCACGATCACTGCCAACGGGGACACTCGCGATGTCACCCTCACCGCCGCAGCAGAAATTTTAAATCCGATCATTGACACAGTGCGCCGCGACGGCTCATTCTCTGTGTCAGAATGAAACGCATTTTCACCACCCCACTTGGGGCAAATTTTCCCAAAACTGTCGTCGCTGGTTTTCTAGCGCGCTATGCTGATCGCCCCCCACAAGATATGGCGAAAACCACCTGCCTCGTGGGCACGGCGCGCTTGGCGGATATGTTGCGAGAAGCATTCATAACTCAAAGCCAAGGGTTTTTGCCAAAATTTGTTCTACTAAGTGATCTGAGCGCTCTTGCACCGGACCACTTAGGCCAAGCGACCTCGCAAAGCCTGCATCGCATTTTTGAATTCATGCCCCATGTCGACCGGCTGATCAAAGCGCCGCACAGTGTTTTGAGCGGAGCCTCTCTCTTTGCCATGACGCAAAGTTTGGACAACCTGTTTGAGGAAATGATCAACGAAGGTGTCACACCAGATCAACTCCACACTTTGAATGTCGATGACGCCGCCGGTTATTGGCAGTCCATGCTCGCCTTTGTCAAAGTGATCGAAGAGCATTATGTCAGCCCGTCGGCAGAAACGACCCCAGCACGCAAGCAACGCGCCCTGATTGACGCCCTTCGTCAAACGTGGCTGACCTGCGAGGACCGTGACCCGATATATGTCATCGGCTCCACCGGATCCCGCGGCCCAACGCGCGCGATGATGTCTCTGTTGGCGGATCATCCAGATGGCGGCGTTATTTTACCGGCCGTGGATCTATCGATGCGTCCGCAGGATTGGAACGCACTCGCCGCGCAACACGCCGCCCATGACCACCCGCAGTTCCGCTTTGCGCGGTTTTGCGCGGATCATAACGTCACACCGGATCAACTGGCGCCATGGGATCCAGACGTTGCACTGCGTGCAAAATCCCCTGCCCTGTCCTTGGCCCTGTGCCCAGCGCCCGTCACATCGTCTTGGCGAAAACAGGGGCCAGCGATGGGCCCCCTCTCGGCAGCCTTTGCCAACACCGCCCTCGTCGAAACCCGCACAATCCAAGAAGAGGCGCTGTGCCTTGCGCTCATTTTGCGCGATGCGGCACACTCGAACACATCAACGACCATGATCACGCCAGATCGGGATTTGGTGCGCCGCGTCCAAGCGTACCTTGATCGGTGGGATATTCGCCCCGACGATTCCGCGGGCACACCGCTGAGCCTCTCGGCTCCGGGCCGGTTTTTGCGTCACATCCTCGATCTATTGATCAGCCCGCCCGAGCCAAGCGCTGTGTTCGCCCTTCTTAAACATCCGATCACCCACAGTCATGGCGCACGCAATGAGCATTTGTTGCGCACCCGTGACCTTGAATTAGCCCTTCGTCGTCGGAAAATGAACGCTCTGACCCCGGCCGAAATCACCCAATGGGCCGCGGCGCGCGACGATGCCGGTACCACGCGTTGGGCCGCGTGGCTGTGCGACACGTTCTTGAGCAATCATTGGACCCAGGCCGAGGATTGGATTTCGTCTCATCAATCCCTTGCGCACCGGATCGCAGCCGGCTCCACGACCGAGGATCCCACGGCGTCCGGTGAATTATGGCAAGAGGTCGCAGGCCAAAAATCACGGGCTGTTTTCGATCAATTAAACGACATGTCCACGCAGATGTCGCAATTTAGCGCCAGCGATTATCGCGACGTCTTCACGCATCTTTTGGCCCAAGATCAAGTGCGCCAAGGCATATTGCAATCGCATCACATTCGTATTTGGGGGACGCAGGAATCGCGCCTGGCCTATGGCGATCAAATCATTTTGGCCGGCCTGAACGAGGGGGTTTGGCCCAGCCAACCCGCCCCCGACCCATGGCTCAGCCGAGAGATGCGGGCGCAGCTTGGCCTATTGTCGCCCGAGCAGAACATCGGCCTATCCGCCCATGATTTTCAGCACGCCGCCTCGTTTGACACGGTTATTTTGTCGCGCGCGACCATGGATGCCGAAAGTCAAACGGTCCCGTCGCGCTGGCTCAATCGTTTGATGAACTTGCTCGACGGGCTCAAGCCAGAGTTAAACTCGGAACTCGATGGGCCAGAGGTTTTGGACCAAATGCGCGAACGCGGGCACAGGTGGATGACCATCGCCCGCGATTGGCAGCGCCAAGATGTCCGAACGCCCCATCAGCCAGAACAACGGCGCAGCGTGTCGCCCCCGATCCACACGCGGCCGCGCAAGTTGAGCATTACGGAAATTCAAACGCTGATCCGTGATCCCTATGCGATCTATGCAAAACATATCTTGGGCCTCAAACCACTCGAGCCGTTTCATCAACTCGAAAACTACGCCCTGCGCGGCACGGTGTTGCACAAAGTGATGGAGCGTGCGGCCCTCGGGCGGATCAATGCGCCAGATGCTTTAATCACACTGGCCCACGAGGTTTTTGAGGAATATGCACTGACGCCTGAGCAAACCTTGCGCTGGCACGTGGCACTTGAGAAAAACATTGCCCATATCAGCGCGTTTTTAGAACAAAGCTATCAAGAGCCCACGACCATCATCTGCGAGGCAAACGGTGCGCTCACACTTGAGGGCATTGATTTTACGCTCAGCGGAAAAATCGACCGTATTGATCAGCTGCCTGGCGGCGCTGTGGCCATCTATGATTATAAATCTGGCAGTCCACCAAGCGAAGATCAGCAAAAGCATTTTGACCGCCAGCTTTTCCTCAGCGCCGCAATCGTCGATCAAAAAGGCGTTGAAAACCTGATCACCACGGGCACGCAAAGCGTGGGCTATGTCTCTATTTTAAAGACACACCGCCCGCCCACTGCCTTAATTGATACGCAAACGTCTGAGACCTGCGCCCAGCTCACGACATTGATCAGCCACTACGCCACGCGGACCCAAGGCTACACCGCGCGGCGCGCCTTAGAGACAACAGATGCCCACTCTGATTACAACGGCGTCTCGCGGTTTGGCGAATGGTCAATCGCTGATGACGCCACCCTCACACCGATCGGAGGCGATGATGGATGATGCCAGCCGGCGCCAGTTCCAAGCGGCGCGCCCCGAATATTCAACATGGCTCTATGCCAATGCCGGCTCTGGCAAGACGCGCGTTTTGACCAACCGCGTGGCGCGGCTGCTCCTTGGCGGGGTCAGCCCTGAGCATATCTTATGCCTGACCTACACTAAGGCCGCCGCCACCGAAATGCAAAACCGCCTGTTCGAAATGCTGGGCGAATGGGTGATGTTGACCGATCAGGCGCTCAAGCAAGAATTGCAAAAACTGGGCGTATTTGGCGATATTGAGACAGGGCAACTGGCCCGCGCGCGCACATTGTTTGCCCTCGCCATCGAGGCGCCCGGCGGTCTGCGCATTCAAACCATCCACGCATTTTGCGGGGGGCTGTTGCGGCGTTTTCCAGTTGAGGCGGGCATTTCCCCGCAGTTTCGAGAAATGAGCGAAACAGACACAACCGCCACGCTGCAACAGATCACAGCCGATCTGGCCGCAGGGCCACAGCGCGAGATGTATCGAGAGTTTCTCACTATTTTTGGCGGACAAACTCCGTCTGAATGGCTCGAATCCCTCCCGTCCAAGCGCGATATTTTGGCCCATGCACCCGACCGCGCCCAGCTGCTTGCGCTGCATGGCCTTGCGCCAGACGCCACAGATCAAAGCCTCTTTGATGAGAGCGTTGAGCCACAAGATCGCAGTAACTTGATCGCCGCTCAGAGTATCTTAATCACTGGCAGCAAAACAGATATCGCCAAAGCGCAGGTCATCGGCGCACCGCCCGACCTAACCCCCGACGGGCTGGCAGACATCGCGCAGGACCTGTTTTATGGAAAATCCGGTGAACCCTCCGCTGAGCGCACCTACCACCCCACGAAGAAGTTAAAAGACGGGGCATTTGCCCAATTGTTGCCGTGGTATTTGAATTTCCGTGAACGCGCGATGACCTATCTCGACACGCGTGCAAGCCTACGCGCCGTGTCCACGCAGCTGATTGCACAGACCTTTGCCGTCCACGTCCTACGCACCTATGAGGCCCACAAGGCCAAGCGTGGCCTCTTGGATTTTGACGATTTGATCTTGAAAACCCGCGATCTTTTGGCACGCGATGATGTGCGCGACTGGGTGCTTTATCGGCTGGATGGCTCGTTTAACCACATCTTGATCGACGAAGCCCAAGACACCAGCCCCGCCCAATGGAATGTGATCCAAGCGCTGACCAGTGAATTGACCTCTGGGTTGGGGGTGGATCCTGATACGGAAAAAACCGTGTTCGTCGTCGGCGATGAAAAGCAATCGATTTACTCGTTCCAAGGGGCGGTGCCCGAAAAATTTGACGAAATGCGCGATGCGTTTAAAACGCGCCTCGATGCCATTGGGCGCCCATTTCAAGACAGCTATCTCGAGCATTCCTTTCGCTCGTCGGACGCTATTTTGCGCATTGTGGATGACACATTCCAACCCAATACCGACAGCGGCATTCCCAAAGGGGCCAACCACATTGCCTTTAACGACAGCCTGCCAGGGCGCGTCGATCTTTGGCCGCTCGTCGAAGATGGCCCCAAGGATGACAAGCGTGACTGGTACGATCCGGTCGATAGCACCCCTGCGAAAAACCCCAATATCGTATTGTCCGAACATATTGCACGATTTATCCGCGAAACGATTGATGCCGGCACGCAACTTCCCCTACGGGGCAAAGACGGCTCGGTGTCTGCGCGCCCTGTGCATGAAGGGGATTTTCTCATTTTGGTGCAGGGACGCAGCGGCATTTTTCCTCATGTCATTCGGGCGTGCAAAAATGAAAACCTCGCCACAGCAGGGGCCGACCGCTTGATCGTTGGGGTGCATTTGGCGGTCAAAGATATGATCGCGCTGCTCAAAACACTTGTCACCCCCGAGGATGACATCTCTTTGGCGACGGTGCTACGCTCGCCCCTATGTGGCTGGAGCGAGGAAGACCTATTTAACCTCGCCCATGATCGCGGCAAAATGTTTTTATGGCAACGGCTGCGCGAGGCGTATCCACAGGCGCCGGCGACGCTCTTTTTGTACGATCTCATGGCGCAGTCAGACTTCTTGCGCCCGTTTGATTTGATGTCCCGCATCTTGATTAAACACAACAAAATGAAAGCCTTTGTTAATCGCTTAGGCACAGAATGCGAAGATACTCTTGGCGCATTGCAACAACTTGCCTTGGACTACGAGGCGCGCGATGTGCCCAGTCTATCGGGGTTCATCACATGGATGGAGCAGGTCGATAGCAGCATCAAGCGACAATCCAATCCAGAAAATAACGAAGTGCGGATCATGACCGTTCATGGCGCCAAGGGCCTTGAGGCGCCCATCGTCATTCTGGCCGAAACCAAATCGAAGAAGAATAATAAAGGCACCTCTCAGGTCTTTATGGCCACCGCGCAAAATCAACCGATTTGGATCCGCTCCAAAGACGATCGGCTGAGCCCGCTTGAAACACAGCTGAAGGCCAGCAAAGCCCACGCCGAGGCCCAAGAGAAAGATCGCCAGCTCTACGTGGCGATGACCCGTGCCGAAAATTGGCTGATCGTCACCGGTGCCGGCAAGCCGGGTGACCATGACCCGTTTTGGTATGGGCGATGCAAGCAGGCTCTGTTGCAAAATGGTATTGAGATTGAGACACCAACGGGCGTTGGCCTGCGGTACGCCCACGGAACATGGCCTGCACCTGCGGACACGCCCGCCGCCTCTGTCCAAACGCGTGAGGCTACGCCCGCGGCGCGCTTGGACGAGGCGCCTGTGCCTGCGAACTACGCGCCATTTCGAACGATGGCCCCCTCTCAATTAGGTGGGGCCAAGGCGCTTGCCTCTGCCGCTGGCCTTGATGAGGCAAGCGCGACCGCGCTGGGCAGCGCTGTGCACCTATTACTCGAACATTGGCCTTTATCCCCGCCCTCCTCGTGGGATGCGTTGGCGCAAAACCTGCTCAGCGGTGTCGATCCTCAGATCAGCGCACAGGCGACAAAACATGTGCGCACCGCGCTCGCCCATCCGAGTGCAGCATTTTTAACGCAGCCCGATCTATTGCGCGAAGTGCCCGTGACCGCCGCAATATTTGGCCCCACTGCACCAAAACTTTATGGCATTATCGATGCCCTATGGATCGAAGATCAGACAATTCACATCGTTGATTTTAAATCAAATGCCGAAGTGCCAAACACAGCAGAGACCTGCCCCAATGGAATATTGCGACAAATGGGTGCCTATGGCCGCGCTCTTGAGACCCTCTATCCACAGCATACCATCGCCATAAAACTCTTTTGGACGGCAGGGCCATGCCTTATGGATATTCCCGCGGCCCTCTGGCAAGATGCCATCGAAGAGGCGACCCTCGAAAACTTTGCGCATGGATCGCAACCTTGACGATCGGCTCGGCGCTACATACTTAGATGCAAACACAAGACAGGAGGCCTCAATGGGCACAGTTGCAGTAACAGACGATAGTTTTGACCAAGAGGTTCTTGGAGCAGACGTACCAGTGGTTGTTGATTTTTGGGCGCAATGGTGCGGCCCATGCAAACAAATCGGTCCCGCGCTCGAAGAGCTGGCGGCGGAATACGGCGACAAAGTCAAAATCACCAAAGTAGACGTCGATAGCAACCCAGGTGCGGCCTCAAAACTTGGGGTGCGCGGCATTCCTGCGCTCTTTTTGTTCAAAGACGGCCAAGTCCATTCAAACCGCACTGGCGCCGCCCCCAAGGCCGCGCTCAAGTCGTGGATCGACGAAGCTCTATAACCCAAGCCAAAGGCGATCCAATGTCCGCAACTGACTGGCATGGCACGACGATTATCGGAGTGCAACGCGGCGGCCAAACCGCCATCGTGGGCGACGGACAAGTGTCGCTGGGAAATACCGTGATCAAAGGGTCGGCGCGCAAAGTGCGCCGCCTCAACTGCGCTGGGCGCGATATTTTGGTCGGCTTTGCCGGCAGCACCGCCGATGCCTTTACCTTGCTCGAACGGCTCGAAGCCAAGCTTGAGGCGTCCAAGGGCCAACTTGTCAAAGGCTGCGTTGATCTCGCCAAAGATTGGCGCACGGATAAATACCTTCAAAAACTTGAGGCGATGCTCATTGTCGCCGACCAAGACAACCTCTTGATCGTCACGGGCGCAGGCGATGTCCTAGAGCCCGAAGATGGCGTGGCCACCATCGGATCAGGGGGCAATTTCGCCCTCGCCGCGGCGCGCGCCATGCTCGATACAGATAAATCAGCCCAAGACGTCGCACAAACGGCGCTCTCAATCGCGGCGGGGATTTGCGTGTTCACAAATGGCAACGCCACTGTGGAAGTTTTGGACTAAAAGGATCCTATGATGGAAGAACTCACTCCTCGGGAAATCGTCTCCGAGCTTGATCGCTATATCGTCGGTCAGACCGATGCCAAACGCGCCGTGGCCGTGGCCATGCGCAACAGGTGGCGCCGCAAGCAATTGCCGCCCGAGATGCAAAAAGAGATCTATCCCAAAAATATCCTCATGATTGGCCCCACAGGCGTTGGGAAAACGGAAATCTCACGCCGCCTTGCGACACTGGCCAAGGCGCCCTTTGTCAAAGTTGAGGCGACGAAATTCACCGAAGTGGGCTATGTCGGCCGCGATGTCGAACAGATCATCAGGGATTTGACCGAAAACGCGATCCTCATCACCCGCGAGGCCATGCGCGAAGATGTCCGCGCCCGCGCAGAAGAGCAGGCCCAACAAGAAGTGATCAACATCCTCGCTGGCCCCGATGCCCGCGACGCCACGCGCGAACGGTTTCGTCAAAAACTGATCGCGGGCGAGTTGAATGACTATGAAATAGAGATCGACGTGCCCGAAACAAAATCCCCCTTTGGTCAATTCGATATGCCCGGCGGCGCTGGGGCGATGTTCAATATCGGCGATATGCTCGAGGGGGCGATGGGCCCGCGCACCAAAAAGCGCAAAGTGACCGTTTCTCAAAGCCATGACATCTTGATCAATCGCGAGGCAGACAAGCTGCTGGATGAAGAGGAAGTGACGCGGCGCGCCGTTGACTCCGCCGAACAGACCGGCATTGTCTTTATCGATGAGATCGACAAGACCGCCCAGCGCGAAGGACAACACAGCGGCGGTGTCAGTCGTGAGGGCGTTCAACGGGATCTCTTACCCCTTATTGAGGGAACCGTTGTGACCACCAAACATGGCCCCGTCCGCACCGATCATATATTGTTCATTGCCTCGGGCGCGTTTCACGTGGCCAAGCCCTCGGATCTCTTGCCGGAATTGCAAGGTCGGTTACCGATCCGTGTCGAGCTGAACGACCTGACACTTGAGGATTTCACTCATATCCTCACGGATACGGACAATGCGCTGACACGGCAATATGCGGCGCTTTTGGGCACCGAGGGGGTGGACATCACCTTCACCTCAGAGGGCATTCGCGCCATTGCCCAATGGGCCGTCGACGTCAACGAAAGTGTTGAGCATATCGGCGCGCGGCGGTTGTTCACTATTTTGGAACGTGTCTTTGAAAACCTATCGTTCAAGGCATCCGACATGGGCAGCCAATCCATCGAGATCAACGCAGAGTTTGTGCAAAAACATCTGGGCGATCTGGCCAAAGAGGCTGATTACTCGCGCTATATGTTATGAGGTTTCGGATGGTTCAGAGCGATTTGCTTCATCACGGCCAATAGCTCTGTCACAATGCCGGTCTCTGACATCGCGTGACCGGCAAGACGGACCATATGCAAATGCGCCCGCGCCAACCCTTTGGACAGGGCATAGGCCGTATGCGGCGGACACACCATATCATACCTTCCCTGCACGATATGTGTGGGGATATGTTGGATTTTATCCAAATTGTTCATGATCGCCTGATCATCGCGCAAGAACCCCATATTTTTGAAATAATGCGCCTCAATGCGGGCAAAAGCCTTGGCAAATTGCGCATTGGGCACATGCGATTGACCCATGCTTTCAATGGATGACAATGTGTTTTCCCACATCGTCCATTCGGTTGCGGCCCGATTGGCGATGGCCGGATCATCCGAAAAAATGCGGCTGTGGTAGGCCTGCATAATATCACCTTGCTCTTCTGGTGTCAGAATAGAGGTGAAGCGCGCCCAGGCCTCAGGGAAAAAGCGCCCCGCCCCGCCAGTGTAAAACCAGTCAAGCTCGGCCTGCGTCATGGTGAACACCCCGCGCAGCACCAAATGTGACACCGCATCGGGATAGGCTTGAGCATAAATAAGCGCGAGCGTCGCCCCCCAACTGCCGCCAAACACCACCGATGGCCCCAGATCAAAGCGCGTTCTGATCATTTCAATATCAGACACAAGATCCCAAGTGGTGTTCTCGTCAATCTCGGCATGGGGGCGCGATCGCCCTGCACCACGTTGATCGAACAAGATAATTCTGTAATGCTTGGGGTCAAAATAGCGCCGCATCGTCCCATTCGCCCCACCCCCGGGACCACCATGCAGAACAATAACAGGAATTCCATTTGGATTTCCACTTTGCTCGACATAGATAGAGTGAACAGGCGACACATCGATCCACCCTTGGTCAAATGGCGACACGGGCGGATGAAGTCGCAGCGCATTATGATGAGGCCTAGTTTTATCCATAAATGCGATTAGCTCTATATCGTACCACAAGGTCAAGAGGATATTGAAACAGATGACACACTCCACCATCGCCCCAGATGAAGTTGCAAAATTCGAAGCGATGGCCGCCGAATGGTGGGATCCCAATGGTAAGTTCAAGCCATTGCATATGCTCAACCCCTGCCGGCTTGAGTATATCACCGATCACATTGCCGCCCATTATCAACGCGACCTCTCGAATGACCGTCCGTTTGAGGGGCTGCGCCTTTTGGATATCGGCTGTGGCGGGGGATTATTATGTGAACCTATGGCGCGGCTTGGGGCGACAGTGGTTGGCGTGGATGCCGCCGCGCGCAACATCCCCGTTGCCCAAACTCATGCCGAGGCGGTCGGCCTCGAGATCGATTATCGCCACAACACCGCCGAGGCTCTTGTCGAGGCCGGCGAAGAGTTTGACGTTATCTTGAACATGGAAGTGGTCGAGCATGTCGCCGATCCGCAACTCTATCTCAATGCAACGGCAGATTTATTGCGCGAGGGCGGGTTGCAGATCTGCTCGACGATCAATCGCAATGCCAAAAGCTATGCCATGGCTATCATTGGGGCCGAGTATGTGATGCGTTGGTTGCCCAAAGGCACGCATGAATGGCAAAAATTCATCACGCCAGATGAGCTGAGCGAACATTTGATGCATTCGGGGTTGGATGTTGTGGATGTCGCGGGGTTTGTCTTTAACCCACTTGGGTGGAGTTGGTCGATTTCGCATCGCGACACAAGCGTCAACTACGTCACCGCGAGTATTAAGCCAGTCGCCTAGCTCTCATCTAGGTTAAGCCGCAACTCACGCAGAATAGGGAGGGCGGCGCGGATCTTCGCCTCGCCCAAATCGGCAGTCAGCGCCTCGACAAAAGGCAAAATACCACCGATCGCCGCATCATAGGCAGATTTTCCTGCAGGGCTGAGCGCGACCCATTTCCGGCGCGCATCGTCCCAATCTGGCCGAATGTGGATATGACCAGCGATCTCTAGCTTGGATAACGTGTTGGTCATTGCCCCGCGCGTGACATGGAGGGCCGCCGCCAATTGGGCCGGCGTCTTTTCGCCCTGAGCGCGGACAAGGTAATTGAGCACTGCAAAATGCGACATCTCCATCCCGCTAGGCAGCACGCGGCTGATTTGTGCCGTCAAACGCTGTTCAACATTCAAAATTTCGCTAATTAGCGTAGTAGCAAGGGCAGCAACATCACTCACGGCGCGGATCCAACTTCAAAAGGGCGATCATGCTCCAACGATGGCACACGGCGACGCGCAGCGTTGACCTGATCTATGTCAATCTCCCCATAGATAATCTCTGGGCTGTCTTGCGCCTGTCCTACAACTTCGCCCCATGGGTTGACAATCATACTGTGCCCAAAAGAGTGTCGAACACGGCCACAGCGCGAGGGATGCACCCCGCATTGTGCCGGTGCAATGACGTAACAGCCCGTCTCAATCGCCCGCGCGCGCAAGAGGACGTCCCAATGCGCGCGCCCTGTGGCCATGGCAAAGGCAGCCGGTACACTTAAAATCTGCGCACCGCTATGCGCCAAAGCCCGATAGAGCGCGGCAAAACGCAGATCATAACACACGCTCATACCCAGCAGGCCCAAGCGTGTTCGGGCAACGCACGCCTTGGTGCCCGGTTGATAGGCGCTGCTTTCTTCAAATCGCTCTTGCGCACTCAACTCGACATCAAAGAGGTGAATTTTATCATACTGCGCGCGGATTTGGCCATCAGCACCAATCATCACAGAGCGATTGACATACCTTGGATCATCTGTATCCGAACGTAGCGCCAATGAACCCACCAAGATTTCAACGTCATGACGTTGGGCCGCCTCTTGTAGCGCGGACAAGACGGGATCACTTTCCATGGAATGTATTGCCTCGGCCTGCTCGGTACGCGACGGGGTGATGAGGTTTGACACTTCGGGTGTGGCAACAAACGTAGCCCCCTCGCCAGCGGCCTCAGCGACACCTTGGCAGAGCATATGCGCATTGGCATATGGATCCGCCGTACTTGTCACCTGAAGCAGCGCCAGTTTCATTTCAATGCCAGAATGCCATCAAGCTTACCCAGTCTGTCGAGGTCTGCGATATCGTCGTACCCCCCAAGATGAATATCCCCTACAAAGATCTGCGGGACTGTCCGGCGCCCCCCGGCGCGTTGGATCATCTTTGGTTTTTCATCAGGGTTCCGAAGCACGTCAATTTCATCAAATGCCACGCCCTTTTGCGTCAATAGACGTTTGGCCGCGTGGCAAAATCCACAAAGAGGCGAGCTGTAAATTGTCACAGACATGAAAGAGCTCCTGTTATCTCACTCACCCCTTACTTAGTATTCTTTGCGCGCCCTCGCTAGTACCATAATATCAACACGCGCCGCGCCGCCACCAAGGAGTGCCCG
>JBDNBY010000114.1:0-8331 GCA_039767595.1 Paracoccaceae bacterium | reverse complement strand
CTAGAAGATCACGAAATCACGTTCATTGGCCCACGTGCGGAACACATCCGCATCATGGGCGACAAAATTAGCGCCAAAGACACGATGAAAGCGCTCAACGTGCCTTGTGTTCCGGGTTCTGAGGGCGGCGTCGCCACATTGGCCGAGGCGCAGCGCCTTGGTGCTGAAATGGGCTATCCAGTGATTATCAAAGCCACCGCAGGCGGTGGGGGTCGCGGCATGAAAGTTGCGCAAACGGCCGATGATATGGAAAGCGCCTTCATGACAGCCCGCGCCGAAGGCAAGGCCGCCTTTGGCAATGACGAAGTCTATATAGAGAAATACCTCACGACGCCGCGCCATATCGAAGTACAAGTCTTTGGCGATGGCCAAGGCAACGCCGTACATTTGGCCGAGCGCGATTGCTCTTTACAGCGCCGTCACCAAAAAGTCTTCGAAGAAGCGCCCGGTCCAATGATCACACCGCAAGAGCGTGAGCGCATCGGATCCGTCTGCGCCAAAGCCATGGCCGACATCAAATACCGCGGCGCCGGCACAATTGAGTTCCTCTATGAAAATGGCGAGTTTTATTTCATCGAAATGAACACACGGTTGCAAGTTGAGCATCCCGTGACCGAGGCGATCTTTGGCATCGATCTCGTCCGTGAGCAAATTCGCGTGGCCGAAGGCCTGCCCCTTTCGGTCAAACAAGACGAATTGGAAATCAACGGCGCGGCCATTGAAGTACGCATCAATGCCGAGCGTCTGCCAAACTTTTCGCCATGCCCGGGCAAAGTCACTGCGTTTCATGCTCCTGGCGGGCTTGGCGTGCGGATGGATTCGGCGCTGTATACCGGCTATTCAATTCCGCCCTATTACGACAGTTTGATCGGGAAATTGATCGTTCACGGCCGTGATCGCAAGGAGGCATTGGCACGTTTGCACCGCGCTTTGGGCGAAATCATTGTCGATGGCGTCGACACCACGCTGCCATTATTCACGGCCCTTTTAAACGAACCAGATATTCAATCAGGCGATTACACAATCCACTGGTTGGAACATTGGTTAGAAAACACATTTGCCGATGACGGATAACTCGGGCGTGGATGACAATCCGCCCCCGATTACGGCAGAACATTTAATCTATGCCTATTGCCGTGGGATATTTCCCATGGCAGAGCACCGCGAAAGTGACGAGCTATTCTGGGTTGATCCAAGACACCGTGGGATCCTGCCTCTTCAAAACATTCATATCTCTCGCTCACTTGCGCGAAAAATGCGTAAGTCAAACTACTCGGTGCATATGAATTCATGCTTTATGGATGTTATTGACGCTTGCGCCAACCGTGAGGATACTTGGATCTCTGCTGAGATTAAATCGCTCTTTGCGACTCTAAATGCGATGGGCATGGCTCACAGCCTTGAAATAAAACAGAATCATCTTCTGATTGGTGGTATATACGGCCTCGCGATTGGCGGATGTTTTTTTGGCGAAAGCATGTTTTCCCGCAAAAGCGATGGGTCAAAATTGGCCCTCGTGCATTTATGTGATCACCTCGCTCAGTGCGGATTTACCCTATTTGATACCCAATTTATTACAGATCACCTAGCAAGCATGGGCGCGATCGAAGTGACGCGGGCGCAATTTAGAAAACGGTTAGACCACGCTCTTACACAAAAAACGAACTCTGTGATCACTCAACCCCTTGCTACTTCTCACGAAGTTTTGCAGCGCAATGGCCATAAATCATAACGCGCATCTTCAAGAGCATTGAGCGCTGGCGAGGAAGCCATCATCCAGCCGCCAAACACACTCGTGCCTTGAACCGTGTCAATCACATCAACATAGGCATAGGCGTCGCCACTCGGGTTATCGGCAGGATACCGGCACTGCATGAGAACCGCGCTCAAATGCCCCCCATGAATGGCATAGCTCTGCCCGACGCGCATTTCTAAATCTTCGACACGGCCAGATACGCGATCCAATGTCCGCATCATCGCGATGTCGGTACTTTCTACCTGAGCCTCTTGGGCCAAGGCATAATGCGGGCCGCACATCGTGACGACTAAAAGTGCGAGAAAAACTTGGCACAACGTGCGCATATTAGTTACCCGACGCCGCGGACCCAACAAATCGCATCAACAAGGTTGTCAATGAGACGGAGCTTTGAGTATCCTCAATTTCCGTCATGGGATCAAATGCATACATGCTTCCACCTGGGACGACTTCAATGAAGTTCCCCCCCAACAAGCCTTCGGATGAAACGGTGACGGCACTGTCATCTGGAATATCGATGGCATTGGAAATCGTAAGTTCTGTGCGCGCCATGTAAGTTTCAGGATCCAGCTCCATATCTGAAACAGAACCGATTTTCACACCAGCCAAGCGTACGTCTGTGCCAATCCGAACCCCTTCCGCCGAGCGAAAAGAGGCATAAAGATGATAACTTTGGGCATTTGTCGACACAAGGCCCGTGCGGTTTGCCGCAAAAAATGTAAATCCAACCGCCACAGCTAACACAATGGCGCCAACAATCGCTTCGAGCTTATTTTGCATCCCACTGTCCCCCATATGTCCGCGAATTACTCTGGTGACCACGCTTCATAATCATGGCGTGCCTTGACTTGATCACCGCGGCGCAATGAACCGGCGGGGACATAGGCAGCGGCCGTACCTGTGAGGTTTTCTT
Organism: Paracoccaceae bacterium; assembly: GCA_039767595.1. Taxonomy (GTDB): domain Bacteria; phylum Pseudomonadota; class Alphaproteobacteria; order Rhodobacterales; family Rhodobacteraceae; genus JBDNBY01. Next base: position 5,662 of record JBDNBY010000114.1, on the reverse strand, counting down.
CGTGCGGCTTTTCCCACGATTTGTGCCCAAGAGGCTTGTCCGACGGGGGCGTGTCCCACGTGCGGTGCAGCCACCCGTGCCAATCGGGGCTGACCTTGGTCGCCTCGGCTTCGCCGTTAAATATCACCCAACGCTTGCTATCTGAGGCATTGCGATAGTAAATATTTCCGTTTTCATCTTCGCCGACGCGTTGACCTTTACGCCATGTAAAGAATTGAGTTCCCAATGTTTGACCATTCCACCATGTCACCGCGCGGTTCAGGAACGTAAAAATACCCATGCCAATTCTCCTGTGCTTCAGTGCCGATATGGCGTAATTTCGAAAGAAGGTCTAGCCGTTTATCCCGCAGAGGCGGCCTCCGACGCAGTTTCACCATAGATTAACAGGGGTGACGCCTCGGATAGAGCGGCTTCTTCGTTGACGACCACTTCGACGACATCATCTTGACCAGGCAGATCAAACATTGTGTCCAATAATATTTCTTCGATGATAGAGCGAAGGCCCCGCGCACCGGTTTTTCGTTCGATTGCGCGTTTGGCGATGGCGACCAACGCCTCATCAGTGAAGGTCAGCTCGACTTTTTCCAACTCGAACAGGCGCTTGTATTGCTTGACCAAAGCATTCTTTGGTGTGCTGAGAATTTCAACAAGCGCGCCTTGATCCAGATCTTCAAGCGTCGCAAACACCGGCAAACGGCCAATGAATTCCGGGATCAATCCAAATTTCAATAGATCCTCTGGCTCAAGCTGTTTGAACAGCTCGCCCACACTGCGGGCTTCTGGGTCACGGACATCCGCACCAAATCCCATAGCCGAGCCTTTGCCGCGCTGTTCAACAATTTTATCCAAACCGGCAAAAGCACCGCCACAGATAAAGAGGATATTCGTCGTGTCCACTTGCAAAAACTCTTGCTGCGGATGCTTGCGCCCGCCCTGAGGTGGAACAGATGCGACCGTGCCTTCCATCAATTTGAGCAAGGCTTGCTGCACACCCTCGCCCGACACGTCGCGCGTGATCGATGGGTTTTCCGCTTTGCGCGTAATTTTATCAACTTCGTCGATATAGACGATGCCGCGCTCTGCTTTTTCGACATTATAATCGGACGCTTGAAGGAGTTTTAGGATGATATTTTCAACATCTTCCCCTACATAGCCCGCCTCGGTCAATGTTGTAGCATCGGCCATCGTGAACGGCACATCCAAAATCCGCGCAAGGGTTTGCGCCAAAAGCGTCTTACCGCAGCCCGTGGGGCCGATCAAAAGGATATTCGATTTAGACAGTTCAATGTCTGTGCTGTGTTCGGCATGCTCAAGACGTTTGTAATGATTGTGAACAGCCACGGACAAGACGCGCTTTGCCTTGGCTTGGCCGATCACATATTCATCTAGGATGCCGCAAATATAACGCGGCGTTGGCACCGCGCCGCTATCTTGGCTGGCGTTCTCGCGGGTTTCCTCGCGGATGATATCCATACACAGCTCGACGCATTCATCACAAATGAACACGGTGGGCCCTGCAATCAGCTTGCGCACCTCGTGCTGTGACTTACCGCAGAAACTGCAGTAGAGAGTGGATTTGCTGTCGCTGCTTGATGTGCTAGCCATTTTTTTCACCTTGCTCTACGGCATTTGGCCGCAGACTGTTCATAGGATAGACGGGGCGGCGGGGGCGTACAATCCCCCGTCGCGCTTTTTTATTATTTAGCTCTCATCCGCGACGCGTTTGGAAACAACCTCATCGATGAGACCAAAGGTTTTGGCATCTTCTGGCGACATAAAGTTATCGCGCTCTAGTGCCGCCTCAACGGTATCGATATCTTGGCCCGTATGCTCGACATAGATCTCGTTCAAGCGGCGCTTGAGCTTTTGCGTCTCTTGGGCGTGGATCATGATATCCGTTGCTTGACCTTGGTATCCGCCAGAGGGTTGGTGCACCATGACGCGGCTATTGGGCAGAGAATAGCGCATGCCCGCCTCACCCGCGGCCAACAAAAGCGATCCCATTGAGGCCGCTTGACCGATCACCAAAGTCGAAATCTTTGGTTTGATATACTGCATCGTGTCATAAATCGACAGGCCGGATGTCACAACGCCGCCTGGGCTGTTGATATACATTGAGATATCTTTGGATGGGTTTTCCGCCTCAAGGTGCAACAGCTGCGCGACGATCAGCGATGACATACCGTCATGCACAGGGCCAGAGAGGAAAATGATCCGCTCTTTGAGAAGGCGCGAAAAAATATCATATGCACGTTCACCGCGTGATGTTTGCTCAACCACCATGGGAACGAGCGTATTCATATATGTGTCGATTGGATCAGTCATGCCGTACCTCAAAAATTCATTATGTTGTCTTACTCTATGCTCGAGTGCCCCCCTCTTCAAGGGGCCTTCTCGTCGTTTGTGTCGTGGCGCCGCACCGCGCATTCGCCTTTGGTTAAAATGATCCTAAATACACTCAATAAAGCATCCTAATACAAAAAGGTTTACATGTCGTTGACGCAGCGCGCGCAAGCGCAACTATCCACTTTCTCACCCAAAGCAGGCAAGTTTTATGCCCAGTGGCGCAACTATGATTATGGCCAAGGGCATCATAGCGCCGTCTCTGGCCTATCGCCCTATGTGCGGCGGCGGATTTTGCATGAACGAGAGGTCATTGCGCGTATTCGCACGCAACATAGCTTTGCCGACAGTGAAAAATTCATCCAAGAGGTATTTTGGCGCACCTATTGGAAAGGCTGGCTCGAACACCGCCCTCTGATTTGGCAAGATTATAGCGCGGGGCTATCCGCAGATCACCGTGCCGTTGCAAATGACCCTGCCTCTGCGCGGCTCTACCATGATGTCACGCATGGAGCCTGTGACATTGCGTGCATGAATGAATGGTCAACCGAGCTTAGGCAGACTGGATATTTACACAATCATGCGCGGATGTGGTTTGCGTCGATTTGGGTGTTCACCTTAGGCCTGCCTTGGCGGCTTGGGGCGCAGTTCTTTTGGCGCAATCTGCATGATGGGGATGCGGCGTCGAATACATTATCTTGGCGGTGGGTGGCTGGATTGCAGACCGTTGGCAAGCATTACGTTGCCACGCCGCAGAACATCACGAAATTCACCGATGGGCGCCATCATCCGAATGCATTGAACACGCACGCGACCGCGCTCAACGGCGCACCGCATCCTGCGCCGATCCCGCCGGACCTGCCGCGTGTCGTGGAGCATCCCAACCGCTATGGCCTTTTGGTACATGAAGAGGATATGACCACGGCCCCCTATCGCCCAGAGGCCCGCGCGATTTTGTGCCCGCCCCTTGCGCCGCAGCATCATCGGGCCACCCATGTCCAAACGCAAATCGACGCAGGCCTCACGGAGCGCGCGGGCCCAGATGCGCCGCGCCTCCAGACCGCAGCACAGATCGCGGCATGGGCACAGCAAAGCGCGCTGAGTGATGTCGTCATGCGCTATCTCCCCCAAGGTCCGCTGCGCGACGCAATCGACGGCTGGGGCGCTGCCCTCGCTCAGGATGGCATAACGCTGCATATCGACACCGATCCCTATGATGCGCTGTGCTGGCCCTATGCGACTAAAGGGTTCTTTGCCTTTAAAAAGAATATCCCACAGTTCTTAACCCACTTAGAGCAAACATAAAAAAACGGGGCCCCACAGGACCCCGTTTTCAATTCAAATCAGACAGTGATTACTGCGACACACTCTTGAGATACTCGGTCATCGCAATCGCGTCTTTTTCCTTGAGGCCTTTGAACGACATTTTCGTGCCTTTCGCATAGCCGCGTGGATCTTTGAGGAAGCCTATCAACGCCTCGTCATTCCACGCACCACCCATAGTCGCGAGCGTTTTTGAGTATTTGAACCCATCAACACCACCGATTGGACGGTTGTAGATGTTCACAAGGTGCGGACCAGATTTGTTCTGTTCCTTGTCAACGACGTGGCATGAACGGCATTTCTTAAAGACTTTCTCACCGTCTGCTGCCAATTCCATGTCAATCGCACTTGCGGCTGCTGCAGGGGCCTCATCCGCGGCCACTGCTGCTTCTGCAACTTTGGTCTCACCATGGCCACCGGCTGGTGCGCCAAAGGTCAATGGTCCCTCTTCCGCCTCGGGTGTCACGTCAACGATCGCAGCACGGGCCGAGATTTCAACAGCTGGCTTACAGTTTTCCATGCACACCTCTGCTTTGACGAATTTTGGGAGCTCTGTTGTATCCCGATCATCAAAATAGAAACCGTCGGCGTTTTCCATCGGCACGTCGAGGAAGTTATCGCGGCTCAGCACGAAATCATCATCAACCATGTCGTTCATATACATGAGATACGCAACGATCGCATAGACTTCGTCATCTGTGAGCGTTTGCGCCGCACCAAATGGCATTGCACGGTGGATATAATCCCACACAGTTGACAAATATGGCCAGTAAGAGCCCGTTGTTTTCACAGGGCGGTCATCCATCAAGGATCCCATACCACCCGTCAAGACGGGCCAGCGATCAACGCCTTCGCCAAAGTCACCGTGACACACGGCACATTGCTCAATAAACACTTCTTCACCAGTGAGAACATCGCCAGAGCCTTCGGGCAGACCCACGCCATCTGGACGCACGTCAATATCCCATGCGGCGATCTCGACACTCGCCGCCACACGGCCAAGGCCCAAAGGCCCCTCGGACGGAACAGGCATGGCACGCGCCGCTTGGATTATCGCGAAATCAGGCGATGCTTCGCCCAATGTCATGATCGGGGCATCTGCGGGCACTTCGGTGACATTGCGGTCCGCAAAGTTCAACGCGCCGACAAAAATGCCGATAACGCCCAGACCGGCTGCTGCGTATAGATTAAGAGACTTCGACATTCTCTGCCACTCCCTCTTCGTTGACATACCAAGTTTGGATGCCGTTGTTGTGGTAAATTGAGTTTACGCCGCGTACTTCGCGCAACTCGTCTTTGGTCGGCTGGACATAGCCCGTGCTGTCATGCGCACGCGATTGCAAGAGCAATGGCTTACCATCCCAGTCAAACTCGTAATAGAACCGGTGCATTGATTTCGGCAAGCTGGGACCAGAGATCCGCGCTTGATGCCAATTGGCACCGCCATCAATCGAGACATCGACCCGTGGGATCGTGCCGCGGCCCGACCATGCAAAGCCTGATAGGACTGTGCGGCCCTTGCCATGTGTTAATGGCGCTTGCGGGCTTGGGTTTGTGATAACGGATTTCGCATCCATAACCCATGTGAATTCACGCGCTTTACCATCTTCCATAAGGTCGGTGTATTTCGACGTTTCCTCACGGTGGTACCAAGGCTTGTCACCCACTTCGACGCGGCGCAACCATTTGATCCACATGTTGCCTTCCCAACCAGGAACAACAAGGCGCAGCGGATAGCCCTGCTCGGGACGAAGAGCTTCACCGTTCATTTTGAACGCAACCAAACAGTCATCAAGCGCCTTTTCCATAGGGATAGAGCGTGTCATGCCTGAGGCGTCGGCCCCTTCGGGGAGGATCCATTTGCCTTCGGTCTGAATGCCGGCCTCTTGTAGCAAGAGGCGCAGCGGTACACCTGTGTACATCACATTGTGGATCATACCGTGGGTGAACTGACACCCATTGAGCTGCGCACCGCGCCACTCCATGCCGGAGTTCG
>JBDNBY010000113.1:0-6205 GCA_039767595.1 Paracoccaceae bacterium | reverse complement strand
CAATTCACAACATTTGGTATGGTTGTGCGCGCTGGCATGGCCGACCGCGAGACGGTTGGATTGCTGGGCATTGATATCGACAAACGCTTTACCGCGATGTTTGGATTGGCCGCCGTTGTGGCCGGTTTGGCCGGTGTGATGTACACGCCGATCCTTTCGCCTAATTATCACATTGGGATGGATTTCCTCGTACTTTCATTCGTGGTTGTTGTTGTGGGCGGTATGGGCTCTTTGCCAGGTGCGGTTGCGGCGGGGTTCTTGCTTGGGATTTTGCAATCCTTCGCGTCCATGAACGAAGTCAAAGCCATCCTTCCCGGTATCGACCAAGTGATCATCTACTTGGTGGCTATTATCATTCTACTCACCCGCCCTCGCGGTTTGTTGGGTCGCAAAGGCGTGATGGAGGATTAATCACATGTTCGGATTGAATAAACAAGATAATCGACTGTTCTTGACAGTCATCGTTATGGTGCTTTTGGCGCCGTTCTTCCTCAACCCTTTCCCTGTGGACAGTGCGATGGCACAGTTTAACGCAGGCTACCCTGACTTGATGCAGCGTTTTGTAATCTTTGGCATCTTTGCCATTGGATTTAACTTGCTGTTTGGCTTGACTGGGTATCTCTCCTTTGGTCATGCTGCGTTTTTAGGCGCGGGCTCTTACTCAGCGGTTTGGATGTTTAAACTGCTCGGATACGATGTGATCCCTGCGATTTTGCTCTCGGTTGTTGTCTCTGGCGTCTTTGCGGTGTTCATTGGCTACATCAGTTTGCGCCGCTCGGGGATTTACTTCTCGATCCTGACGCTGGCCTTTGCGCAGATGTCCTACAACCTAGCCTATTCCGTTTTGACACCTATCACGAACGGAGAGACGGGTCTTCAGGTCTATAGCAACGATCCACAGATCTTGTTGCGCGACGGGGTCGAAGTGACCAACCTATTGGGTCTTGAGATGCGGGCAAAATGGATCATGGAAGTGGGCCCATGGGAGTTCACCTTTGGTGTCGGATATTATTTTGCCGCGATCTTGATGCTCGCTGCATTCTACCTCTCGATCCGGATCTTCCGCTCGCCCTTTGGCCTGATGCTCAAAGCGATTAAATCAAACCAAACGCGTTTGAACTATACGGGGATCGCGCCGCGTCCTTATATGCTGACTGTCTTTGTGATCTCGGGCATGTATGCCGGCCTCGCGGGCGGTCTTCTGTCGGCCATGGATCCACTTGCGGGTGCGGAGCGGATGCAATGGACGGCCTCAGGTGAAGTTGTTCTGATGACGATCCTTGGCGGTGTGGGCACATTGCTTGGTCCAATTTTAGGCGCGGGCTTTATCAAATATGCCGAAAAGATTTTCTCAAAAATCAACGAGAATGTTCTGCATACGTGGTTCCACGCTCTGCCCGATTGGATGGAATATCCGCTCGTTTGGCTCTTCTCCAAATTCGTGGGCGAAGGCTGGCATATGACGTTGGGTCTGATGTTCATGTTGATCGTGATCTTCTTGCCAGGCGGCCTTGTTGAAGGCGGGCAGCGCATTGCCAAACGCTTTTCCAAGAAATCAGATGATGATGCGCAAGCGTCGAAAACACCGGCGGAATAAGGAGATATATCAATGGGTATTCTTGAAGTAAAAGACGTCGGAAAACGCTTTGGCGGATTGCAGGCGCTCTCGGATGTGAACTTGAGTGTCAAAGAAAACACAGTTCACGCCATCATCGGCCCAAACGGTGCAGGGAAATCAACCTTCTTGAACTGTTTGATCGGCAAATTGGTCCCAGACACTGGATCCGTGATGTTTGATGGGCAATCAGTCTTGGGTCGCTCGGCGCATGAGATCAACCAAATGGGCATCAGCCGCGTGTTCCAAACGCCCGAGATCTTTGGTGATCTCAGCGTGATGGAAAATGTTGTGATTGCCTGTCTGGCCAAGCGCGATGGCGCCTTTCGGATGCAAGGGATTTCAAGCGTTGAAAGCCAAACTGACGTGCGCGAGCATGCGGCACAGATGCTGCGCGACTTGAACATGTTGGACAAATCCGATCGCCACGCCGCGGCCCTGTCCCGCGGGGATAAGCGCCGTTTGGAAATCGCGATGTGTCTGAGCCAAGATCCAAAACTGCTTTTGCTCGACGAGCCAACCGCAGGGATGGCGCGCGCTGATACGAACAACACGATTGACCTGCTCAAGCAGATCAAAGAACAGCGCGACATTACCATCGCCATCATCGAACACGACATGCATGTGGTGTTCTCATTGGCCGATCGTATCACTGTTTTGGCCCAAGGTACGCCTTTGGTCGAAGATACACCGGACAACATTAAAGGTAACCCTAAGGTACAAGAGGCCTATTTGGGTCAAAGTACCGTCGGCCACTAAGAAAGGACGCAGCACATGAACGTCAAACCAGACTTCTCAAAAAACGCAAACCATGCGGAAACTGCTCCGGCCTTTCTCTCGGTTTGGGATCTCAATGCCTATTACGGCGAAAGCTATATCGTCCAAGGCATTTCCTTTAACGTCCACGAAGGCGAGATTTTGGCCCTCTTGGGACGCAACGGCGCAGGGAAAACCACAACTCTACGCTCCTTGGCGCGCCTCGATGATCCGCAGGTCAACAAGGGCGAAATTTGGCTGGATCATGAGCCACTTCATTTGATGAAATCACATGAGGCGGCCTCACGCGGCTTGGGCCTTGTCCCAGAAGATCGCCGGATCATTCCGGGTCTGACGGTGGAAGAAAACCTGAAACTCGCACAAATTGCACCGCCCATCGGTTGGTCGCTTGAGCGGATCTACGAACTCTTCCCACGTTTGGCAGAACGCCGCACGCAAGAGGGCACCACCTTGTCAGGCGGCGAACAGCAGATGCTCTCAATTGCGCGGGCCTTGGCGCGGGACATCAAACTATTGTTGCTCGATGAGCCGTACGAAGGCTTGGCCCCTGTGATCGTGGATGAGATCGAAAAAACCCTCCACGACATTAAAAACCAAGGGATCACAACAGTTATTGTTGAGCAAAACGCCGTGCGCGCACTGCAACTCGCGGATCGTGCGGTGATCTTGGACACAGGCTCGATCGTCTTCGACGGTTCCGCCGACGAAGTTCTCGGCAATGAAGAATTGCGCAACGAATATCTTGCGATCTAATCGCAGACCAAAGGGCGGCCACGGTGCCGCCCTTTCACATAACATCCGACAGACCACTAGGGGATACGCATGAGCACTACACTTTATCCACCCTCAGCCAAATTTGCGGCAACGGCCCATATTAATTCCGAATCGTACAAAGACATGTACGAGGCTTCGGTGAATAACCAAGATGCCTTTTGGCAAGAGCACGGCAAACGTATTGATTGGATCAAGCCATTTACCAAAACGAAAAACGTCTCTTTTGCGCATCCCGATGTCTCGATCAAATGGTTCGAAGATGGATCGCTCAATGTCGCGGCCAACTGTATTGACCGCCACCTTGCCACACGCGGCACCCAAACTGCGATCATTTGGGAAGGCGATAACCCCGATGACAGCAAGCACATCACCTATGCCGAACTGCACGCGCAAGTTTGCAAATTATCCAACGTCTATAAATCTATGGGCGTTGGCAAAGGCGACCGTGTGGTGCTCTACCTCCCCATGATCCCAGAGGCCGCGTATGCCATGCTCGCCTGTGCGCGTATTGGCGCCATTCACTCCATCGTGTTTGCCGGCTTCTCTCCCGAGGCGCTGGCCGCCCGTGTAGATGGGTGCAAAGCATCCCTTGTGGTCACCGCAGACGAGGCCCCGCGCGGGGGCCGCAACACGCCCCTCAAAACCAATGTAGACAAGGCGCTTGAGATTTGCGGCGACGTTCAAACCCTCGTGGTGGAGCGGACGGGCGGCGATGTCCCGATGAAAGACGGCCGCGATCACGGATATACCGCGGCCATGGCCGCCGCCTCGGCCGACTGCGCCCCCGAGGAAATGAACGCCGAAGATCCTCTATTTATCCTCTACACCTCTGGCTCAACAGGTGCGCCCAAGGGTGTTGTCCATACATCGGGCGGCTATTTGGTCTGGGCCTCGATGACGCATGAGTTGGTCTTTGATTACCATGATGGCGATATCTACTGGTGCACGGCCGATGTCGGCTGGGTCACGGGGCATTCCTATATCGTCTATGGCCCGCTGGCCAATGGCGCCACAACATTGATGTTCGAAGGCGTACCAACCTACCCAGACGCCTCGCGCTTTTGGCAGGTCTGCGAAAAGCACAAAGTTAACCAATTCTACACCGCCCCCACCGCCATTCGCGCGCTTATGGGCAAAGGCAAAGAATTCGTTGAGACCTGCGACCTCTCCTCCCTCAAAGTGCTGGGCACCGTCGGCGAGCCGATCAATCCAGAGGCGTGGAATTGGTACAATGACGTTGTGGGCAAGGAAAACTGTCCGATTGTCGACACATGGTGGCAAACGGAAACAGGCGGCCACTTGATGACCCCGCTGCCCGGCGCCACGGCGACCAAGCCAGGCTCCTGCACGACACCCTTCTTTGGCGTGCAGCCCGTGATCCTCGATCCCCAATCCGGCGCGGAAATCAGCAGCACGCAGGCCGAAGGCGTCCTGTGCATGAAAGACAGCTGGCCTGGACAAATGCGCACAGTCTACGGCGATCACGAGCGGTTTGTGAAAACCTACTTCTCTGATTACAAAGGCTATTACTTCACAGGTGACGGATGCCGCCGCGATGCCGATGGCTATTATTGGATCACCGGGCGCGTGGATGACGTGATCAACGTCTCAGGCCACCGTATGGGCACCGCCGAAGTCGAAAGCGCACTGGTCGCTCATGCCAAAGTCTCTGAGGCCGCCGTTGTCGGCTACCCGCACGAGATCAAAGGCCAAGGCATCTATTGCTATGTCACACTCATGGGCGGCGAAGAGCCGTCAGAAGAGCTGCGCCTTGAACTGCGCAATTGGGTACGCAAGGAAATCGGCCCGATTGCCTCACCCGATTTGATCCAATGGGCGCCGGGTTTACCAAAAACACGCTCTGGCAAAATCATGCGCCGCATTTTGCGAAAAATCGCCGAGGATGATTTCGGCGCATTGGGCGACACGTCCACGCTCGCGGATCCCTCCGTGGTCGATGACCTCATCGAAAACCGCATGAACCGCAGCTAACCGCGCCAAGCGGGCACCGCCCGCGCCGGACGCTCACACAGCAAACGCCTCAAAGCCCTGCTTTGAGGCGTTTTCCTTTAAGTCAAAGCCAACGGCGCACGCGCGTTTGGTACAGTTCGTATTCCTCACCAAATTCGCGCTTAGCATTTGCCTCTTCAAAAGGGATATAAACGAAATGACAGGCCGCCCAAAACGCAGCTACAGGCAACAGCCCGCCCCATCCGTTCACAACAAAGGCGATGCCCAAAAGTGATGTCAAAAACCCAAGGTAATTTGGATTGCGCGAATAGGAAAACACGTCATACGACACAAAATTGCGCGGCGTTTTAAACGTATGAATTTGGGATCCTGCTTGGGCAAATAACCTTTGCGTCCGCTTCACGAGCAATAGCCCGCCAGCCGCCAAAGGCAGCCCCATCACAAGCGCGACACCATAGGGAAACACTCCTTCACTCGCGCCCCCCAATATCAAAATCGCAACAATGCAGATGGCATATAAAAACGGTGGTAATAGTTTTTTGAACATAGCGCTCTTCCTTTATTCCAGATCCTCGAAATAGATATCTGTGCGCGTCATTACAATCCTTTGCGATTGACAAATGCGCGTCATTATAAAACTAAGCGCATATGACGCGCAGCTTTACATTCACACATGCTCAAACCCTTGGCCCAGATGGATGGCACGATGCGCCCATCCATATTCATGGCGCCCAATTGGGCGATTATGCCGAAGGCCGCGAGATCGACGTATCGGGCTTTCTCCTGCTGCCTGGCATCATTGATCTGCACGGCGACGCATTTGAAAAACACGTGGCCCCACGGCGCGGCGCGATGAATAATTTAACCACTGGCTTTGCTGGGATCGAGGCTGAGCTGGCCTCTTGCGGTATCACCACCGCCTATCTGGCCCAGTTTTTCAGTTGGGAGGGCGGCATGCGCGCGCCCTCGTTTGCGCATGAGTTCCTTGCCGCACGCACGCAATATCGCAGCCTTGGCACAGATCTGCGCGTGCAGCTGCGGTTTGAGACGCATATGATTAGTGAGTAT
>JBDNBY010000112.1:0-2744 GCA_039767595.1 Paracoccaceae bacterium | reverse complement strand
TGGTGAGTTTTATGGTCGCAAGGGGGGTATTTAATTCATGCGCCGCCGCTGCCACAAGCCCGCCGAGATCCGTGAGCTTTTGTTCGCGGGCCAAGGCCATCTCGGCGGCAAGTCGACCTGCGGCCAAACTTTGCAACTCGTGACTGACCCGTTGCGTGTAAAAGGCTAAAAACATCACGGCAATCGTGATGGCCATCCAAGTCGCGGCCTTGATCAAAAACGGCTGTTCGATCACGCTGCCATCGGCAAAATGCAAGGGGATATGCACAAAGTACAGCATACTCACAACGCCCAGCGCCACGGCCGAAAGGAAAATCAACGACCGACTATCAAGGACAAAGGCCGCCACAGTCACAGGCCCCAAAATAAAGAGGGCAAAGGGATTGTTCAGCCCGCCTGTCAAAAACAGCAGCGCCCCCAATTGCAAAACATCGAATAAGAAAATCGACATATTCTCGAGCGACGAGAGCCGTTTGGTGCGCGGATAGATCCGCGTGGCAATCAAATTACTTATGATCGACGCCCCCAAGCACAGGGAAAACAGACCAGAGTTGATGTCGAGCTCGAACAAAGACACAGCCACAAAATACGCGGCGCTTTGGCCCAAAACGGCCAACCACCGGAGCAAGATCACTGTTTGCAGGCGCAAAAAGTCTTGGCGATGAATCAGTTCGGTCGGATGTGACATTTGGGCGCGATTTCCCTGTTGCATGGTGGTAATCTAACGCAACGATCTATAGATGCAACGCAACACACTAGAGAAGAAGGGTATCATGGCACGTCGTTTCGCAATCATCGCAGGTTCCGTTGTTGGCGCTGGTCTCTTGGCTCAGCTTGCCCTTGTGGTGATGGGCCCCTCTTCGTCGGACCCGTTTGCGCCGTGCCGCGTGGGGGCTGTGTCGACGGGTGGCGCTGCGCTGGGCAGCGAAGATTTCACATTGGTGGATGGCACAGGCGCGGCCGTGACCCGCGACGCGCTGTATCAACAGCCGTCGTTGATTTACTTTGGCTATACGTTTTGCCCAGATGTCTGCCCCTTTGACACTGTGCGCAATGCCGATGCTGTTGATATTTTGAAAGAGCGTGGGTTTGATCTGCGCCCTGTGTTTATCACGATCGACCCAGAGCGGGACACACCCGAGGTGGTCGCCGATTTTTCGGCAAATGTGCATGACGATATGCTGGGTCTCTCTGGTAGCCAAGAGCAAGTGGCCGCAGCCAGCCAATCGTTCCGCACCTATGCGAAAAAACAAAAAAGTGATGATGAGTATTACCTCGTCGATCATTCAACCTTTAGCTACCTGACGCTGCCAGATGTTGGATTTGTTGAGTTTTTCCGCCGTGAACTGTCGGCCGAGCAGATGGCCGATCAACTGCAATGTTTCCTCGAGGCGGCACCGAAATAGGCTCTAACCCGCGTCTAATATTTGACCTTTCCTGGAATGGGCTCTAACTCTCTAGAGAAAACGAGGTGATCCAATGGAAGATATATCCGCACTGATTGGGAATGATCCTTCCTTATTGCTCGTTGATGATGACGAGGCATTTCTAAAGCGTCTCGCGCGGGCCATGGAAAAGCGTGGCTTTGACGTGCATACTGCCAGCACAGTCATGGATGGCCGCAAAGATGCAAAGCGGTTGAAGCCGGCCTATGCGGTGATCGATCTGCGTCTAGATGACGGTACGGGACTTGATGTGGTCGAGGCGCTGCGCAGCGTGCGGGCGGATGCGCGGATTGTTGTTCTCACGGGCTATGGCGCCATTGCAACGGCTGTGGCGGCTGTCAAAATTGGCGCGACCGATTATCTCTCGAAACCTGCCGATGCCAGCGATGTGATCAATGCATTACTCCAGCGCGAAGGCGAGTTGCCACCCCCACCTGAAAACCCAATGAGTGCCGACCGCGTCAGATGGGAACATATTCAGCGGATATACGAGCAATGCGATCGCAATGTCTCGGAAACAGCGCGGCGTCTTAACATGCACCGCCGTACATTGCAGCGCATTTTGGCCAAACGCTCGCCCAAATAAGCCGTGCCATTAGATTTGCGCGAGTAGGACATGCACCAAATCAATGTAATCTTGCCGTGCGTCTTTTGGTGCGCGCAGGGTGATATCGAGCCCCTCGATGATGTCCTGTGGTGGCGATTTGAATAATTTTTTGGCCTCATCCTCGTCAAATCCCGCAATCTGAGTTGCCTCCATCCATGCGCTGATGGTGTCGGCGGCTTTGATCCGCTTTTTCAACGCCGCAGGCAGTTTTGCCGGCAGGCCAAAGCGGATGTGAATCGCCGCCGTCAGGCGCTGATCGAGGGCCTCATATCCGAGGCCGACAGCGGCCTTTACCGGCGAAATCATATCTCCAATCACGTATTCAGGCGCATCGTGCAGCAGCGCCGCCAATCGATCCTTGGCGGTTGATTTCGGATAGAGCCGCGTGAACAAACGCTCAACCAAGAGGGAATGCTCAGCCACGGAATACGGGAAATCGCCGTGCGTCTGACCGTTCCACCGTGCGACAAAAGAAAGGCCGTGGGCGATATCCTCAATTTCAATATCCATCGGGGTCGGATCCAACAAATCCAAGCGGCGTCCAGAGAGCATCCGCTGCCATGCGCGGGGTGATTTTGAAGATTTTTGCATAGGCGAATGTTACCTTTGGATGCTAGCGATTGTCGACGGCTCACAGCCCTGTTATGCACGGCGCAAGCAACAAGGAAAATAAAATGACGGATTACATTGTC
>JBDNBY010000111.1:0-4061 GCA_039767595.1 Paracoccaceae bacterium | reverse complement strand
GCCGCAACCATTGGACAAGCTTGTTTTGAGGCTGGAATGCTCAAATCGACCTATGGGACAGGGTGTTTTGCGTTGTTGAACACGGGTGCGACACCCGTGACATCACATAATCGATTGCTCACAACGATTGCATATCAGTTAGATGGGAAAACGACCTACGCCCTCGAAGGGTCGATATTCATTGCTGGCGCCGTTGTGCAATGGCTGCGCGATGGGCTTGGTATCCTAGATAATGCCGCACAAACGGCACAAATGGCGCGTGATGCGGACGCAAATCAAAATGTAATCATCGTGCCGGCCTTTACTGGACTGGGGGCCCCTTATTGGAATGCGCAGTGTCGCGGCGCGACCTACGGTTTGACGCGCAACTCTGGCCCCAACGAAATGGCCAAGGCCGCTTTGGAAAGCGTCGGGTATCAAACCAGAGATTTATTGGATGCAATGAAGGCTGACATGGGCCAAGATCTCGAAACCATTATCCGCGTTGATGGTGGCATGGCAGCTTCGGATGAGGCGATGCAATTTCTGGCCGATATTTGTGATGCAGATGTGCGGCGGCCCAAAGTACTCGAGACAACAGCGATGGGGGCCGCATGGCTGGCAGGCCACCGCGCCGGGATTTGCGGGGATCAAGCGAGTTTCGCCAAGGCATGGCGCACCGAGGCACAATTTATGGCAAAGATGGATGCAACCACCCGTGACAATCGCCATGGGCAATGGAAAAAGGCTGTTGAAGCGACTTTGAGCCTGTCGTTCTAGAGGGGTCCATTGTCTTGACACCAAAAACTATGGGGCATTGCCCGTACTTCTTGTGTGATAAACTCAGTGATCACCTTGATCCTTTTGAGATGCGCAACTTGTGTATGCCAAGCGATCCAATACGACCGTGTGACTGTGATGTGGGGTAAAATGGGGACGAGGTCCGCGACCCCATGTGTCATGAAATGATGCAAAATACCAACCCCTGCCCCACTGCGCACGGCGCGGCATTGGCCGGCCGCGCTAGAAACCTCGATATCAGAGCGCCATGATTTGCTAAACTCATACATATAGTTGAGTTCAGGCGTTTCGATAAGATCCTCCACATACCCAATCAACCGATGAGAGCCGAGATCCTCGAGCGTTTTGGGCGCCCCACGGCGATCAATGTAGCCTTGAGAAGCGAACAGCCCAAGAGAGTAGTCGGTCAGTTTTTGCCGAAAGATATTACCACTCGAGGGGCGTTCGATCCGAATGGCGATATCCGCTTCGCGTTGAGAGAGTGAAAAATTGCGGGGCGCTGGAACCAGTTGAATTTTCAAGTCTGGATAGGTGTCATGCGCCTTGCCAATGCGGGTCGATAAAAACTCTAGGCCAAACCCGTCAGGCATGGAAATGCGCACAGTGCCTTGTAATCCAATACTTTGGGCGACGCTATGATCTGCGATGGTTTGAAATTCAGCCTCAACCGCCTCGAATTGTGGTAACAGGGCTAGGCCTTCGTCGCTCAGCCGGCAGCCGTGCGGCTCTCGGATCAGGAGGTTAAGTCCGAGATTTTCTTCTAATCGTGCGATACGGCGGCCAACTGTCGCCTGAGAGAGGTGCAATTGCCGCGCGGCAATTTTGATTTGACCGGCCCGCGCAGCGGCCAATACCACTCTGACATCGTCCCATTGCATCGCTTATTTCCCAGAGTAATGTAAATTTTTGCAATTCTAATGTGACATCTTTCACATTGAGTTGCAAATTTTTTGAGTTACATTCCATCGCATAAACCAGTCAACAGGATATATGCCATGTCATCGATTGCACATTTTGTGAATAATGCGGCGTTTGCAGGAACGTCAACGCGCACTCAGCCAGTCTTTAATCCCGCCACTGGGTCGGCTGAAAAACAAGTGGCTCTTGCCTCTGTAGAGGATGTGAACACTGCGGTTGCCGCGGCTAAAGCCGCATGGCCCGCATGGTCAAACACTCCAGCCTTGCGACGAGCACGGATTTTAGATCGTTTCAAAATGATCTTGTGGGAGCGTGCAGGTCAACTTGCCGAAGTGATCGTATCAGAACACGGCAAAACATATGACGATGCATTGGGCGAAGTGACTCGTGGCCTTGAAGTTGTGGAATTTGCAACAGCCGCCCCAACTTTGATGAAAGGTGAGTTTTCTGAGAATGTTGGATCTGGCGTAGACAGTCACAACATCCGCCAAGCGTTGGGCGTTGTTGCGGGGATCACACCGTTTAACTTTCCCGCGATGGTGCCAATGTGGATGTTCCCTGTGGCATTGGCGACGGGCAACACCTTTGTTCTGAAGCCGTCCGAGCGCGATCCGTCAGCGTCGCTCTTGATGGCGGAATGGCTCAAGGAAGCGGGCCTTCCTGATGGAGTGTTCAACGTTGTTCAAGGGGATAAAGAGGCTGTTGATATTCTACTTCATCACTCTGACGTGAAGGCCATCAGCTTTGTAGGATCAACGCCGATCGCCCAATATATTTATACAACAGGCACGGCCAACGGCAAACGTGTTCAAGCCTTGGGCGGTGCCAAGAACCACATGGTGATCATGCCCGATGCCGATATGGACATGGCAGCAAACGCCATCATGGGCGCCGCCTATGGGTCCGCCGGCGAGCGGTGTATGGCAATTTCTGTCGCGGTACCCGTTGGCGAGAAAACCGCAGATGCCTTAGTCGAAGCGCTTGTGCCCAAGATCCAAGCGCTCAAAGTTGGGCCTGGTATGGATAAATCGAGCGAAATGGGACCGCTGGTGACCGAAGCACATTTGAACAAAGTGCGCGGATACATCGATGCCGGCGAAGCTGCGGGCGCAACGGTTGTCGTTGATGGCCGCACGTTCACACCCTCTAATCAAGGATACGAGAACGGCTTTTTCATTGGTGGCACATTACTCGATCATGTGACCGAGGATATGACATGCTATCGCGAAGAAATTTTCGGCCCTGTATTGTCTGTGGTGCGCAAAAATTCATACCAAGAAGCCATCGACCTCATCCACGGTCACGAATATGCAAATGGCACAGCGATTTTCACCCGTGATGGGGATGTAGCCCGGAGCTTTAGCAACGAGATCGAAGTGGGCATGGTTGGTATCAATGTGCCGATCCCTGTGCCGATGGCCTTCCACAGCTTTGGCGGGTGGAAAGCGTCAATTTTCGGGGATCACGCCATGCACGGAATGGAGGGCGTCCGGTTCTATACGCGGATCAAAACAACGACAACGCGATGGCCAACAGGCATGCGGAGCGATGCAAGCTTTGTCATGCCAACCCTCGGTTAAGCCGAATTAGAGACTGTTGAAACAGGCGCGACATTATCGCGCCTGTTTTGCATTAAAAATTAAATCAAGTTCCGACACCGCCTCATGAAGGCAATCCAATAACAATTGTCGTCCTATTCCTTTGGGTGCGTCTTTGGGCGTCATCAGAGCGATATCCCGCGTGGCTTGTGATAATCTGAGGGGCTTTACCTGTATTTCTTGTCGAAACATCGCCTGACGTTTGGCGAAAAGCTCAGGAACAACAGCCACACCAATGCCCGTTGCTGCCATCAAAACGATAGAGTCGAGGGTCGTGCCTTCGTAATCATTCGACACAACACCGCCCGTTTGGGCCGCGAGGGCGTACACTATTTGTGACAGGCGATGAGATTGGTCCAACGTGAGTAAAACACGCCCCTTTAAGTGCTTTGCCTCAACGGTTTGAATGCCCTGCCCGATTGGATCATCCACCGCATGAGCCACCCACAGAGTTTCTGAAAAGAGACGTGCTTGAATGGTATTGGGGTGATCTTCTGGTGTAGATAGGATCGCATCCAGCCGGCCTAATCGCAGCCCTTGTTCAAGGTCGCGCGTATTTTCCTCTCGCACGATAATGCGAAGATCGGGTTGGGTCTGGTGAATACGTTGCATGACTTGGGGCAAAAGATATGGCCCAATAGAAGGTAAAACCCCAAGCCTCAAACGCCCAGAAAATGGAACGTCACGTGTCATGGCATGCCGAAGTTCTTGCATCTGGGCCAAAATAGTCTCTGCACGCGAGACAAACTCCTCGCCTTGGCTTGT
>JBDNBY010000110.1:0-21908 GCA_039767595.1 Paracoccaceae bacterium | reverse complement strand
GTGGGCGTCTCGCGCGTGATGACGGCCTATCGCACGATGGATCCAGCAACGGCGCAAATGCGCGAAGAGTTCCGCTTTGCCGCCAATGAGGACGCGCCCGAGGGGTTTGAAACGATTTTGCGCGAGGCCGGCCTGCGCCACCGTGTGTCGATTGCCGAAGGGGCAACATCGTGGCAAATCGTCAAGGCTCTGTCGGGGATTGAGGCGCTCTCTGGCGAGATTTCCTCTGTACCGCCCGAAGGCAGCTTGGCCCCGCAAAGCTATGAATTTGTCACAGGCGCCGCGCGCTCGGACGTGATTGCCCAAATGCAGGCCCGCCAAGAGGCGATCTTGGCCGACGCGTGGGCCGCACGCTCGGATCAAACGGCGGTCACCACACCCAAAGAGGCGCTGATACTTGCGTCCATCATTGAAAAAGAGACTGCTGTGGCTGATGAGCGGCGCATCGTATCGTCTGTCTTTTCTAATCGTATCCGCAAAGGCATCCGGCTCCAGACTGACCCGACGGTGATCTATGGCATCACCAATGGCGAGGGGACGTTGGGGCGCGGATTGCGGCGCTCTGAGCTAAACCGTCCGACGGCCTATAACACCTATTTGATCGACGGGCTGCCGCCGACCCCTATTGCCAATCCAGGCAAAGCGGCGATTGAGGCGGCGCTCAATCCGGCCACGACGGAGTATATTTTCTTTGTCGCCGATGGCACGGGCGGGCATGTCTTTGCCAAGACTTTGCGCGAGCATAACGCCAATGTCGCCAAGTGGCGCGCCATCGAGGCCGAGCGCGACAATCCATAAATACAGTGGTGCAGATGCATAGCGCGGGGCCCTTATCGTTAAGAACGCCTTAGGGGTAATTCGTGCAACACGTTGACTTTTGACGCTTTTTCCAGTTTTATAGAACGTTCTAGACGACGCAGAGTTGCGTGCCTTGGTCGGGGTAACTGACAAAGGAAGATCTATGATTTTACGTCAAACTGAAACACCCTCATCCCCGCTGGATGAGAAACTGGCCCTTATTGCCAAACAATTGGGGCATATTCAAACTGAGCTAATCACCTTCCAAGACCAGATCGCTATAGGCGAGCTGCCCTCTGATACGGAGGCCACGCGCCTAGGTCTTTAAACCGTAGGCCAGATGCGCTAAATTGAACGTAGGTATTTTGGAGAGCCTTATGATTGAACCCCTGCGCAACACTGCCCCGCAAGATCCGCTTTGGGATCGCATTGTGTCTGAGGCCCATGGCGCGGCAGCGCGTGATCCGATGATGCGGACCTTTTATCAGCATCACATTTTGGATCACGGATCGTTTTCCCAAGCCCTTAGCCACATGGCGGCCTATCACTTGGCGGGGCGTGATATGGCCTATGAGATGCTGCGCGAGCTGTGCGATGAGATTGTGAATACACGCTGTATTGCCGGTGCGGCCTCGGCCGACGCGGCGGCGTATGTTGAGCGTGATCCCGCGTGCCACATGTTCATGCAGCCGCTACTCTTTTTCAAAGGGTTCCAAGCGCTGCAAATTCACCGCCTCGCCTATACGCTATGGCAAGAAGGGCGGGCTGAAATGGCCTATTTCTTTCAAATGCGCACGTCAAAAAACTTTGGCATTGATATCCACCCCGGTGCGAAAATGGGGCAGGGGATCATGATCGACCATGCGCATTCTATTGTGATTGGTGAAACGGCTGTGGTCGGTAATGATGTGTCAATGCTGCATTCTGTAACGCTGGGCGGAACGGGCAAAGATGAGACGGATCGCCATCCGAAAATTGGCGATGGGGTGCTCATTGGGGCCGGTGCGAAAGTTTTGGGTAACATTAAAGTAGGCAATTGCGCACGCATCGCTGCGGGCTCCGTTGTGCTGCATGAAGTTGCAAATAATTCGACAGTTGCAGGTGTGCCAGCAAAAATCGTTGGCAACGCACCGTGCAAAGACATGCCCGCCCGCGCGATGGATCAACTGCTCCGCGAAATTCCAATGTCGCAGTGACTTTCGTCATATGAGGATTAAAAAAGGGGCGTCTTGCGCCCCTTTTTCTATTCTATTTTCTCAGCGATCTATCTGCGTTAAGCGAGCATGCCCATTGGGTTTTCAAGGTTTGTAACGATTGCCTCAAGCAGCTGTGCGCCAAGGGCCCCATCGATCACGCGGTGATCCACGGAGAGCGTGACAGACATTATCGTCGCGACTTCGATTTGACCCTCGGGTGTCACAATAGGGCGTTTCACACCGGCACCGACGGCGAGGATCGCGCCGTGGGGCGGGTTGATTACCGCATCAAAGTTGTCCACGCCGAACATCCCAAGGTTTGAGATGGCAAAGCTGCCGCCTTGGTATTCATGCGGGGCTAGCTTGCGGTCACGGGCCCGCGTTGCGAGATCTTTCATGGAGGCCGAGAGCGCCGAGAGAGATTTTTGATCCGCATCTTGGATCACCGGTGTAAAGAGGCCGCCTTCGACCGCCACGGCCACGGCCACGTCGGAGGGCGTCAATTTCAACACGCGATCGCCGGCCCAAACGGCATTGGCGTCTGGCACGGCTTGCAAGGCCAAAGCGCAGGCTTTGATCACAAAATCATTGACTGAAATTTTCACACCGCGCGGCGCCAATTGGGCGTTTAACTCGCGGCGGAATGTCATTAGCGCGTCAAGCTTAATGTCGCGGCGCAGATAGAAATGCGGGATCGTCTGCTTGGCTTCTGTCAGGCGGGCGGCAATGGTTTTGCGCATGCCATCCAGCGTGATTTCTTCGAACTCGCGTGTTTCATACATTTTCAAGATGGCCTCGGTTGAGGGGCCGGCGGGCATCTGCGTCGCGGCGCCCGAGGGGGCGGCCTGCGGCGGTTGCGATGCACTGGATGCCGCAAGAGGTGCGGCGGTGGCCGTCTCAACATCCGCCTTGACGATGCGTCCGCGTGGGCCAGAGCCAGAGAGCGCCGTTAGATCGACGCCCTTATCCGCGGCAATGCGGCGCGCCAAGGGTGAGGCAAAGATCCGCGCACCCGCCTGAGCCGCAGGGGCCGCTGTGGGGGCCGGGGCCGCTGTGGGGACAGGGGCCGAGGCTGGGGCAGCGGCGGCGGCCTGCTCTGTAGGTGCGGCGGCTGGTGATGGAGCGGCTGTGATGTCATCCGCGCTCTCGCCCTCTTCGAGGAGGACGGCGATGGCTTCGTTCACTTTGACGCCTTCGGTGCCTTCGGCGATGAGGATTTTGCCGATCGTGCCTTCATCGACCGCTTCGAATTCCATCGTCGCTTTGTCAGTTTCGATCTCGGCGATCACATCGCCTGAGGACACGGCGTCCCCCTCGGCGACAAGCCATTTGGCCAATTTACCCTCTTCCATGGTCGGAGAGAGCGCGGGCATTAAAATCTGCGTTGGCATTTTATACTCTCCTTAACGATATGTGACTTTGCGCACGGCGTCGACCACATCATCCGACGTGATCAGCGCAAGGCGCTCGAGATTGGCGGCATAGGGCATCGGGACATCCTTGCCCGTGCAATTGATCACAGGGGCATCCAAGTAATCAAAGGCATTTTCCATGATATAGGCCGACAAGTGGTTACCGATGGAACACACGGGGAACCCCTCTTCGACAGTCACGGCACGGTTGGTTTTCATCACGGAGGCAATGATCGTGTCATAATCGATCGGCCGCACAGTGCGCAGATCGATGACCTCGGCGGAAATGCCCATCTCGGCCAGTTTATCGGCGGCCTCAAGCGTGTGCACCATACCAATGCCAAAGCTGATCAGCGTTACATCCGTGCCCTCGCGCCAAATGCGCGCCTTGCCAAAGGGCACAGTGTAATCCTCAATATCGGGCACATCGAATGTGCGCCCATAGAGGATTTCGTTTTCCAAAAAGATGACCGGATTGTTATCGCGAATAGCCGTTTTCAAAAGACCCTTAGCATCCGAGGCCGAGTAGGGCTGAACCACTTTGAGGCCAGGAATATGGCTATACCATGCGGCATAATCTTGGGAGTGTTGCGCCCCGACGCGCGCGGCGGCCCCATTTGGCCCGCGAAACACCATCGGCGCACCCATTTGGCCGCCCGACATATAAAGGGTTTTGGCCGCGGAGTTGATCAAATGGTCAATCGCTTGCATGGCAAAGTTAAATGTCATGAACTCAACAATCGGCCGCAGACCGGCAAAGGCCGAGCCTGTCGCAATCCCAGCAAAGCCATGTTCGGTAATGGGCGTGTCGATAATCCGGCGTGCGCCAAATTCATCCAATAGCCCTTGGGACACTTTATACGCGCCTTGATATTCGCCAACTTCTTCGCCCATCAAATAGACGGCGTCGTCGCGGCGCATTTCTTCGGCCATCGCATCGCGCAACGCCTCGCGCACGGTCTGCTTTTTCATTGGGGTGCCTTCGGGCCAATCTGGTGCCGTGTTGGCCACGGGCGTCGCAGCGGCTGGCGCAGCAGGGGCTGCGGGTTGCGCTGGCGTGGCCTGAGGCGTCGCGGCGGGCTGTGCAGGGGCGGCGGTATCTTCGCCGGAAACGCGGGCGATGACGTCGCCGACTTTGACCCCTTCGGTGCCTTCAGCGATGACCAATTCTTCGATTGTGCCTTCGTCGACGGCCTCAAATTCCATCACGGCCTTATCGGTTTCAATCTCTGCGATGATGTCCCCAGAAGAGACCTCATCCCCGACAGCGACCAGCCATTTTGATAATTTGCCTTCTTCCATTGTGGGCGAGAGGGCAGGCATTTGAATATTGATGCTCATGAAATCGTTCCCTTACGCGTAGATATCTGTCCAAAGCTCGTCTGCGGCGGGCTCTGGGCTGGTTTTTGCAAATTCGGCAGAGGCGTTGACGACCTCTTTGATCTGTTTGTCGATGGACTTCAGCTCATCTTCCGTGGCGTGGCCACCCGTGATCAGCATTTCGCGCACATTTTGAATGGGATCTCGCTCATCCCGCATTTTTTGCACTTCTTCGCGCGTGCGATATTTCGCAGGGTCCGACATCGAGTGGCCCCGATAGCGATATGTTTTAACCTCCAGGATATAAGGCCCATTGCCCGCGCGGCAATGCGCGACGGCCTTTTCACTGGCCGCTTTGACCGCCAAGACGTCCATGCCATCGACGATCTCGCCTGGAATGTTGAACCCTTGACCGCGGGTGTAGATTTCTGGTGCAGCTGTCGAGCGTTGCTGCGACGTACCCATGGCGTATTGATTGTTTTCAATGACAAAAATCACAGGCAGCTGCCATAGAGATGCCATGTTAAATGTCTCGTAGACTTGGCCCTGATTTGCCGCGCCGTCGCCAAAATAGGCGAAGCTGACATTGTCTGTGCCATTATATTTATCCGCAAAGGCAAGGCCCGCGCCAAGGGGCACTTGGGCCCCAACGATGCCGTGGCCGCCGTAGAAATGCTTCTCTTTCGAGAACATGTGCATTGAGCCGCCTTTGCCTTTGGAATAGCCGCCTTCGCGGCCCGTCAATTCGGCCATCACGCCATCTGCAGACATCCCGCAGGCCAGCATGTGCCCGTGATCGCGATAGGAGGTGATGCGCTTGTCGCCCTCTTTGGTCGCAGCCTCAAGACCAACAACCACAGCTTCTTGGCCGATGTAGAGGTGACAAAAGCCCCCAATGAGGCCCATACCATATAGTTGTCCGGCCTTTTCTTCGAACCGACGGATCAGCAACATGTCATGATAATATTGCTTGAGCTCATCAGCCGAAACATTCGGCTTTGCGGCTTTTCCACGTGGCGCCATTGTACACCCCTTTGTAGATAGTTTAATGTTAAACTATTGATTATCACAGCTCTGTGAAAAAAGCGAGCGTTTTTCATCAATGCCGCATCTAGGCATCAATTTCGTTTCTTTTCAATAGGGTGGATTAATTGATAACCAACTCGTCAATGCGCACAAGGCCCAAAACATCGCGGGCGCGCTCATCTAGTAGGTCAAAATCAAACTTTGCAGCAGACAGGCGCACGGTGAGATTTTTGAGGCGATCCAACTCGGCTTGATATGTCGCGCGCTCGGCCTCGAGCTGTTGGGCACGCAGCTCATAGGCAATGCGCGCCTGAGTGCCGTTCTCGCTCATGAATCCATGAGCGAGAAACCACACACTTAGTGATACCAAAGAAAATACAATCAGGGCGTCCCACACGGGACGCTTGATATCTTGATAGTCCATTTCTGCCTCAATACCCTCGTCTTTTCGCGGGGTTTTAAGAACTATTACACAGGTGATTCGCTTAGTGAATCCCCTATTTTCTACGAATTTTCTCTCTTTCGAGAGCGATTCGCCGATCTAGTAGGGGTGCCAATCTCCACCCCTATATCTTGGGATGGAGGTGCTGTATTTTTTATCGCGCGCCTGCGATATCTTGGAAGGTCATCGGCAAGATATGACTTATTCGTGCTCAAGAGCGGCGACGCCGGGGAGAGTTTTGCCCTCCATCCATTCCAAAAATGCGCCGCCTGCCGTTGAAATGTAACTAAAGATCGGCGCTACGCCGGCGTGGTTGAGGGCCGCCACTGTGTCGCCGCCCCCTGCAACGGAAACCAAGCCATGCGATGCCGTGAGTTCGGCTGCGGCGCGGGCGGCGGCCACGGTCGCCATGTCAAAGGGCTCAATTTCAAAGGCACCCAGCGGCCCGTTCCAAATCAATGTGCGCGATTGAGAGAGCACCTCGTGAATGGCAACGACGGTTTGTGGCCCTGCGTCCAAAATCATCGCATCGGCGGGGCACGCATCCGCGGCGACAATTTCGTTCTCGGCATGTGCGGCGAATTCGCGCGCGATGACCACGTCGGACGGCAATAGGATCGAGCAGCCAGCCTCATCGGCGGCCGCCATAATCTCGCGCGCGGTGTCGGTCATGTCATGTTCGGCCAAGGATTTTCCAACATTGATCCCTTGGGCGGCCAAAAACGTATTGGCCATGCCACCGCCGATGATCAAGTGATCGACTTTATGAATGAGGTTTTTCAATAGATCCAACTTAGTGGAGACTTTGGCCCCACCAACCACCGCCGCGACGGGGGCGAGGGGCGTGCCAAGAGCGGCATCCAGAGCCTTGAGCTCGGCCTCCATCAAGCGGCCGGCGCAGCTGGGCAAGAGGCGCGCCACCCCTTCGGTCGACGCATGCGCGCGGTGCGCCGCTGAGAATGCGTCGTTGCAATAGATATCGCCCAAGGCGGCCATGGCTTGGGCCAATTCGGGGTCGTTTTTCTCTTCGCCCGCATGAAAGCGTGTATTCTCGCATAACACGACAGAGCCTTGAGGGGCCGCTTCGATGGCTGCGGCTGGGGCGGCGCCAATGCAATCCGCGACAAAGATCACGGGCGCGCCCAACGTGTCCTCAATGATGGGGGCGAGGGGCTCTAGGCTCATCTCAAGGTTTCGCACGCCTTTGGGCCGGCCAAAATGCGCCAGTAAAATGGGCGTGCCGCCCGCGGCGAGGATATCGGTGATCGTTGGAGCAATCTTTTCAATTCGCGTGGCATCGGTGACGTGGCCCTCATTCATTGGAACGTTGATGTCCACGCGCACAAGCACGCGCTTGCCGCTTAGATCCATATCATCCAAATTGTTATAGGCCATGTTCACTCTCCAATAGTTTTGCACGGGTCACGGGCCTGTGCGGTGTTTTGATCTGTTGTTTGTGCAGGTTTGCGGCCTCGCTGTGCGCCTGAGCCATTGCCCCTGTGGGCCATTAACACTATGACAGGGGCAACCGCAAAGGAGAAAAACATGAGCGACTACAAAGATCCAGAAAATACAATCCTGATCGAACTCAAAGATGGCGCTGTTGTGATCGAGCTGTTGGCCGATATTGCACCAGGTCATTGCGAGCGTATGAAGGAATTGGCGCGTTCGGGCCAATATGACAACGTGGCCTTTCACCGTGTGATCGATAGCTTCATGGCGCAAACGGGCGATGTCGCCAATGGCAATATGGAACAGGATTTTGATCTGCGAGCAGCAGGCACAGGCGGATCGGATCTGCCGAACCTCAAGGCAGAGTTCTCGGGCATTCCGCATGATCGTGGCACAATTGGCGCGGCGCGCTCTGCCAGTCCAGATTCGGCCAATAGCCAATTCTTTATCAATTTCGCCGATAACCATTTCCTCAACCGTCAATACACCGTCTATGGCCGTGTCGTGTCGGGGATGGAGCATGTCGATGCCATCGTGCGCGGTGAGCCGCCGATGTACCCTGATCGCATGATCTCTGTTAAGGTGGCCGCAGATGTTGCGTAACGCAGCGTTAGCGATCCTCGCCAGCGCGTCGATGGCGGCGGCCTCGGGGCTTCAGATCACTGTCCAAGGTGAAACTGTTGAGGGTGTGATCGTCATTGACTTGCTCGAGGATGTCGCGCCCAAACATGTTGAGCGGATCACCACATTGGCGGCCTCGGGTGCCTATGATGGGGTGACTTTTCATCGCGTGATCGAAGGGTTCATGGCGCAAACAGGGGATGTCGAATATGGCAAGGCGGGCGATATGCGCGGCCTTGCGGGTACAGGCGGATCAAACCGCCCTGATTTGCGCGCAGAGTTTTCTGCGGTTCCCTTTGCCCGCGGTACAGTGGGGATGGCGCGGTCGGCCCATCCCGATAGTGCCAATAGCCAGTTCTTTATCATGTTCGCCCCGGCGGGCCATTTAGATGGTCAGTATACAGTGGTCGGGCAAGTCACCTCAGGCATGGAAGTCGTTGATCGCCTCAAGCGGGGACATCCCCGCAGCGGCCGTATCACTGGGCCAGCGGATGTGATGAGCACGGTCAAGGTCACAGATTAAGAACCGCGACAGACCAAAGTCAGACACACAAAAGGGGCGATCATCGCCCCTTTTTCATGCGCATGTTTTGCAAACGTCAGCCTAGGCCAATTTCACCAGAGCATGGCGTTTTTTCCCAGCCGAGAGTTTGAGCGGCGCGCTCAGCATATCGGCGGTGATCAAGGTGCCGGCGCCATCGATATCGGCATCGTTCATCTTGGCGCCATTCTCGGCGATCAAACGCTTGGCATCTTTGCCAGATTTTGACAGGCCCGTTTTCACAAAGAGTTGGACGATGGACATGCCATCGCCAATCTCATCGGCTGACAGCGTCACGGTTGGGAGGTCATCGCCAATTCCGCCGCTTTCAAACACTTGGCGGGCGGTGTCTTGGGCCGTCTTTGCGGCTTCGGCCCCATGCAACAGCGTGGTCACTTCATTAGCGAGGATCGCCTTGGCATCATTGATCTCACTGCCGGCCAAGGCGCCCAAACGCTCGCATTCCTCAATTGGCAATTCGGTATAGAGCTTGAGAAAACGCCCAACATCGGCATCGGTGGTGTTGCGCCAGAACTGCCAGAACTCATAAGGCGAGCGCATATCCGCATTGAGCCAGACGGCCCCATCGGCGGATTTGCCCATTTTCTTGCCATCGGATGTCTGCAGGAGTGGAGAGGTCAGGCCAAAGACCTGATTGCTCGACACGCGGCGGGTCAGCTCGACACCGTTAATGATATTGCCCCATTGATCCGAGCCGCCCATTTGCAACATACAGCCATAGCGCTTGTTCAACTCGTAAAAGTCATAGCCTTGCAAGATCATGTAGTTGAACTCAAGAAACGACAGGGGGTTCTCGCGGCTCAGACGCGATTTCACACTTTCAAAGCTCAGCATGCGGTTGATCGTAAAGTGACGGCCAAAATCGCGCAAAAACTCAAGGTAATTGAGCCCATCAAGCCATTCGGCATTGTCCAGCATCAAGGCCCCCGTGGCCCCATCCTCATAAGAGAGATAGTTGGAAAACACTTGTTTGATCGAGGATTTATTCTCTTCGATCTGCGCTTCGCTCAAGAGGGGGCGCTCATCCGCACGAAAGCTCGGATCGCCCACTTTGGTCGTGCCGCCGCCCATCAGTGTGATCGGTTTACCGCCACATTTTTGCAACCACCGCAGCATCATAATCTGAATCAGGCTTCCGACATGAAGCGATTTCGCCGTCGCGTCAAATCCAATATAGCCTGGAACAACACCATCGATCAGAGCTTGGTCCAAGGCTTCGTAATTGGTGCAATCAAATACAAAGCCACGGCTCATCATAATGTTTAGGAATTCGGATTTAGGACTATAGGTCATCTGCGATCTCTTCATATGTGGATGGTCATGGCTATAGGGGAATTTCATAGGGCGCACAATAATGCCGCTGTGGTTATGGGGTGAATAAACCGGATTTATGTGGGGGCCGCGGGCGAGAGCGGTAAAATCGTTGCACCATGGCGAATGCCGGCATAGATTTAGAGTTGGACATCTCAGGCGCGCCACGCTAGAACGACCGCGTTAGCGCTAACGGCACTTTGATAACGGAACTGTGATACATGTATCCAGTTCGCTTTATGCATGTCATGCGCTTGGATGAACAAAAGGCAAAGGACAGATCATGGTTTCTAGAGTTATTCCCGTAGAGCCGTTTGACCTTGTTGTGTTTGGTGGCACGGGCGATCTGGCGCAGCGCAAGATTTTACCCGCGCTGTTCCGCCGGTTTCGGGCGGGGCAAATGGTTGCGCAATCTCGGATCATCGGGGCGGCGCGCTCGGACTATGATACACAAGGGTTTCGCGATTTTGTCAAAACAGCTTTGACGACGTATGATGCCGCCTCTGCCGCCGATAGTGAGGCGCTCGCGACGTTTTTATCGTTGATCGATTATGTAACCATTGATGCCAAAGGCACCCAAGGCTGGGAAGAGTTGGCAAAAATGATGCGCCCTGATGCCGTGCACGTCTTCTATTTCTCAGTCGCGCCGAGTTTGTTTGGCGATTTAGCCTCTCGGCTACACGAGCAGGGTCTGACCCGCTCGGCCAGCCGCGTTGTGGTCGAAAAACCCTTTGGCCATGATTTGGAAACGGCGCGGGCCTTGAATGCCGAGTTGGCGCAGTATTTCAAAGAAGAGCAAGTCTACCGCATTGACCATTATTTGGGCAAAGAGACCGTTCAAAACCTGATGGCCGTGCGCTTTGGCAATATGCTATTCGAGCCGTTGTGGAATGCGCAATATGTCGATCACATTCAAATCACGGTGTCCGAGACCGTCGGCGTTGGGGGGCGCGGGGGGTATTATGACCATTCGGGCGCCATGCGCGATATGGTGCAAAACCACTTGATGCAGCTGTTGTGCCTCATTGCGATGGAGCCGCCCTCTCGGTTTGATCCAGATGCCGTGCGCGATGAAAAGCTTAAAGTGATCCGTGCGCTTAGCCCTGTGGCCGCCCATCACATTGTGCGCGGTCAATATGGCAACCCCGACGATGAAGATGGCTATCGCACGGATGTAGAAAACCCGCGTAGCCGCACAGAAAGCTATATTGCCCTTCGCGCCGAAGTGGCCAATTGGCGCTGGGCCGGTGTGCCGTTTTATCTACGGACAGGCAAAAAACTGCGCAGCCAGTCATCCGAAATTGCGGTTGTGTTCAAAGAGCCGCCCCATAGCATTTTTGGCGAAGAGGCCGGCAGCCATCGCAATCAGCTGATCATTCGATTGCAGCCCGATGAAGGCATCACATTGGACGTCACCATCAAAGAGCCAGGCCCCGGCGGGATGCGCTTGATTGATGTGCCGCTGGACATGAGCTTTGCCGATGCGCTGGGCCCCGATGCGGATGATGTGCCAGACGCCTATGAACGCCTGATTATGGATGTGGTGCGCGGCAATCAAACGCTCTTTATGCGCGGGGACGAGCTAGAGGCCGCTTGGGGCTGGACCGATCCGATCATCGAAGGCTGGCAATCCCGCAGCGATGTGCCAAAACCCTATGATATCGGCAGCTCAGGCCCAGAGGATTCGCTCATGTTGATGCATCGCGAAGGCCGCCGTTGGAGAGAAATACGATGAAATTTCAAACCTATTTGGATCGCGATGCGCTCTATGAGGCCGTCGCCAATGCCATTTATACCGACCTAAGCACGCAACTCGTCGCGCAAAGGCGGGCTTTGCTGGCCGTTCCGGGCGGGACGACACCGGGCCCGGTGTTTGATCGTTTGTGTCACATGGATCTTGCGTGGTCTAACGTCGCCATCATGCTCAGCGACGAGCGGTGGGTGCCCGAAACATCGGAGCGTTCGAACACAGCGCTCTTGCGCGCACGGCTGCATCAAGGGGCGGCGGCGCAATCGACGATCTTGCCCATGCATTACCCCTCGGACACCCCAGAAGAGGGGATCAAACATCTCACAGACACGATTGATGCGCATTTGCCAGTATCTGTGTTGCTGCTTGGGATGGGGGCGGATATGCACACGGCCTCTATTTTTCCGCAAGCGGATCTGTTGACTGAGGCGCTCAGCGATGATGCCCCCACTGTGTTGCCCATGCGGGCCGCCGGCGCGCCCGAGCCGCGGGTGACGTTAAGCGCGCCCGTGCTCAAGGCAGCGCGCCATATCCATGTGATCATCACAGGCGAGGAAAAGCGTGCCGCGCTAGAGACCGCCCAAACCCTTCGCCCAATTGAGGCGCCCATAACGGCGTTTTTGAGCAATGCCACAGTGCATTGGGCCGCATGAATTGAGGAAAGACAGCTTAGATGTTTGAACCCCTAAAGTCACAGTATGACCGTGTCCAAGGCCGGTCGCTCACGTCCTTATTTGACGATCCCGCACGGGCCCAAGAGTTTAGCGTCACCGCAAATGGCATGCTGTTTGACTATTCCAAAACACAAATTGATGCGCCCATTCGGGACGCCTTGATCGATTTGATCCATGCGCGCGGCGTGACAGCGCGCCGCGATGCCATGTTTGCCGGCGAGAAAATTAACGAAACCGAAGGGCGCGCTGTGTTGCACACAGCCTTGCGCGCCGCGCCCGAGGCCGTGGTCACAGTGGACGGCGAAAATGTGATCCCCGAGGTGCACGCGACCTTGGCCCGCATGCGCAGCTTTGCGCAAGCGGTCCGCTCTGGCGCATCCGCAGGGCAGGGCGGCCCGATCACCGATGTGATTAATATTGGGATTGGCGGCTCTGATCTGGGGCCGGCGATGGCCGTGCAGGCCTTGGCACCCTATCATGATGGGCCGAGCGTTCACTTTATTTCCAATGTGGATGGTGCCGATTGCGCCGACACATTGCGCGGACTTGATCCTGCGACCACGCTTGTGATTGTGGCCTCAAAAACCTTTACGACCATTGAAACAATGACGAATGCACAAAGCGTGCGCGACTGGATGGCACGCAGTGTGTCAGATACTGGCGCACAATTCGCCGCGCTCTCGACGGCCGCGGATAAAACTGCGGCCTTTGGGATCGCGCCTGAGCGAGTTTTTGGGTTTGAGGATTGGGTTGGCGGACGGTATTCGATGTGGGGGCCGATTGGCCTGTCTTTGATGATTGCCGTGGGGCCAGATGCCTTTGATGCGATGCTTTTGGGCGCGCGCGAGATGGATGATCATTTTCGCACGGCTGCGCCTGAGGAAAATATGCCAATGCTTTTGGCGCTCGTGGGGCTGTGGCATCACCAAATCTGCGGCTATCCCACCCGCGCCGTATTGCCCTATG
This sequence comes from Paracoccaceae bacterium, assembly GCA_039767595.1. Lineage (GTDB taxonomy): Bacteria > Pseudomonadota > Alphaproteobacteria > Rhodobacterales > Rhodobacteraceae > JBDNBY01. The sequence goes on along the minus strand of JBDNBY010000110.1, from coordinate 8,378 downwards.
ATCAGAGGCTTTTGCGATTACCTGCATATTTTCAACAGCTTGAAATGGAAAGCAATGGGAAATCCGTGTGCATGGACGGCTCGGATGTGGCCCAAGCCGTCGGCCCGATTGTCTGGGGCGAGCCGGGGACAAATGGGCAGCATGCGTTTTATCAATTGATCCATCAAGGGGCGCAGATCATCCCGTGTGAATTTATGATTGCCGCCCAAGGGCACGAGCCAGAGCTGCGCCATCATCATAGCCTTCTGAAGGCGAATTGCTTGGCGCAATCCGAGGCGCTGATGCGCGGGCGCAGCTATGAGGCGGCGCTTGCGAGCGTGCGCGCCAAAGGGATCCCTGAGGCCGACCAAGATCGCCAAGCGCGGCATCGCGTCTTTTCGGGCAATCGGCCGTCAACGACGTTGGCCTATCCGAAACTCACGCCATATGTCTTGGGTCAGATCATCGCCCTGTATGAGCATCGCGTGTTTGTCGAAGGGGCGATTATGGGGATCAATTCCTATGATCAATGGGGGGTTGAGCTGGGCAAAGAGCTGGCCACCGCCCTACAACCCATCGTGGATGGCGCCCAAAGCGCGGCGGATAAAGATGGCTCAACAGCGCAGCTCGTGGCGTTTTTATCGTAACATCGCCGTGCAGGCACCGCGGAGCAGAGACGAAAAGGCCAATGTCACGGTGACATTGGCCTTTTGGGCGTTAGCGCAGGATCGAGCGGCCGGCGTAGATGGCCGATGTATCGAGCATTTCCTCGATCCGGATCAATTGGTTATATTTCGCGAGCCGGTCAGAACGCGCCAATGAGCCCGTTTTGATTTGACCGCAATTGGTCGCAACGGCCAGATCGGCGATTGTCGCATCTTCGGTTTCGCCCGAGCGGTGTGACATCACATTAGTGAACCGCGCCCGATGGGCCATTTCAACGGCGCGCAGCGTTTCGGATAATGTGCCGATTTGATTGACTTTGACGAGCATCGAGTTGGCGCAGCCACGCTCGATCCCCTGTGCCAAACGCTCGGGGTTGGTGACAAAGAGGTCGTCGCCCACCAATTGAACACGGTCGCCCAAAGTTTGGGTCAACTGCTGCCAGCCGTCCCAATCATCCTCGGCCATGCCATCTTCGATCGAGATGATCGGATAGTCATTCACGAGCGCCTCGAGATAGGCGACATTGTCCGCGGATGAGAGTGTTTTGCCTTCGCCGCTATAAACGTAATGGCCGTCTTTGTAATATTCCGTCGAGGCGCAATCGAGGGCGAGATGGATGTCATCCCCAGGAGTGTAGCCCGCCTTTTCGATAGATTTCAAAATGAAATCAAGAGCATCGCGGGTCGAACTGAGGTTCGGCGCAAAGCCGCCCTCATCGCCAATGCCGGTTGATAGGCCCGCGGCAGATAGCTCTTTTTTCAATGTGTGGAACACTTCGGATCCCATGCGCACGGCCTCGCGAATGTTTTCCGCGCTCACTGGCATGATCATGAATTCTTGGATATCAATGGGGTTGTCCGCGTGTTCGCCGCCGTTGATGATATTCATCATGGGCACCGGCAGGACCCGTGCCGAGGTGCCCCCGATATAGCGATAGAGCGGTTGCGCTGTCGCATCGGCCGCCGCATGGGCCGCCGCCATGGAAACGCCCAAGATTGCATTGGCGCCAAGGCGGCCTTTGTTCGGCGTGCCGTCAAGTTCGATCATCGCGGCGTCAATCGCCTCTTGCTCGGTGGCGTCGAACCCGGCCAAGGCATCTGCGATCTCGCCATTGACGGCGCCGACTGCGTCCAAAACGCCTTTGCCCATATAGCGGGCGGTATCGCCATCGCGCCGCTCGACGGCCTCATGTGCGCCGGTTGAGGCGCCTGATGGGACGGCTGCGCGGCCAAGTGTGCCGTCTTCTAAGATGACGTCAACTTCGACAGTGGGGTTGCCGCGACTGTCGAGAATTTCGCGCGCATGGATATCAACGATGGTGCTCATGGGAGGTCTCCGAATAGATCATTGGATAATACCCGCGTTATAGGCAAAGACCTACTTATGTGCAATGACGTTGCGGCATTGCAGCATCAAGAGAGTACGCTTGCGGCGCGGCGCGTCCGTTGTTGTTCGCGCCAAAATGTGTAGAGGCCTGAGAAAATAATAATAAAGGCCCCAACATAGGTCCATGTATCGGGACGCTCGCCAAAGAAAAACACCCCAAAGCCCAAGGCAAAGATCAATCGCGTATAGCGAAATGGGGTGACAGCCGCAGTCTGGCCAAGGCGCATCGCAGAGATAAGTGCATAATAGGCGATCACGCCAATGCCGACAGCAAAGAGCATCGGCAGATAGGCCTCGCGCGGCATCACTGGGGGCGTGTCCATGACATATAATTGAGCGATCCCGAGCGGCACCAATATCCAAAATGAATAGGTCGAGAGCATTGTCGAAGAGGCATCTTTCGGCAAGGCGCGCGTGGCGACATCGCGCATCGATAGCCCCATCACCCCGAGCACCGCCAAGAGAGAGAGAGGGTCAAACCCCGCCATGCCAGGGCGGATTATGATCAAAACCCCGATAAAGCCGGCGACAATCGCGCTCCAACGGCGCCAGCCGACAGGCTCGCCCAAAAACATGGCGGCGCCCATGGTGACAGCCAGTGGCGTGGCTTGCAAAATGGCCGAGGCGGTTGAAATATCAGATAGGGCAATGGCCGTCATAAAGCCCAATGTGCCGATCGCCTCGCCAAGATTGCGCCATAACACTGGCGGCGTCCAAAATATCGGCGAGAAAAACATCGCGCCTTGGGCCTTGGCAATGCCAAGAAACACACAGCCCCCAAGTGCGGCCAAGACCGTCAAAATCATGCCCGGCGGCACGCCCATGTTATAGAGAATTTTGATGCAGACATCTTCGATTGCAAAACCTGCCATCGCAAAAATCATCAATAAAATGGCACGTATATTCATGAGGCACACCCTAAACCAGAGGGTCAGCTTAGGCGGCAGAGGTTGGCAATGCCAGTCCTATTATCGCTTTTTGACACCAAAAAGCTCGAGCCGATGACCGCGGAGCTCATAGCCGTATTTCTCTGCGATTCTCTCTTGGAGGCGTTCAATCTCTGGATCGACAAATTCGAGCACATCGCCCGTTTCTAAATCGATCAAATGATCATGATGCGCCCGCTGCGCATCCTCATAGCGCGACCTTCCGTCGCCAAAATCAATTTTCTCTAATATGCCTTGCTCTTCAAAGAGTTTGACCGTGCGATAGACCGTGGCCAAGGAAATACTCTCATCGATCTGATTGGCGCGCGAATAGAGCTCTTCGACATCGGGGTGGTCCGCGGATGTTTCAATCACTTGGGCGATCACACGGCGCGGTTCGGTTAGGCGCAGGCCGGCCTCTTCGCACCGTTCGACAATTGTGGTTTTCTCAATATGAGAGCGTTTGGTCATAAGTATGCTCGTAAAACTCGTGAATATGGCCATAGACAGACTGTGGCTTGGGTACTACCACTGGCATAGTGCGACAAGGGGCTAGATGGATGCAAGATAGAAAAGTTGATTTAACGGGCGCCCTTTGGCTCACGGGGTTTGCTCTGTTCTTGGCGTTGAACCAAGTGATGATCAAAGTCACGAATGGTGGATTTGGGCCCATTTTCTTTGCTGGGCTCCGCTCTGCGGGGGCGGCAGTTGTCTTGGGGGTCTGGATTTGGGCCAACCCGCGTCTGACATGGCCGAGTTTGGTGCATTGGCGTTCTGGCCTATTGCTATCGATCTTTTTCTTTGTTGAGTTTTTCGCGCTGTTTTTGGCCTTGGATTGGACCACAGTCTCGCGGGCGTCGATTTTGTTTTACACCATGCCGATGTGGCTGGCCGTGATGAGCCATTTTTATTTGCCGTCCGATACGCTGACCTTGCGCAAAGGGGCAGGGTTGATCTGTGCCTTTGGTGGGGTGGTGTGGGCGATTGTGCTGCGCCCTGATAGCGGCGAGGCCAATTATGGCGGGGATATCGCGGCGCTGGTTGGAGCGATGGGATGGGCGGCGATTGCCCTGACGATGAAGATCTCGCCCCTGCGGTACGAGCCGCCAGAGCATGGTTTGTTGTGGCAATTGGTGCTGTCGGCGGTATTTTTCCTGATCGCAGCGCCGTTTATGGGCCCGCTGATCCGCGAGCTAGAGCCGATTCACCTGTGGGGTTTGGCATTTCACATATTTCTTGTGGCGAGCACGGGATTTTTAGTGTGGTTTTGGTTATTGTCTAAGTATTCCGCCTCTGGAGTTGCCTCTTTTGGGTTTATTTCCCCCGTGGCGGCGGTGGGACTTGGTGCAATCTTGTTGCAAGAAGAGATCAATTTTTGGACCATTGGGGCCTTGGTACTTGTTGCATTGGGGATTTTCCTTATTAACTCCACTCCAAAGAGGCGCGGTGCGCTCTAATCTGTGTTAAGCGGATGTAGGCGATGCAAAAGGAGCTCGGGTTGAAGATCATTTCGAACATATTGTGGGGCAGTGTTCACTTTGTTGTGGGCACGTTCGGCGCGATCTTTAGCTTTGTCACATTAGGGTTTTTGGTCGGGGCGTTGACCTTGCTGATGACCTTTATGATGTTTGGTCGCGGCCTTCCGGATTATGCGTTTTTGGCGCAATATAAACCGCCTACGATCAGCCGGATCTATTCAGGCGAAGGGCGGATCGTTGATGAATTTGCCAAAGAGCGGCGCCTGTTCACGCCCATTGATCAAGTGCCCGACATGGTCAAACAGGCGTTTGTGTCCGCAGAAGATAAGAATTTTTATACGCACAATGGCTATGATCCGCGCGGGATTCTCTCGGCGGTGGTCGATGCGGCCCGCTCGGGCGGGCGCGATGTGCGCGGCGCCTCGACCATCACGCAGCAGGTAGTCAAAAACTTTTTGCTCTCGGCCGATCGCCGCGCGGAGCGGAAGATCAAAGAGCTGATCCTCGCCTCTCGCATTGAGCAAACCTTAAGCAAAGACCAAATTCTAGAGCTGTATCTCAATGAGATTTTCCTTGGTCAAAACTCCTACGGTGTGACCGCCGCGGCGCAGACCTATTTTAACAAAACCCTCTCGGAGCTTGATCCGCATGAGGCCGCCTTTTTGGCCTCTTTGCCCAAGGCGCCCAGTGACTATCATCCCGTGCGCCGCAAAGCGCGGCTGCTCGAGCGGCGCAATTTCGTGCTGCGCGAGATGGCCGAGAACGGCTATATCAGCCATGCCGAAAAAGAGCGCGAACAGGCCAAGCCGCTGCGCTCGGTGCAAAATGGTGATTTCGAGGCCTTTCGCGCTGCGTTGCCGCCGCGCGATTATTACACGGACGAAATTCGCCGGCAGCTGACGCAAGTCTTTGGCGAGGGAGAGTTTTTTACGGGCGGCCTCACGGTGCGTGCGACGATCAACCCTGATCTTCAGGCGATTGCGGCCAAGGCGTTGCGCCGCAAGCTTGAGGAATATGATCGCGGTCTTGGCATTTGGCGCGGGCCTGTCGCGCGGATCGAAGCGGTGGACCAAATGAACGAAGAGGCATGGCGCAGCGCCTTGGCCTCGGCCTCAGTGCCGCGGGACGTGGATATTGATAGCCCGTGGTATCCGGCCGTTGTTCTTGAACTAGGACAGCGCGCGGCGCGTATTGGCATTGAAGATATTCAAAACGACGACGATGGGCATTGGATCACCGCCGAGGATGTTCAATGGGCCCGCCCCTTGCGCGAAGATGGCACCGAGGGGCGCGTGGCCAAAGTGGCCTCGGATCTATTGACGGTCGGGGATGTGATCCTTGTGCAGCAGCGCGGGAATGATCAAGAGCCGAAATGGTCTTTGCGGCAAATCCCGCGTATTCAAGGGGCCTTTGCCGCGATGGATGTGAATTCTGGCCGTGTGATTGCTATGCAAGGGGGCTTTTCTTATCAGCATTCTGTCTTTAATCGCGCAACGCAGGCAATGCGCCAGCCTGGGTCGAATTTCAAACCCTTTGTCTATGCCGCCGCACTCAATAGCGGTCTAAGCCCTGCGTCGATCATCATTGATGCCCCGATCGAAGTGAACACACCCGAAGGGGTGTGGCGGCCAAAAAATGCGTCGAATAAATTTTATGGTCCAACGCCGATGCGCACGGGGATTGAACGCTCGCGTAATTTGATGACCATTCGCTTGGCCCAAGAGGTCGGCATGGACACGATTGCCCGCTATGCCGAGGATTTCGGGGTCTATGATGAGATGCCCGCCTATATCGCCAACTCGCTTGGATCGATGGAGACAACGCTGTATAAGGTAGTCTCGGCCTATGCGATGTTCGCCAATGGCGGTGAACGGGTTGAGCCGACTTTGGTCGACCGAATCCAAGACCGCTATGGCAAGACAATCTACAAACACGATCCGCGCCTGTGCCCAGAGTGTAGCGATCCCAACATCCCAGAGGGGCTACCGCCGTTGATCTTATCCAAGCGCGAGCGCGTTATGAATGCAATCACCGCCTATCAGCTGACCTCGATGATGCAAGGGGTGGTCGATCGCGGGACGGCGGCGCAATACATTGATCTGCCTGTGCCTGTTGCCGGTAAAACAGGCACGACCAACGAGGCGCGCGATGTGTGGTTCACTGGATTTACGTCGAATATGTCGGCGGGCTGCTATATTGGCTATGACAATCCAGAGCCATTGGGCAAGGGCGCCTTTGGCGGATCCATGTGCGCGCCGGTGTTCCAAGAGTTTATGAGCGAGGCGATCAAAACCTATGGCGGCGGGGCGTTTCGCGTCCCCTCGGGCGGTCAGTTTATTAAAATTGACCGGTTCACCGGCGCCCGTTTGCCCGATACGGCCACAGGCGATAACGTGGTTGCCGAGTATTTCCGCGAAGGCGAAGAGCCCGTGTTTGGTGTGACGATGGATGGCGGTTTTGCCATGGGAGCGGATGTGCCTCTTTTGGAAGAGGTGCAGGCGGCCTTGCCCAAGCGTGTGACCAACTCATCTGGCGGCAATGCGATCGTTGGCGGCAAAGCGTCGGCAGGGGCGCTGAGCTCGGGCGGATTATACTGACAAACACATGGTGCGGCTCTTGCCTCGGGGAAGCCGTGCGCATATGGGTATCTCCCATAGAAATTAGGTGGCGAACATGCGAGCAGAAACGCAGAATTTTATCAAAGACATCGAAAACTCCCTCGCGTTGCTTTATCAGCGGCTTGATTGGGACGAGGCGATGCACAAGCTCGAAGAGCTCAATGCCCGCGTTGAGGATCCTGACCTGTGGAATGATCCCGCCTATGCCCAAAAAATCATGCGCGAACGTCAATCTATTTTGGACGGGATGGAGAACTACACATCCCTTAAACAAGAGCTGGCTGATCAAATCGAATTGATTGAAATGGGCGAGATGGAAGAAGATGCCGAAATCGTCGAAGATGCAGAGCAGGCGATCGCAGCCCTCAAGCTAAAGGCCGCGGAAAAAGAGCTCGAGGCGCTTTTGAATGGCGAGGCCGATAGCAACGATACTTTCCTCGAGATTAACGCCGGAGCCGGCGGCACAGAGAGCTGTGATTGGGCCTCGATACTGGCGCGTATGTACACGCGGTGGGCCGAGCGGCGCGGCTATACAGTGGAAATGCAATCGATGAACCCTGGCGAAGAGGCGGGGATCAAATCTATCACTTATAAAATCACAGGGCATAACGCCTATGGTTGGTTGAAATCCGAAAGCGGCGTGCATCGCCTTGTGCGGATCTCGCCCTTTGACAGCGCGGCCAAGCGGCACACCTCGTTTACATCTGTTTGGGTGTATCCAGTGGTGGATGATAATATTGAAATTGAGGTCAACCCCTCGGATATTCGCATTGATACCTATCGCTCGTCTGGGGCGGGGGGACAGCACGTCAATACCACAGACTCGGCGGTACGGATCACGCATAATCCGACGGGCATTGTCGTGACATCCTCGGAAAAATCGCAACACCAAAACCGCGATATCGCGATGAAGGCCCTCAAGTCGCGGCTCTATCAACTCGAGTTGGATCGCCGTAATGCATCGATCAACGAAGCGCATGAAAACAAAGGCTCGGCCGGTTGGGGCAATCAAATTCGCTCTTATGTGTTGCAGCCCTATCAGATGGTCAAAGACCTGCGCACAGGGCATGAGACCTCTGACACCAAAGGGGTGCTTGATGGGGATCTCGATGGTTTGATGGCCGCCACTCTAGCGATGGATGTCTCGGGCAAGTCGCGCGCGGATGCGCAAGGCGACATTTAAGATTGGCCTTGGGGATGGGCGATGTAGGGGACTATTCCTCGCGGCCCATCTCGACCAATGCGGCATGTAAATTTGGCGCCTGTGGATGGTCAAGCTCTAGGGCAAAGACATAGGCATGGGTGAGGTAAAAACCTTTGGCCTC
>JBDNBY010000109.1:0-12541 GCA_039767595.1 Paracoccaceae bacterium | reverse complement strand
TGTTGCAAGACCGGCGCGCCAATTTGTGAGGCGTGGTTCAAGGCGCTGACCCCTGCCATGCGCGCGGCCATGTCGGGCCAACGCATGTTTTGATAGCGCCGCAGTGCCGCGGGATCCCCAGGATCACTGACGGTGCCCAGCACATCCAATATCGCGCCAACATCCGCAAGCGAAGTGTTCAGCCCCTGCGCCCCAATGGGCGGCATGACATGGGCCGCCTCGGCGATCAATGCCACACGGCGCGCGCTCAGGCTTTGGGCAAGTTGCGATAGAATCGGCCATGTTTGGCGCGACGAACACAGGGCCAGCGGGCCAAATAAATGGCCCGAACGGTCGGTGGCCTGCTGTTCAAACTCTGAAACGTTCAGGTCTTTGCGTGCATGAGTGGCGGCGTGATCATCCATCCACACGACCGCGGATCTGGGTCTGTTGTCCAAATCAGGCAGCGGCACCAAGGTAAATGGCCCGCCAGATCGGTGGATTTCGGTAGAGATATTTTCATGTGGGATATCATGCGTCACGGCAAAGGTGAGGGCGGATTGGCCAAATTCATAGGGCCGCATCGCGATTTTGGTCAAACGCGCCACGGCAGAGTGGCGGCCATCTGCCCCGATGATTAACTTGGCTTGGACCGTGGCGCCATTGCTGAGCCGCGCGACGGCGGCATCTTGGCGCAAGGTCAGATCGGTTAGGGCCGCGCCTGTGATGAATTGCGCGTTGTGGCACGCCTCTAGGGCGTCCAGTGCCTTGGCGCGGATGTGCCAATTTGGAAAGTTTAGGCCAAAATAGGGTTGATCAATATCTGCGCTGTCGAATTCTCGGGTGACTGTGGGGGCCTTGGAAATATCGGCAATGCGCATTTTTTGCAACGGCGTGCCGCTCTGTGTAAACTCTGGGCCCAGTCCGGCACGCTCTAAAATATCTAGGGATTTGGTTAAAAACGCCGTGGTGCGTGTGTCGGCCTCGGGGTCGTGCCCTTGTGTGATCGGCACGCGAGGCTCAATACAAATCGTTTTATATCCCGCACGCGCCACCGCGCTTGAGGCGATCAGGCCAGCGATACCGCCGCCCACAACGAGGATGTCACAACTGTCTGTTTTCATGTGCAAGATGTAGGTTGAATTGCCACAGATGTCCAACAAAAGCGCGAAATGCCGCAGGCGGATCTTGATCTATGTATACTGAATGGTAGGGTTAGTTCTGAATTTTGCGTTTTTAGTACAAGAGGGGCACCCATGGCCGAATACACTCAGATGAAACCCACGCCGGATGCATATCAACTGATCCTTGAGGCGATTGATCAAGGAGAGTACAAACCCGGCGCGCGGTTGGTCGAGTCTGAGCTAGCAGATAAATTTGGGGTCTCTCGGACGCCAATCCGCGAAGCGCTACAGCGATTGGAAACGCAATCTTTGCTCGAGCGCGATGGCCGCAGTTTGATCGTGGCCTCGTTGGATCACAATCAAATGGCCGAGCTTTACATCGTGCGGGCCGAGTTAGAGGGATTGGCCGCACGTTTGGCCGCCCGCCATGCCACCCCCGAAGAAGTGTCCGTTTTGCAAGAGATGGTCGACGATGATCAGGCATTGTTGAATGATCCCAATGCCTTGGCGCGGGCCAACAAGCGATTCCATAAACAAATCCACCTCGCCTCGCATAATCGGTTTTTAGTGCAGCAATTGGATTTGCTGCACCGCTCGATGGCGTTGATGGCCTCGACCTCTTTGGCGGTCGAGGGGCGGGGTGTCTTGGCGCTAAAGGAACATGCTGCGATTGTTGCCGCAATCGCCGCACGTGATGAGGTGGCTGCGTTTGATGCGCTCAAAGATCATATTTCAGTCGCCTTTAAAACACGTCTGCGTCAGGGGCACACCTGATCACGCGCGGCGATCGCGGGCGCGGCCGATGGGACGGTGTCCTCTGCGCTGTGGCCATGTTCGATTTTATCCCAATAAAATGGACGGTGCACCAATTCGCCGATCGCCTTCATGATCGCGAATGTGGGCAAGGGATGATAGAGAACCATCAAAAATACCGTTGGAAGTAAGTGGAACTTGCGGGCCCGCCACATGACGATCACCCCTGTCAGCACTTCGATCACCGTTGCTAAGATCATGAATGCAAAGATTAAGGTCAAGCCATTTGCCCCAATCACGTGCGTGCTGGGATGCGTGAGGCCAAAGGGTAAGACCCAGAGCGACCAAATCACAGGAGCGAGCGTGATTTGCAAAATAGTCGTGCCAAAGAGCATTTGGATCCCTAAAAACCGCCATGTGCCAAGGTCACGCCAGAGCTGTTTTGGGTGCCTCATGTGCACCATATAGGTAATGATATACCCCTTGAGCCACCGCGAACGCTGTTTCACCCATGGAATGGTGCGGTTGTTGGCCTCTTCATATGTCGTGGTGGTGATGAACTCTGTCCGATAGCCAGCCCGCGCCAATCGAATGCCTAAATCGGCGTCCTCGGTGACATTGAACGCATCCCAAGAGCCAAGGCGCCGCAGGACATCTGCGCGGAAAAATAGTGTTGTGCCCCCGAGCGGCATCACAAGGCGCAATCGATCAAGCGCCGGCAGCATCAGTCGAAACCAGCAGCCATATTCAATGGTAAAGCATCTGGCGAGGAAATTTGCACGGCTGTTGTAAAAGGTCAACTCGCCTTGAATGCAGGCGACATCTGGGGGGCGGATCGAAAATGCCGCGCCACTTTGAACAACATCTCGGCCTCGGGGGCATCTTCGGCGTCATAGATGCCGACGTATTCGCCGTGGCAAAAGGGGAGGCAATAATTCATAGCCCGTGGCTTTGTGGTGACAGAACCAGGCGGCACGGCAATGGCGCGTATGTGACCAGGCAGGTCAGTGCGTGCAATGACGCCCGCGGTTTGATGATCCTCGGCCTCGAGCACGAGGATGATATCAAGGCGCGAGCGAGGATATTCGAGCCTCTCAAGGCGCGTTAATAGCGTTTTGGCGATTTCCGTTTCTTTAAAGAGCGGTACCATGATCGAAATCCATGGTGCATCCACTTCGTTTTTATCCTCAGGTGTCAGTGGCGCGATGTCGCTATGGGCTGTTGGTGCGCGGGTATAAAGTGCCAATAGCTTCAGGGACTGCATCACCAGCATTGCGATCAAGGCCAGTGTGATCAATGCGGTGAGTGTATAGGCAAAATTCACCACAGCGCCGAACGCCAAAACGGACGTGACGCCCATGGCCCACATCCGTGTATGACGCGGCGTGGCAAAGAGCGTGCGACAGCTCAGGGCCTGAGTCACAGACGCCTCAGCATCTTGGATCAATGGGGTGCCGTAATGCCGCGCCAAAGCCTCTTGCCATGCGTCTGGGTGCGTGAGTACAATTTTAGCATGGGCTCTAAAGTAGGATTTTTGCCGATAGAGCTGTGCAAAAAGATGCGGACTATCTGTGACATAGTAAATATGATTGCCGCATCTGCGCCATGGAATAAGGCGATAGGCTCTTGCCTCAGCTGCTGGTAGCAAGGTGATCAATGCGGGATCAACGGGATCCTCATCAAGGTCCACTTCATCGCAATCCTCGCTCAGGCTATAGAGCGCAGTCACTTGATCACAGTTGAGCACATTTTCGGCAATGGCGACTGTGCAAAAACTGATTTTCCACAGATCCGCATATTGCGCCACGCGCTGCGCATCGCTTTCACTGCAATAGTCCAGTTCAATCGCCCAATAGGGCAGTGACCCAATTGGAAACTGGGTTGCCCCGTGGCCCCCTGTAAAAATATGTCGTGCGAAAAACATCGTTATCCCCCGCATCTCCCCCCTAAAGGGTAGCGAAGAATACTTAACCAAGGGTTAATTTATCCCATGGTTATCCACAGAATATGCACAGTGGTTTCGGGGGGATTATTTGCGCGCGGCCATCGCGTCTGCGAACCGATCAAACAGATACAGGCTATCCATCGGGCCAGGGCTGGCTTCGGGGTGATGCTGTACTGAGAATACGGGGCGACCCGTCACTTTGATCCCGCAATTCGACCCGTCAAAGAGGGATACATGCGTTTCCTCAACACCCTCGGGCAGTGAGGCGGTATCGACGGCAAACCCATGGTTCATAGACGTGATTTCAACTTTGCCCGTGTCATGTTCTTTGACGGGGTGGTTGGCGCCGTGGTGGCCGTGGTTCATTTTCAACGTTTTTGCCCCAAGGGCCAAGGCCAGCATTTGATGCCCAAGGCAAATGCCAAACACAGGCACATCCGCAGTGAGGATTTCTTGGATCATTGGCACGGCATAGGCGCCCGTGGCCGCCGGATCACCCGGACCATTCGACAGGAATACGCCGTCGGGGTTATGGGCGAGGATCTCTTGCGCAGTGGTCGTTGCGGGTACAACAGTGACATCGCAACCGGCCGAGGCGAGTGCGCGCAAAATATTGCGTTTGGCGCCAAAATCAACCGCGACGACTTTGTGGATCGGCGAGGTTTGAGTGCTATAGCCCTCGGGCCAAGCCCAACGCATTTCATTCCAGTGATAGGTCTGGGCGCAGGTGACATCTTTGGCTAGGTCCAGCCCTTCGAGGCCGGCGAAACCTTTGGCCTTGGCGATCAGCGCTTCGCGATCAAATGTGCCGTCTGCGCTATGGGCAAGGGCAACATGCGGCGCACCTTGGGCGCGGATCGCACGGGTCAGACGCCGCGTGTCCACACCGCAAATCGCAATTTGGTTATTCTGCTTAAGCCAAGCATCAAGCTCTTGAGTGCTGCGCCAGTTCGAGGATTGCGTTGGGATCCATTTAGTGACCATGCCGGCGGCGACTGGGTTTTGTGTTTCGTCGTCTTCGCGCGTTGTGCCTGTGTTCCCGATATGGGGGAAGGTGAATGTCACGATTTGCCCTGCATACGATGGGTCGGTCATGATCTCTTGGTAGCCGGTCATCGCAGTGTTAAAGCACAGCTCGGCCGTCACATCCCCCAAGGCGCCAAAGCCGATCCCCTCAAAAATGGTTCCATCGGCCAATACGATTAGGGCAGTGGGCGTTTTGGGGGTATCAAGTGGCATGGCAGCTCCGATCATTGTGGCGTGTCTTGGGGGCAGCGGATAAATCGATGAAGCCTTATGTCGAATAGGGCCATAGGTCAAGAGAGGGGCCCGCACAATTGCCATCAAAATCTAGAGGGCAGCGCGCTCATACGGGCGCCGTGCCCACAGGCTTGATATTTCGTCCCACATCCTATATGCCGCGTGTTCGCTCGGTTTGGGCGCAGTGGTCTAAGGGGACGACGAAGTGATGACGTTAAAAGAACGGATTTCAGCCGCAACAAAAGATGCTATGCGCAGCAAAGAGGCCAAGCGCCTTGCGACTTTGCGCTTGATCAATGCCGCAATCAAAGATCGTGAAATCGCGATGCGTGGCACCAGCGACGAAGCGGAGCTGGTGGATGCAGATATCTTGGCTATTTTATCGAAAATGGTCAAACAGCGCCAAGAAAGCGCCAAAGCCTATGAAGAAGGCGGGCGGTTTGATTTGTCCGAGGCGGAAATGGCCGAGATTGAGATTATCCAAGCGTTCTTGCCCAAAGCTCTGAGCGAGGCGGAAATTGCCCAAGCGATTGACGCAGCCGTGGGCGAGGCTGATGCCTCATCGCTTAAGGATATGGGCGCTGTGATGGCTTTGCTCAAAGGCAAATACACTGGGCAGATCGATTTTGCCAAAGCCGGCCCAATGGTGAAGGCGCGCCTAAGTCAGTAAATCTGGGCTAGGCATAGAGAATGCCCAGCCAGCCCCAAACGGTAAAGATCGAGATGATCGTACCAATCAACACTGTAGAGGCCGCGACACGGCGCGCGCGGCCATACATCTCTGCAAAGATAAACGCATTGACGCCAGGCGCCATTGACGATGTCAAAAGCGCCGAGCGCAGCGCCTCTTGGCTCAATCCGTAAGGCACCGACAAGAGCTTGACCAAGATTGGGTGTAGCCCCAAAGAGATCAAGCAAATGAACCCCACTAAAATGAGATTGCCCTCGATTTTGAGCAAATAAATTGTGCCCCCAAGGGAAAAGAGCGCCGCAGGCAAGGCCGCGCGCGCCATCCAATCGATCGCTTCGGCAATGACGGTGGGTTCGGGGATGTCGAGGATATTCACCGTGAACCCTGCGGCGATCCCAATGACCAAAGAGTTGGAAAACATCGCGCGCAGGATCTGAGGTACGGCAGATTTCCAATTGGCCTGTGCTGAGTTGGCGCGCGCCAGCTCCATCGCTGAGATCCCAACAAGGTAACACAGCGGTGAGTGCACAGAAATGATGATGAAATTATACGAGAGCGCCTCAGTGCCAAACGCGCGTTCTGTGATGGGCAGGCCCAGCAAAACTGTGTTGGAAAATAAACAGGTAAAGCCAATGACAACACTGTCTTCCCATGCGCGGCCAAAGAGATAGCGCGCCCCCAACACGCCAAGGCCAAAACAGCTAAAGGCCGCAATATAATAGCTTTGGATTAAACCGCTCGATGTGAACATGCCCAAATCAAGGTTCGACACCCCGCGATACAGCAAAAAGGGTACGGCGAATTTTTGCGCAAAATCTTTGACCGAATTAATCAGCGTCTCATTGGCAAGGCCAAAGCCGCACATCGCATAGCCAAAGCCAATGACGACAAAAACCGGTAAAATCACATCAAGAAGGATGCTCATGCAGAGTAACTCGCCTGCAATGTCAGCCCGTCATACGCTGGGCTGACATGCGCCGGTGTCTCTTGGCGCAGCCGCTCGTAATCCAAATCGATATGCAGATTTGTCAGATAGGCTTGGGGCACGCCTGCCGTCTCGATCCACTCAAGAGTTTGCTCTAAATGCGCATGTGATCCGTGCGGCGTATAGCGCAGCGCATCGACGATCCATGTCTCCACACCTTTGAGAGCGGCCCAGCCTTGGGGGTACATTTCATTGGCATCGGGCAAATAAGCAAAGGGCCCAATGCGAAAGCCCAAGGCGTCAATGCGGCCATGGCGGGCATAAAAGGGGATGAACTCAATGAGACCGCCCGCACCATCGATGCGCACAGGGGCGTCGGTGATCGGGTGCAGGTTCAAAATCGGGGGATAATCCGAGCCTTCGGGCATTTCAAAGACATAGCCGAATTTGTTCATCAGGTCATCAGATGTCGGCGCATCGGCATAGACATCGAGCCGGCCGCGTTTGTTAAACGTGACCACGCGCAATTCATCGATGCCGTGGATATGATCGGCGTGCGGATGCGTATAGAGCACGGCATCCAGCGTGGATATCTTATGCTCTAGCAATTGTGCGCGGATGTCTGGCCCAGTGTCGATCACCACTTGTGTGCGGCCGCTTTGGCCGATCCGCTCGACTAAAAGGGCACAGCGCTGACGCCTGTTTTTGGGATTTTTGGGATCACAAGCGCCCCAATGGCCGCCAATCCGCGGCACCCCGCCAGATGAGCCACAGCCTAAGATCGTGATCTTTAGATCATCCATGCGCCGCCTCGTATTTTGCGATTTTATCAAAGAGGCGCAGAGTATTCTCTTCGAGTTGGGCGGCGAACGCGTCATAGCTTAGCCCATAGATGTCTGCACCCACTTGGGCCGTATGGACAGTGTAGGCGGGCTCATTGCGTTTACCGCGATAGGGCGGAGGCGCCAAATAGGGGCTATCTGTTTCGACGAGGATGCGATCCTTGGGGGCGGCGGCGAAAATATCGCGCAGCTCTTGGGATTTGGGAAACGTTGCGATCCCCGACATCGACAGGTAAAACCCCAGATCAAGGGCGGCATGCGCCAATTGCGCACTCGACGAAAAGCAATGCATCACGCAAGAGTAGGGCGCGTTTTTATACTCGGCGCTGAGGATATCTGCCATGTCGTGATCGGCATCGCGCGCGTGAATGATTAAGGGCAGACCCGTTTGTTGACACGCCGCGATATGTAGGGCCAGCGAGGCCTTTTGAATATCTTTGCTCTCGGCGGTATAATGATAATCAAGGCCCGTTTCCCCAATGCCGACCATTTTGGGATGCTGTGCAAGGGTGATCAGCTCATCGACTGAGGTCATCGGCTCGTCCGCGGCGCTCATCGGATGGGTGCCAGCGGCAAAGAACACGGGCGCAAAGCGATCCGCGATATCGCGCACTTGATCAAATTGCCGCAATTTGGTGCAGATCGTGATCATGCGATGCACACCCGCCTCAAGCGCCCGCGCGATCAACGCGTCGCGTTCCTCGTCAAATTGCGGGAAGTCTAAATGACAATGGCTATCTGTGATGGGGTGGGTCGATGATCCGGCGGTGGTCAAGCTCGTTCTCCTCTTGGGCCCGCCCGCTAGGTTATGACCTTTTGGCTTGGGCGGCCAGTGTTAGTAGCGTATCTAAAATCAATGAGGCGGGGTCAAGGTTGACAGTCAATCCTGTTCTCAATCGCATCAAAGTGTCTTGGGCTGTTTGCATGAATATTGGGGCGATTTCCAGTGATGGCACGAATTTATGTGCAACGGGCTCGTCGAGCGTCCCCGATTGCAATTGCATAATGGCATCTTTGGTGATGCGCAGGCTCCAACGCCACAGCATATCACAAAAGAGCGCGCGCTGCGCCTCGGCCCCTTTGGCAGCAAGTTGCGCGGCGATGCGATGCGCCGCGGCGCGGTCCACTTGTGGGGCATTTTGAAAGAATTGCTCAACTTGGGAATAAAGCCCAACGCCGTCCAGCGTAGTCAGGCGCATTGCCTCACCGGCGGAGCCCATCGCCAACTCTGTGAGCGTGTACATATCCTCGGGCGCGTCAAAATCGCAGGCTTGGAAGATGGTGCTTAGATCACTGGCCTCAAGTTGCCGTAGCGCCAATGTCCGACAGCGCGAGCGAATGGTCGGCAAGAGGCCGGAGGGATGATGCGAGATAAGCAAAAGCGTCGCGTGGCTGGGCGGTTCCTCTAAGAGTTTGAGCAAAGCATTGGCCGCCGACGTGTTCATCTCATCGACGCTATCGATAATCACCACACGATGCGTGCCGCCCGCCGAGGATAGGCCAAAGAAATTGCGCAATCCACGCACATCATCGACGACGATGTTTTGCGCAAAGCGGCCGGCTTTTTCGTCATATTTGCGGCGAATTAAAAATAGCCCTGGATGCGAGAGCGCCTGAATTTGGCGATCTGTACTGCTGCCCTCGGGGGCGCCAAGATGCTCAATCGGTGCGCTGGGCGCTTCGCCGTGATGCAACAAAGTTTGCGCGATTTTCCATGCCAGCGTCGCCTTGCCAATCCCCTTGGGGCCAGTGATAAGCCATGCATGATGCAATTTTCCGGCTGTATAGCTTTGTAAAAATTGCGAGACGGCCCCAGTTTGGCCAATAATCTGAGGCGCATGGCGCGGGTGGGGGGCGCCCTCAGAGGCATCAGATTGAGGCAGGCTGTCGTCTATCATCTTTGGCGCAAGCGCGCCGAAAGGGCGCCCCATATCTGATCAAAGATGTCATCGATGGCCCCGCTGGCATCAATCACATGAAATCGCTCGGGCGCGGCGGCGGCGAGATCGAGAAACCCTTGACGCATATCATGCTGCATTTGCAGACCGAATTGTTCAAAGCGCAGCTCGCTTCCCGCCCGATCAAAGGCGCGTTTGAGACCCACCTGCGGATCAATATCAAGGACAAAGGTCATGTGAGGCTCGACTTGAATGCACAAATCATGCAGCGCATCGACATAGCCGCGCAAATCGCCGCGCGTGGCCCCTTGATAGACCCGTGTGCTATCGGCGAACCGGTCTGTGATTACGGTCGTGCCGGCCTCTAGGGCAGGGCGGATGGTTCGATCCAAGTGGTCGCGCCGCGCCGCGGTGAAGAGGAGTGTTTCCACTTCGGCAGACCAGCGATCTGTCGCGCCCTCTAGCACGAGGCGGCGGATATCTTCGGCCCCGGCCGATCCACCGGGCTCGCGTGTGAGGAGTGTCGCATGACCGTCCTCTTCGAGCCGTGCCGCCAGCCGCCGCGCTTGGGTGGATTTGCCGCAGCCATCAATACCTTCAAAGGAAATAAACAGACCCGCCACTTACGAGGCCTCTGGCAGTTTGGTCATGAAACGATCCATCAAATACCGCGCCGAGGCGCCAATGCGCGCACCAAAGCCGCCTGTGTCCACGCTTTGGGCAGGATAGAGATCAACAGAGCGCCCCTCGGCAATGCCGTCTGTGTGAATGGTCATCGTGGCCACGGGCGTATCCACCGAGAGGGGGGGCAATAGGGGCGATTGAAAAGTGACCTTGGCCTCGGGCGCCGTACTGGCATAGGCCGCGATCAACATGGTCAGCGGCTCTTTCACCGTCAGGCCGATGGTCTTTGTATCGCCCATCCAAACGGGGGCCTGTGCCAAAATTTGACCCGGGGTGGCCAATTGCGCCTCGGAGAATGTACGAAAGGCCCAGTTGACAATCGCCTCTGCCTCGGCGGCGCGCTCTTGTTCTGAATTGAGACCCGTGAAGGCGAAAATCACACGGCGATCCCCTTGCACTACAGATCCCGCAAGGCCATAGCCCGCCTCGCTGGTGTGGCCCGTTTTGAGCCCGTCTGCGCCAATGTTCAAATAGAGCAGCGGATTGCGGTTGCGCACATTTTTGGGCGCGCGGTTGTCAAAGGCAAAGCTTGTCTCACCGAATATCTTATACAGTTCCGGAAAATCGCGAATGAGCGCTTGGGATAACGTTACCAAATCGCGCATGCTCATCCGGTGGTTTGGAGCCGGCCATCCATTTGAATTGGCAAAGGTGGACTGTGTCATCCCCAGCTCGCGGGCCCGTTTTGTCATCAAGTCGGCAAAACCCTGTTCGGTTCCCGTGGGGCTGAGCGCTTCGGCGATCACAGCGCTGGCATCATTGCCTGACAGGACGATAATGCCCCGCAACAGATCCGTGACAGTGACGCGATCGGTCGTATCCAAAAACATGGTCGACCCTTTGTAATTCATCGCATGTTGGGACACGGGCAGCTTGGTCTCAAGCGTCAGGCGCCCTGATTTGACCGCCTCAAACGCCATATAGACGGTCATCAATTTTGACATGGAGGCGGGCGGCATCGGCGCATCGGCGTTCTTGGCCAAAAGCACCGTGTCGGTGTTCACGTCATAGACAAAGGCCGCCGTTGCCTTTGTATCAAAGGCCCATGTCGCGCCACTCGCAATACACAGAGCCAGCGTTAAAATAGCGTGTCGCAAAAATCCGTATCGCATGGCGCCTCTTTAAAAGTTTGAGTTATCGGCGGACCGCATAGGCATCTTTAAAGCCCATGCCACGCACCATTTTGAGCATTGCATTTTGTTCACTTTGGGTCAGGGCAGGGCCGACTGTCACACGGTAAAAAAGTTTACCAGAGGATGAATGCTCGATCACCTTGGGGCTTAGACCCGCCTTGCGCATCGAGGCGGCGGTGCCTTGGGCATTGGCCTTTTGGCTAAAGATACCCACTTGCAAATAGGATTTGCTCAGCGTGCTGGCCGGTGCCACACTTGGTGCCGCACTTGGCGCTGCGGCGTTGGACGTTGTCGCATTCGCAGAGGGGGCACTGGGCGCGGCGGCCCCCGCGATCGGCGTTTCGTTGATTTCGCTCAGCGTCACTTCGGCGACAGCGGTGTCGGCCACGTCAGAGCTGGGGGCCGCTGTCGCGGGGCTGGCCTGCGGATCCTCGACCTCTTGGCGGCGCAGCGCAGTCACGCTGAGATCTTGAGGGGCGCCTGCGAGCAATTCCAACGCTTTGGCGGCATCCGAGCTGACTTGAAACGCAGGGCCAGGCAGGGCGCGTTCCTTGCGAAACAAAGCGCCGATGACAAATTTTCCATTGCTTTTGTTGCGAATAACAACGCGCTCTGGCGTATCCGCATCAGGATGCGCCACCCAGACGCCACCTAAGGAAGGACGCCCATCCCAAAGCCCTTGTTCAGTTGCTTGAAACACCTGTGGGGATTCTACATCGCGTTCGACCATTTTAACTGATGTCGATGGCTTTTGCGCAGTTTGCGCCGGATCAGCACCGAGGTTCAGTTGGCCCAACGCGTCGCACGCGCCAAGCGCAACACAGGTCGCGGCACAGATCAGCCATGACGTCGCGCGGCGTCCGGTGGCCCCTGATGCTTGTGCAATATGCAATGTGCCCTGTGTCGTTTGAATTGCCTTCATCTGAGTCGACCTCATAAAACCGCCCAATCATTATATTTTTATTGGCACATCCCGTCGTGCCCCTTGTAGTCTTCATAGCCCGTCCGGCGCGCCTTGAAAAGGATTTCTAAAAGAGTTGGCAAATTTGTGACTTTTGGGGTTGCCCAATCAAAAAACTGACGCTAAACCGCCCTTCGTTGGAGGAGTGGCAGAGCGGTTGAATGCACTGGTCTTGAAAACCAGCAAGGGTTAACGCCCTTCGTGGGTTCGAATCCCACCTCCTCCGCCACTAAATCCCCTAACAATCGACCGCTCCCTTTTTTTGGTGTTTTTGCCTGATATTTCAGGCTGTTATTGTCAGATTTTTAATCTGAGGACTTTTTCTCGCGTGCAAAACAGCTGGTTT
>JBDNBY010000108.1:0-3894 GCA_039767595.1 Paracoccaceae bacterium | reverse complement strand
TTAAGTGACGTCAAACAATACACACGGTTCTTGAACGGCGCATAAAGTTTGAAAAAGACCGTGGTATCGTTTAGTTCATTGATCCCCATTGGGTTTTGGCGCAGCACGTCGATATTGGGCTATCTTTTTGGCCTCTCGCTTCTGGTTTATGTCGAGCTATTTGGCCAAGTCGGCATGGGTGTCCAGCGCTGGATTGAACTGGGCGGGTTTCGGCTGCAACCGTCTGAATTGATGAAGATCACTATCGTCGTTCTACTGGCGGCCTATTACGAATGGCTGCCGCCGACGAAAACCTCTCATCCGTTTTGGGTCATCTTGCCCGTCGTCTTGATCCTCATTCCCGTGGGGTTGGTGTTTAAACAACCTGATTTGGGCACGGGATTGCTCATCTTAATGGCTGGCGGCATTGTGATGTTCGTTGCGGGGGTGCATTGGGGCTATTTTGCAGGGGTTGCGACGCTGGCGATCTCCGCAATTATAGCCATTTTTCAAACGCGCGGGACAGATTATCAATTTTTAAAAGACTACCAATACCGCCGGATCGATACGTTTTTAGATCCGGCCAATGATCCGCTTGGCGCAGGGTATCATATCACCCAATCGCAAATCGCACTGGGATCGGGGGGCTGGTCGGGCCGCGGGTTTATGCAAGGCACACAAAGCCGGCTTAATTTTTTACCCGAAAAACATACCGATTTCATTTTCACGACCTTGGCCGAAGAATTTGGGATGATGGGGGGGCTGGTGATGCTCTTTTTGTATGGGTTGATTTTGGTGTTTTGTCTGATCGCCGCCATGCAAACCACGGATCGATTTTCGGCCCTTTTGATCAAAGGGATCAGCATCAATTTCTTTTTATACTATGCCATCAACATGGCCATGGTTATGGGCATGGCGCCCGTTGTCGGCGTGCCGTTGCCCTTGGTCAGCTATGGTGGATCGGCGATGCTTGTTTTGCTTGGCGGGTTTGGCCTCATTCAATCTGCCCATATTCACAGACCGAGGTGACTTAATATGATCAACGTACTCTTTGCGGCATTAGACGAAAGATGGGAAGATTATCGCGCCCCATTAACCCATGCCTTTGATCAAGCGGGTCTTGCCGTCGATCTGCGCACCGATTTTGCGCCCGACAAGGTTGATTATATTGTCTATGCGCCGAACTCTACGCTGACGGATTTCACACCCTACACTCGGGCCAAAGCGGTCCTCAACCTTTGGGCCGGTGTTGAGGCGGTTGTGAACAATCCAACGCTCAAGATCCCCCTCGCCCGTATGGTCGATGAGGGGCTCAGCCGCGGGATGGTCGAATGGGTGACGGGTCATGTCCTGCGTCATCACTTGGGCATGGATGCTCATATCACAGGCCAAACAGGCGATTGGGCGCCCGCAGCCCCCCCATTGGCCAAAGACCGCCCTGTGACGATCCTCGGTCTGGGGGCCTTGGGGCAGGCCTGTGCCGAGGCCTTAGTGCAACTTGGGTTTCCTGTCACAGGCTGGTCGCGCAGCGCCAAAGACGTGGCGCAGATCACGACAACCCATGGGCAAGCGGGATTAGAAGAGGCGCTGAGCCGTGCGCAAATCTTGGTGCTCTTGCTGCCCAATACGCCCCAAACCCAAAACATCCTCAACGCCGCGACGCTCAATATGATGCCAAAGGGGGCGATGATCATTAACGCAGGGCGCGGGCCCCTAATTGATGACGATGCGTTGATCGCGGCGCTAGACCGGGGGCAAATTGGCCATGCGACCCTTGATGTTTTTCGCATCGAGCCGCTGCCACGCAACCATGCCTTTTGGGCCCATTCCAATGTCACCGTCACCCCGCATATCGCGTCAATCACGCGGCCCGAGACGGCCGCGCAGGTCATCGCGGAAAATATCACGCGAGTTCAGGCCGGTGTCCCCCTGCTCAATCAAGTGGATGTGACTTTAGGGTATTAACGCAAAATTGGCGGCTTACTAGGGTCAAGGCCCGGCCCCGCAGAGGTCGGCGCAGCTGGCTCTTGGGGCCGTTCCAAAGAGATCTGATGCCCAACCGAAATCAGTTTGAGCCAAAGCGGATCACCATGCGGCAGAAACACCACTTGAATGTGATCTGCATCGCCCTCTTGATACGCAAAACGCACCACATCATAAGTAAGCTTGGCGATCGAAGGCGCGATTTGATCGGCAAGTGCAGCATAAAACACCCCCATGCACGGCGCGCCGCCGATATGCGCAGTGGCCAGCCACATCTCTTGGGCGGTGTCCGTTGCCTCAATAGCGGATTTCAATGCATCGCACCAGTGCGGCAGCGCCTCAAGCGCAGTGATCTCGTCGATCTGAGCGGTCTCTTCTATGGGCGCCGCATCGGCCTGCCCCGCCAGCCATGCCACGACATCCGCCGGCAGCAGTGTTGACGATGGCGCAACATCAAAATTCACCCCAAGGCCCAGCCCCATATCGCGCAACGTCTGAACCACGGCCCGCGCGCTCATTTGTGCAAAATAGGCTGATGTCCCTGCAAAATCGGCCAAGCGGGTTTCGGAATCAAATCCCATGGCAAATGTCCCTTGCGAGGTTTCAAACACCTTAAGGGCCATATCCCCGTGTTCGGGATCGTCTTTGAGCAAAACGCATAAAACTTGATCCAAGAGCGCATGATAGTAGGCCATCGTGTCTGTGTTTGGATCAAACTTATCCAAGTCTATCATGGTATATATGTCCCTACCTTGTGCATGAGCGCCGCCTTGCGTCGTGTAGCGTGTTTTATCCGGAGTGTCATCTCTTCAAAATAGACCTCGCCCAACACACGATAAACGTGTATAATTATTCAAACTTTCGATGTTTTTATCGTTTTTTGCCAAAATGGGAACACGAGCGGCCGTTACAAAATGACAAACGACGCGGCAGAGCCATGATAGATTTCTTTAACGTGTCCAAATCCTTTTGGACGGGCAAACAACGCAAGATCATTTTGCAAAACGTCTCCTTTCAAATTGAATTGGGGGAGTCGCTGGGTATCCTTGCGGCCAATGGCACGGGGAAAACAACGCTTATTCGTATGATGGCGGGGCTAGAAAAACCAGACGAAGGGCATATCACCCGCGATTGCCGTGTGTCCTTTCCATTGGGGTTCATGGGCGGGGTGATCATGAAGCAATCCGCAATGGAAAATAGCCGGTATATCGCGCGGCTCTATAGTCTAGACCCCGATTATGTTGAGGCATTTTGCCGGTGGATGTGCGAGCTGGGCGAATATTTCGATCAGCCCCTCTCGACCTATTCCCAAGGGATGAAGGCACGCTTCACCTTTGCCTTAATGCTTGCATTGGATTTCGATGTCTATTTGATCGATGAAGGCATGCCCAACTCGACTGATATGAACTTTAATCGCAAGGCCAACGCCGTGCTGCGCGAACGACTAAAAACAACGACAACTGTCATCGTCTCGCACCAAGCTGAGATTTTGCAACAATTCGCGCGCAAGGCCGCTGTCTTGCACCACGGACGGCTGCATATGTTTGACACTCTCCAAGAGGCAAAGGCTCTGTATGACTATGAAAATCAAGGCTAATCGGTTTCGCGTGGGCGACACGCTTCTTGAACGGATCAAAGGAAAACCCTCCCCTGAGACTGGCGGCACCACGCGCGATGCCATCGAAGCAGAGGGCCTAACCGATCGCCAATTGCGCATGGCCGAGCGCGTCGCCGAAAAACATGGGATCACCGCACAAGATCCCATTGACGCGATCGCACAGTTGCGCGAGGCCGGCATCGATCCATTTCAAAAAATTAATATCCGCGATCTTGTGAGCGGTGCGCAAACGGCACCAAGCGATGAGAGCGCCGGCGTGCCACAGACAACTACGGGCACGCAACTCCCCAAAAAAATCATCCCAGCGCAGGTGC
>JBDNBY010000107.1:0-3946 GCA_039767595.1 Paracoccaceae bacterium | reverse complement strand
GGCCAACGCATCTCAAGTGAGTGCCCTTGAGGGGCAAGTCACCGCGATCGAAGCGGATTTAAACGCCGGGGCCAGCCCCAGAACTCTTAGATCAGAACTGCGTCATATTTCTGCAGCGATCTCGGCCTTTTCCTCGTAACCCTTTGTTCCTTGTGCGGAGTTTCGTATGAAACGTTTGATTTTATCTTTAATAAGCGGTGGCCTTCTGGCCACTGCCGCGTTTGCCCAGAGCGAAGCCGAACCCGTCGTGCGCGCCCCTGACACGGGCATTGCGGTGCTTGATTGTGGTCTAAAGCTATCAGCGGACGATGCCTATTGTGCCGTCCGCATGCCCGCCGGCGCGACCCTCGAGGCGCTGTCGGCCACGAATGATGCAACGGTTGAGTTGGTCAAGCATAGCAATTCCGATTACCCCGATGGGATGTCATTGGGACATACTTTGATCATCTTGGATACGTCGCAAGGTGCGCGCGCTTTGGCACGCTCGCGGCATTTCGATAAAGAAAAAGAAGCGATCAAAACGTTTATCGGCGGGTTTCCAGATCGGGCGCACATCGCCTTGGCAACGTTTCACGAGCAAGGCAGCTTGAAGATCGTTCAAGATTTTACAATCGCCCCGCGACGCGTTGAACGGGCGTTGGATGATGTAAAGCTTGAGGGCACGTCAACTCATATTTCCGAAGCCGTGCGCGATGGGGTCAAAATTTTGGCTGCGCAAGACACAAGCTTTGTGAAAAACCTTGTGATCTTTAGTGATGGCCAAGATGAGGGAGTGGATATCGTCAATGACGTCAAGGCCTTTGCGGATGAAAACAATGTCGTGGTTTCAGCCATTGCGTTGACGTTGACGCCTACGGGATTACCCAAGACTGGCCGTGATCGCAGCTATCTCAATGAGTTTGTCCAAGACGGGTTTGGTGTGTTTGCCGCAGTGCAAGCTTCGCGGCGCACTCTGGACACAGAGGAACTGGCCGATGTCGGCAATGCCGGCTCTGTGATCGCGCGCAGCATGTTGCGCTCGGGTGTGTTGATGTCTGAGGATAATTTCGAGTCTACGGAGATCACATTAGAGGTGAACGTTCCTTTGGTGGGGTACGAGGAGGGCGTGACCAAAAGTGTGTCCTACAGCGCCACCGCCGTGAATGGCGGCTATGAGGCGCCCGCGGTTGTGGTCGAGACAATAGAACCGACCACAACCGCGACTGCGTCGTCGTTTGAACAGCTTTTTGAAGAATACGGAACTTTGATCATTGGCGCAGCGGTCGGTCTGTTGTTGTTGATTGTGATTTTGGTTCTGGCGCTGTCAGGCGGCAAAAAGAAAAAGCCCAAAGAGCCCGAGGCTGACGGCGGTGATATCGCCGCTCAGACGTCAATCGAATTTGCGGATCCGATCGGGGGCGCTGCGCCGACGGTGGCCTCGGCGCAGCCGGCCCTAGGCTATATCCATGTCAAAGGCACGCAACAAAAGCTGAGCATCACCTCGGCCAGTGTCACGATTGGTCGCGCCGCGCCAAGTGATCTGTGCATAGAGCATCCAAGTGTCTCGCGGCAGCATATCTCATTGCGGCTCAGCTCGAACGGCGCGTTTGTTTCTGATCTCAACAGTACGAACGGCACAAAGGTTGATGGAAAAAAACTGTCCCGAGAAGTGGAAATTCAATCGGGGACTGTGATTTCGTTGGGTAAATGCGATGTCATTTTCTCTCGGGCATAATAGAATATAGGAACAGAACTCATGAGCGATAAAACACAGTGGATCTTTAATGATCAACAAGGGTTTGAAGCGGATAAAACACAGCAGATTGGCGGCGGTGTTGATAATGCAAAGACGTCTTTGGATCTGAATGAGAAAACCCAACTGGGCGTTGGCGATCATTTTGATGATGCAGATGACATTGGTCCAGTTTCAGGGTGGCTTGTCGTTGTCAAAGGGCCAGGTCTTGGATCGTCGCGTCCTTTGGGCGTGGGCATGAATTCAGTGGGCCGCGATCACGAGCAGCGGGTCTGCTTGGATTTCGGGGACAACACGATTTCAGGCGCAGATCATGTGCGCATCATTTATGATGATGAAGGGCGCTCATTTCTGGTCACGCCCGGCACGGCGACCAATCCAACGCGGATCAACGGCAAAATCGTTGCGCAGACCCAAGAGTTGACTTCGGGGTCGATCATTGCCCTGACCAAAGAAACGCATGTCCGCTTTGTCGCGTTTTGTGGTCCGGAGTTCGACTGGTCACAAGTGGATGACCCGCAGGCGTAAGAGGCGCATCTCATGGCCGTTGCTCAGATTCAACATATCGGTGCGCGTGAGGCGCAAGAAGACTCTCTTGCAATCCTATATGAGCGCGACGGCGATAGTTCGGGCGATGTGTTGATGCTGGTGGCTGATGGCATGGGCGGTCATGCAGGGGGCGCGCGCGCCTCGTCTTTGGTGATCGAAACATTCCGGTCGGCGTTTTTGGCACAATCGCCCAAACAGCCCCCCAAAGAGCGGCTTCAGCATGCAATGCACGCGGCCAACAGCGCCCTATTGCAGGAGATAAAAATCAATCCGGCGCTCAAGGGTATGGGCACAACTTTGGTCGCCGCATGGAAGCATGACGATGGCCTTTTGTGGTTATCCGTTGGGGATAGCCCGATGTATCTGTATCGCGCAGGGCAGCTGCGCCGATTGAACGCCGACCATTCATTTTTCGGCGAATTGATGGATAAAGTTAAGCAAGGCCGGATTACATTGGCCGAAGCCAAGGCGCACCCCAAACGCAATGCACTGCGCTCTGCCTTGACGGGCAATACCGTGAGTTTGGTCGATATCAACCATGTCAGATTGACCTTGAACGATACGCTGATCGTGGCCAGTGACGGGCTGGATACGCTCGAAGAGCCGGCTTTGTCTCGCACGGTAGACGCCTATCACCGCGCCGCGCCGCAAGCGATGTGCAAAAAACTGATCGATGCAACGCTGGATATCGGCAACCCTAAGCAAGACAACATTTCGCTGATCACCTATATGCATGGCGCGCAGGATCGTGTGCCGTCGACGCAATCCAATTGGACACAAATGAGCCTCGCGGGCCGCGTGATGTCGAGCTGGCAGGTCATCACCCTCGCAGCGCTTGGCGCGGTTTTGATCGTCGCGATTGCATTAATGATTTGGTTGAAACTGGCTCAATTTGATGATCCATCTTTAGACCCCGCGACACCCACAGAGGTGCCTCAAGGCGATCAAATTCAGGCGCCTCTTACCACAGACCCACAGCCCGAGCCGCAACTAGATCAGGACCCAACACCCGAACCACAACAAGAGATGGGGACAGGTGCCGAACATGTGTCGCCAGACGGCCAAACCGATCAAGTGGATGACGTGAATGGCCATGTAGGCTCTGCTCTGAACACCACATCGGGCGAGGCCAAAGATGAGTGATGTGGCCATCCCTCTGACCCAAGGGACAACTTTGGGCGGCTACCGCATCGAAAAGGTGCTGGGGCAGGGCGGCTTTGGCTTGACCTATTTGGCCACACACGAGGAAAAAGCCGGTAGTTTTGCGGTAAAAGAGTATTTCCCATCGGGTGCCGCGCAACGCTCTGGTGCAACGAGTGTTTCGCCGATTGGATCGAAAAAGCTATTTTTTAATGTAGGGTTGCAAGACTTTTTTGACGAAGCCATGCTGATGACCACGTTGCCGCCGTTCCAAGGTCTGGTTCGGGTGGTGGCTGCGTTGAAAAAATATGGCACGGCCTACTGCGTGATGGAGTTTATCGACGGCGAAACGATGGATCATATCATGCCGTTGATGATCCGTACCTATGGCCACGTCCCCGAGGATCGTATCCTGAGCATGTTGGACTATATCCTCTCTGCCCTTGGGATTGTGCATGCACAAGATTTGATTCATCGCGATATTAAATTATCCAATATCATGATTGACCGCGACGGCGTCGCGTG
>JBDNBY010000106.1:0-4709 GCA_039767595.1 Paracoccaceae bacterium | reverse complement strand
GTAATTTGGGCGTTACCTTGGTAAACAATGTCTTCTTTGGGGGCTTTTTTGATCAATGGAATGGTCAGATCAAGCGTGGCCTCGACTTGCCCTGTGCCTAAAACCGCTGGCAGATTAGCCTTGTCCATCAATGCAAGCGGTTTGGTGTTCAGATAGGTCGATACGGCCTCGACTGGGCCCGATGCCCTCAGGCGCAGATCACCAGTCGCAGGCTTTGCCGTTAAATCCGTAATTTCAAATGTTGCCGTTTGCCCGATGATATCGCCCGCGTCGCCCATTGGAATGCGCCCTTGGCTGGCATGTACGACCAGCGTCTTATCATAAATCTGCAACGTGCCTTTGATATCTGTCGCCGGCGGGAGGGTGCGACTATAAGAGAGCTGCTCTGCACGGACAGGAGCGGTTAAAAAATACGACAAGTCAGTCGGTTGATTTGGATCATAGCGCGCGGCGATTTGGATATCGCCAAGGCTTACGCCGTTGATACGTGTATTGACCCAGTCATAGGCTTTGGGCGCAATGTTTTCTGGCCAAAATTCAAGCACGTCTTGCCGCGTGACATCCCGCAACATCACGTCCACGCCAAAGGCCTGGCCATCCCATGATGCGTCCGCAAAAACAGCGGCAGGCCGATCCGGCAGCGTCGCTTTGGCACCAAGTATATCGATACGAGATTCAGAGAGGCTAGTTTTGAAATGTGTTTCAAAGCGTGCCAGTTCCAAATCACCCACCTGCGGAATAAGATCGCGGATCTCAAGGCGCGTGGCCGATAGGCTGCCATAGATGTCAGAGGCACCGTTGGATTGATCCAGCTGCACCTGCGCCGAGAATTCAGTTGTCAGCTGCGGGCTGTCTAATTTGACTTGCACGATATCCAGCCGCTCTTGCGTTGGGTAGAGCGTGAGATAGGCTTGAAAGCTGTCAAAGGGCACCTGTGGAAGTTGAGGGAGAGTGAGCACCCCTTCCTCCAACGATAGCTGCAGATTGAGCGGCGAGAGTGTCCCATCGCTTGAGACACTCAAGCGCAGATTGGTGGCGGCCCGTCCGGTGATCGGAGACATCACCCCGAAATATTGCGATTGCACGATCAAATCCCGCAGTGCAATTTCGTCAAACGAAACACTCAGATCAGAGGCCTGTGATCCTATGTCACTGTCAAAGCGAACGAGGGCGCGGCTGACCTCTCCTTGATCAGAGAGCACCGTCACGTCACTGTTCAGGGTGATGGCGTCTTGATCTTTGGTCACGCGAAGGACACCGCCATCGGCGGTATAGGCGCGGTTCGTGACGGCATCCTCGTAGCGGATCGTGATAGGCTCAAGATGGATCTCATTGAGGTCACGCAATGGCTCTGATGCAAAGAGTTGCTCTAAATAAACATCCGCGTCTTGGAGCGTTGGAATTTGAATGGAGACGGCGCTCTCTTGGGCCAGTGACCAATTCAAACTGCCGTCTGCAATACGGCGCACCGTTGCATAAAGGCCCGTGGCTTGGATCGATTGGATCTTGGGGTCGCCCGTAAAGATGGATTGCCGTGTCATTTTGACCTGTAACTGCGACAAACGCGCAATCACTTCGCCCGTTTCATTACTGAGCGTTGCATCGGTCAACAGGAGCTTTGGTCTAAAATCCTCTTCGAGTTTGAGATAGGCATCCGCATAGTCCAAATTGAAATCTTGGGTGTTGTCATCAATCGCCGCTTGAAAGCGGCCTTCAATCCATGTCGGGACGCGAATACCGCTCTCGCTAGCATAGAGCGCAACAAAGAGCGCAAGCACCGCAAAGAGAACGCTAATATAGATCAACTCAGTGAAAAGCACCGCGCGCAACCAATGCTTGGACCGCTTCTTTTGGGAAACGTCCTTTTTTTCATCGGTTTGTGTCGCTTTAGGGTTTTCCGAACGGTCCATTACGCTATGTCTCTGCTTGTAGGCTTTATATAGGGAGTATCATCATGAGCACTAGTGTAAATCTCGATCTTGATCTTGCGATCACGCCAGAGGGCACAATTAACTTGTCGTCGCTTGAGGCGCCCTTTGTTTTGTTCTTCTATCCCAAAGACAACACGCCGGGATGTACAACAGAGGCGATCGGCTTTAGCGAAGCGCTCGATCAGTTCGCGGCGCAGGGTATCAAGGTCTTTGGTGTGTCCAAGGATCCAATGAAATCCCATGATAAATTTG
The DNA here is from genome assembly GCA_039767595.1 of Paracoccaceae bacterium. Taxonomy (GTDB): domain Bacteria; phylum Pseudomonadota; class Alphaproteobacteria; order Rhodobacterales; family Rhodobacteraceae; genus JBDNBY01. The sequence continues at coordinate 2,526 of JBDNBY010000106.1, read as the reverse complement.
TCTCCAAACACGCGCTGACCATGCCGCTCATTTCAGATGAGACCACTGACCTGTGCGAGCGGTTCGGCGTTTGGAAAGAGAAATCCATGTATGGAAAGACCTATATGGGGATTGAACGCTCTACCTTTTTTGTGCGACCAGATGGTGAAATTTTGCACGAATGGCGCAAAGTCAAAGTGCCCGGCCATGTTGAGGCTGTCCTTGAGGCCGTTACAGCCTAAGGCATATTCATCGTGCATCGTGCATCGTGCATCGTGCATCAAAACTGAAGGGGAATACATGACACAGCAAGTTGCGCGCTGGGCGGAGGATGTTTTACGCACCGCAGACCCGTGGGAAAAAACCGACAAAAGCCGCGCCTATGCGGCCCAGTGGTTTGCCGCGCGGGACGCGGGCACGCCCCCTGAAATCGGTCATGCCACCCCGCCGCTGCACCCTGCGCGGCCCGAGGCGCCGGCGCTTCTTGATCCGCGCGATGTCCCCAAACGCAAGCCTGGATCCGCAAAAGGCCGGATTGCCCTACTCCATGCAATTGCACATATCGAACTTAATGCCGTGGATTTGCATTGGGATATGATTGCTAGATTTACCCATATTCAATTTCCCATTGGGTTTTATGATGATTGGATCAAATCGGCTGATGAGGAGTCAAAGCATTTTAACCTAGTTGGAGAGTGCCTTGCACGGTATGGCGCGCGCTATGGGGATATGCCCGCGCATGCAGGGATGTGGCGCGCCGTCGAGGATACCCGCGATGATATGCTGGGCCGTCTTGCGGTGGTGCCGATGGTGCTTGAGGCGCGCGGGCTTGATGTCACACCTGGGATGATTACGCTCTTTACCAAAGCCGGCGATCAAGGCACAGTTGATGCCCTGTCGGTGATTTATGCCGAAGAAGTGGGGCATGTCGCCTATGGCTCGAAGTGGTTCAATTTTCTATGTGGCCGCGAAAATCTGGATCCGAAATCCGTCTTTCACGATTTAGTACAGAAATATTTCAAAGGCGGGACAAAGCCGCCCTTTAATGAGGAAAAACGCGCCGAAGCAGGATTGCCGCCCGATTTTTATTGGCCCCTCGTCGATGAGGCGATCGCCGCGCGATATTAATCATATCGGGCCAATCGGCTGAAAAGTGCCAACATTCTATGTACTTATACGTTTTTGTTTGAGATTTTTCGCAAATAGGACTAACCCCTTTGTGCAGAGATAGTGAGGGGTCTCATGGTGCGTAGAAAATGGAAGCTGTTTGGTCGTAGTCAATTTTTGGCACGGTCCTTTCCGGAACTTCGGATTTTTATTCGATCAGACGCGGATACGCGCTTTGTTCGGATTGGCCCTTGGGCGCAAATTTCGGCCTATGCGGGGATGACGTTTCTGGTCGCATGGTCGATTGTTGCGGCGGCGGTTATTTTGCTCGATAGTATTGGCGCGGGTAATTTTCGCGAACAGGCCGTGCGCGACCAACAGATATATCAAACGCGGCTGAATGCGATTTCGCATGAGCGGGATCAACGTCTATACGAGGCAGTGGCAGCGCAAAATAGATTTGCCATGGCCCTGTCCGAATTGGGCCGCATGCAAGAAGAGCTGCTGCGCTCAGAGACGCGTCGCGAAGAGCTAGAGCGCGGTATGCGCACAGTTCAAACAAAACTATCCGAGGCCCTCAAGTCCAAACGCGAGCTGTCAGCACAATGGGAAGCGGCCCAAGAACAAGGTGATTTTGGCGCCATGGCCGGTGCGGATGAGACATTGCTCACCACACTCTATCAAACGATGGAAGATCTCAGCACCGAGCGTGATCACCACGCCAGCACCGCCGCGCAGGCCAATGCGCAATTCAACGATCTCGCGCTAGAAGTTGACTTGATGCAAGAGCGCAACGATCAAATCTTTCGCCAAATCGAAGATGCGCTGACCGTGTCGATGGATCCACTCACAAAAATGTTCCGCTCGGCCGGGATGGATCCCGAACGGTTGATCGAGAATGTCAAACAAGGCTACGCTGGATTTGGTGGGCCAAGCTTACCTGATAACTTGTCTGGCGACGCTATGTTGCCATTCGATTTGATGCGGGCTAACAAAATTCTAGAAGATCTCGACCGCGTCAATCTCTATCGTATCGCGGCAGAGGCCCTGCCCTTTGCCCATCCTGTGAAATCTGGATTTCGCTATACCTCTGGGTTTGGTCGTCGTTGGGGGCGTATGCACGCAGGCGCCGATTTTGCCGGCCCCGTCGGCACGCCGATCTATGCCGCAGGAGATGGCGTTGTTACGCATGCAAGCTGGCTGTCGTCCTATGGGCGTCTAGTCAAGATCAAACATGAGAACGGTGTTGAGACCCGCTATGCACATATGAATAAAATTCGCGTCAAAAAGGGACAAAGAGTCTCGCGCGGTGACAGAATTGGTGATATGGGGAATACGGGTAGATCTACTGGGCCTCATCTTCACTACGAAGTGCGTGTGAATGGCACACCCATCAATCCGATGAAGTTTATCAAGGCAGGGAAAAATGTTTTCTAAATC
>JBDNBY010000105.1:0-37326 GCA_039767595.1 Paracoccaceae bacterium | reverse complement strand
AAATTCCGATTAATCACCCCCTCACGCCCCTATAGCTCAGCTGGTAGAGCAATTGATTTGTAATCAATAGGTCCGCGGTTCGAGTCCGTGTGGGGGCGCCACTTAACGCGTTATATGACCTGCGTATTTGGTGCTTAACTTCATTAAAATGGTGAATGTTTTGGACTGGTTCTAGCTATGGTACTCGTTGAGTATTTACTAGAATGCAGCTGAAACGAACTTCATTCCTTTTTGGTTCTGAAGGGTATTACGAGCTTGTTCGCTGTGTGCCGAAGGATCTCGTCGAACTTTACAGCGACTCGCCAGTTAGTTCAGCCGTAACAAACGCTACTGTGCCGCACATCGCATTTGTGACAATTTCGTTGCCGCTTATGGCGTGGACCGGAAGGGGGCTGTCACGCAGAGCGAGGCACAAGTGTGCGCCTCGCTCTGCGTGTCCGTTGTGAGGGCTAGTCCGCTCCGCGAACGGGAATTGTGGCGTCCGGATTGGGGTTAAACAGCTTTTGAATGAAGTAAATCGCAACTGCCGCTCCAACACCGATCAGGTCTGTAACAATTCCGCCTTCGATCATAAACAGCGCCGCAGCACCGAGGCCGATGCGCAAGAACCACGCACTGCGTCCGCCCATGAACCAACCTTGCACCCCTGCTGAGAGTAAAAACACGCCAAAAATCGCGGTGCTTCCAGCGCGGATGACTTCGGACCATGTGCCGTCCATCAAAAGGGCGCCGTTGTAGAAGAACATAAATGGCACGATAAAGGCGGCGATGCCAATTTTGAACGACGCCACTGAGGTCTCCATCGGGTTGGCCCCTGAAATGCCCGCTGCGGCATAACTAGCCAAGGCCACCGGCGGTGTGATCGCCGATACAACAGCAAAGTAGAAGACGAAGAAATGCGCCGTCAGCTGCGGAATACCCAATTCAATCAGCCCCGGCGCCACGACAGATGCCGCAACCGCATAAGCCGCCGTTGTCGGCATGCCCATCCCGAGTAAGATGGCAATGCACATGGCGAAGAACAGCGCCAAAAGCTGGCTCACACCGGCCAGATCGAGGAGGACCGCTGAGAACCGCGCACCAACTCCCGTGAGGCTGATGACACCCACAATGATGCCGGCGCATGCACATACGGCAATGATCTGGATCGACATCACACCGGCCAGCTCAAACGCTTTGAGAATAGACCGCAGGCCCATCCGATGCGGCGTAAACCACGACACGACGGCCGCGGCGACTGTGGCCAATGTACCGGCGCGAATGACCGAATATCCAAGGAAAAGGGCAACGATCAATATGATGATCGGGACAAAGAGGTAGATTTGACGAACCAATTTTGCAAACTTGGGCAGCTCGTCCTCGCGCATGCCGCGCATGTTGAGCTTTGCCGCTTCGAAATCGACCATGAAGTAGATCGAGACGAAATATAGGATCGCGGGGATCACAGCAGCGATTGCAATCTCTTGATATGGAATGCCTGTGACTTCGGCCATAATAAAGGCGCCGGCGCCCATGATGGGCGGCATGATCTGACCGCCCGTCGAGGCCGCGGCCTCAATCGCGCCGGCGGTTTTCTTGTGGTAGCCGACTTTCTTCATCAGTGGGATGGTCAGTGACCCTGTTGCCACGACGTTGCCCGCTGATGTGCCGTTGATCATGCCCATCAGGCCTGATGCAAAGATCGCCACTTTCGCAGGGCCGCCACGCGCACGCCCCGCCGTCGCAAAGGCAAAGTTGACAAAGTAATCCCCGACCTTTGAGGCCTGCAAAAAGGCCGCGAAGATGATGAACAAAATGATATAGGTCGATGAAACGGCCGTCGTTGGTCCAAGGATGCCAGCGTCGGAATAGACGTGGCCAAAGAAGCGCTGCCAGCTATAGGCGCTTTGCACGGCGAGAATGCCCGGTAAAAGATGCGCTGTGAATGTATATAACAGGAAAATGCCCGTGATCGCGACCAAGGCAAGGCCCGCGACGCGGCGCGTGAGCTCCATGATCATGGCGGCGCCTGCTGTCGCGGCAAAGGCCACACCAATTGGAACAAACGGTGTGCCTACTGAGTTGCGTGCCGCTGTGCCATAGATCGCGACAAGGTACAGCGCAACGACAACGCCGCATAGCGCTAGAACGACATCAGATGCGGCGAACCGCGCACGGGCGCGGCGCTCGAACCAGCCGATGACGATGGCCCCAAATGTCGCAATCAGCAGCGGTATGCCGAACCAGCGCACTTCGGTCTCGTAAATGTCTGTGCCTGGGAACGCGGCCCATGTGGTCAGTCCGCCCATCTGCGGCAAAGTGCCTGAATTAATTGTGTTTCCAAACCCGATCGCCGTCGCGCCCGCGATCAAAGCGGGGACGGCAAGGGCAAATGCGATCCATGACAGGATCGGCGATGTTTCAGTATCTTTATCTGAGGCAAAGCGATGCGCTGAGAATAAAAGAAAGCCCAGTGCCAGCGCGCCAGAGATGTGAATGATGCGGAAATTCCAAGTCTCGAGAGGGAATTGCGGCAAGAGCGGGACTTCGATCCCAGTCCAGTCAGAAATGGATACGCCGTTCAAAGCGATCATGTGGAACATAGCATAAAACGTCGATAGCGCCGCAATAAAGAGATAGCCTGCGCCCGTAAATAGGCGGCGGTTGCCTTCGATCGGCTCTTCGTCAACGCCCTCGGCGAGAACTATGGTCTGATCTTCGGTGGCCACGGGCTCGATCGTGTCGTTGTTTTTTATCTGCTCTGCCATGGTGTCCCCTGTCGGTCTGCACTCTTTTCTTCGAATTAGATTATTGAACATTTCCACCTGTGGGAACCCTCAAAATCAGTAAGAGTGTCTTGACCAGTTTAGTTATAAAAAACGCACCGACTAGCGTTGTTCTAGTCGGTGCGCATATTGTTTTTGGATTAGTTACCGTGGATCATGTCATCCGCGATGGTCGCGCCAGCGTTCTCGTTGAACCAACGCGCGGCACCTGGGTGCCAATCCATGACTGTGTTCCGATCCCAGAATTCAGGCAATGTCGAGCGTGCCGCGCGGTGCGCGGATACCATACGCTCATTATCTGACATAACTGCGTCGACAACGCCGTAGACGAATGTTTCTGGCAGATCGCAGTTTGCAATGGCGAAGTTCCACATTGAAACTGAGCGCGCTGGCGCGTCCAGTGTCGTGTAAGAGTCCGCTGCGATGTTAAACGGCGCCACTGGGAAGGCCGCTGTGATCTGTGCTTGCTCTGCTTCTGTGAACTCGATGATGTTCACGTCCACTTGTGCTTCGAGCTGCGAAACCGCTGGTACTGGAACGCCTGCCGCGAAGGCAATCACGTCGAGAAGGCCATCTTGGAGCTGACCACCAAGGTCAGACCAACCGCCATTGCGGCGCTCAAAGTTTACACCAAGCTCTTCCATCATGCGTGGGAAGTATGTGTCAGATGTCGAACCCGCTGGGCCAAAGCCAATGCGTGCGCCATCTGGAATATCCGCAACTGATGTGATGCCTGATGATGTCAACGCCGTTACTGAGAACGGTGTTTGATACATTGGGAACATCGCGCAAGCGTTGTCCATTTTGAGGCCAGGTGCGATTGGGTTTGTGCCGCCGATTGATTCCGCCGCTGGGCCCATTGTTGTCATGCCAAATGGCAGATCGCCGGTGTGAACCAATGCCATGTTTTGCATTGGGCCGCCTGTTACTTCTGCGCCGCCAGATACGCCGAGCGCGTCTGATACGATGCCAGCCCAGCCTGAGCCGTAGCCGAAATATGTACCGCCCTGAGAGCCAGTCCCGACGGTAAAGCTTTCTGGCCAGCCTGTTTTGTCAGCGTGAGAGCCTGCAACGGCGGCTCCCGCTGTCAGTGCTGTTGTTGCAAGAACGGCCGTGAGCCGCGTGATTGCTGTGAAATGCATAGTGTCCTCCAAGTTGTTGTGCCGTGGTAAAATAACGCAGAACGTCCCTGCGTTCATTGGCATCCAGTGTAATTAGCACGGTGTGGACGACGGTACAGGTAAAAAATTCAAGAACTCAAGAAAAAAGAGGTCAAAGAGTGATGATCTGTAATATACAAAAAATGTGAATAATTCTTATGCAGTCTGAGACAATGCCGCAATATTAGCGTCGAGCACCTCTAAAAAAGCGTCGCGTGTGGGATGGCGCGTGTCCTTGAGCCAAACCACTGATAGGGCCAATTTGTCGCGGGCGATCCCCTTGGGGATAGACAGAGGGACAAACCGCACGCCGCCCACGGCGAGGCGCGATGCCCATTTTGGCACAATCGCCAAGCCGACGCCGGTTGAGACCAAGCTGACAATCGTTTGCTTTTCTTCTGCGATTTGAGCCACCCTTGCGGAGTAGCCTGAATCTAAAAACAGCTTCATCGTCAAATCATGACTGTGGGGCCGCGATCGTCTGTCCGGCACGATCATCGGCTCGTCTTCCATATCGGCCACTGTGATCTCAGTTTTTGTGGCGAGCGCGTGCCGCTCGGGCAGAGCGACAACGGCCGTTTCATTAAACAGAGGGCGGAAAGTGAGCCGAGGATCGAGCATTTCTGGGGGGCGCACAATGGCCGCATCTAGCCGTCCCGACAACGCTCGCGGCAATAACCGAAACGTCTTTTGTTCGAGCAATTCAATATCGATATCTGGATACACGTCCCGAAATTTGGGCAAAAATTGTGGCATGAGGCCTGCGGCTGCACTGTCGATAGCGCCGATACGCAGGGTCGGCAATTGGTCTTGTTGCCCTTCACGGAAGTCCGCCTCTAAGCGATCGGCGCGCTCGACAATGTCGCGCGCGGCCTCGGCAAAATCGCGTCCAGCATCGGTCAGCGATACGTGCCGTGTTGTGCGCACAAGTAGCCGGCTCCCCAGCCGATCTTCGAGTAGTTTGATGTGTCGCCCGAAGGATGCAGGCAGCATATCCATCCGCTGCGCAGCTTTGCCAAAGTGCAACGTATCGGCAACGGCAATCAAACAGCGAAGTTGACGAAGTTCCATGGGGGCGGCCTATTATTGCGAAAATTTATATGATCCATGTAGTGTTGCCGCGTGATGGTCAAGCTGCGACTGAATTCTAGATCATAACAAATCGTGCCGATTGAGCAATGTTGCTCAGCGCCGGCCACGCGAACACGAGGTAGATATCATGCGTACATATAGAATCGCGGCCATTCCCGCCGATGGGATCGGTCCCGAAGTGATTGAGGCGGGTGTGGAAGTACTCTCCACTTTGGAAAAGCGGGACGGAACGATTAAATTCGACGTGACGACGTTTGATTGGGGGTCAGATTATTATAAAAAGAACGGCGTGATGATGCCCGAAGACGGGCTTGAGCAGCTCAAACCGTTTGACGCCATTTATTTTGGCGCCGTGGGGGCGGCCGATGTGCCGGATCACATTACGTTGTGGGGCCTACGCCTGCCAATTTGTCAGGGTTTTGACCAATATGCCAATGTGCGCCCGACCAAAATCATTCCGGGCGTCTCGTCACCGCTGCGCGATGTCGGCGTGGGTGATCTTGACTGGGTGATCGTGCGCGAGAATTCAGAAGGGGAATATTCTGGCCATGGTGGCCGCGCGCACAAGGGCCTGCCCGAAGAAGTCGGGACGGAAGTCTCCATCTTTACCCGCGTTGGTGTGACGCGCATCATGCGCTATGCCTTTGCGCTGGCGCAGTCGCGGCCACGCAAAAAGTTAACCGTTGTTACGAAGTCAAATGCACAACGCTTTGGCATGGTAATGTGGGACGAAATCGCAGCCGAAGTCGCAGAAGAGTTCCCCGATGTGTCATGGGACAAAATGCTGGTCGATGCGATGACCGTCCGCATGGTCAAAGACCCAAAATCCATCGACACAGTTGTGGCGACGAATTTGCACGCTGATATCTTGTCGGATCTGGCGGGGGCTTTGGCGGGCTCGCTTGGCGTTGCGCCGACCGCCAATATTGATCCGCAAAAGCGGTTTCCGTCGATGTTCGAGCCGATCCACGGGTCGGCCTTTGACATCACAGGAAAAGGCATCGCGAACCCCGTGGCGACGTTCTGGACAGCCAGTCAAATGCTCGATCATCTTGGTGAGCATGAGGCCTCCGCCCGACTGATGCGTGCCGTTGAAAAGGTGTGCGCCGATGGCATCGTGACGCCAGATGTGGGGGGAACGGCCACCACGCGCGAAGTGACCGAAGCCGTGTGCGAGGCGATCCGCGGCGAAAATATCTAGACAGGCCTGTTTGAGACAGATCTGCCCTCCGCAAGCTATGTGTTGCGGAGGGCGGGATGAATGCTCACCAGTTGGAGGGTCTTAATGGAAGCACATCCCTTTTGTCTGACATATCAGGTTCACGGAAACCTTCATCTCGGTGTTCCATGCACATATCAAATCCAATTATCGGGATAAGGTCTCGATAGATTGAGCCCCTTCGGCACGGTCTTTGGTGAACATGACTTGCTTGCCTTTGACAGCGATGTTTTGGCAGTTTTCTTCTTTGGTTTTTCCGGCCAATTCATATGTGCGACACCAAGCGCCGTCGCGCCATTCCCACGTTCCCTCTAAGCAACCTTTTTTGAAATTTCCGAACATTTGCCCATCCCCAGAAATTGTCCACCAGTTCCCGTCGCCGCGGAATTTTTTGCCCTCGATCAGTGACACAAATTCTGCTCTTTCGGTAATGGGGGTAAAGCCGTTGGCCTGTACCGCTGTCTGGGTTTGCGTCGACGCGGGTGGTGCATCTTGCATGCAGGCGGTTATTCCGAATGCTGTTGCGATGAGTGCAATGGATGTAAGTTTCATACTGTTTTCCCTGAATTCAATTTAATTCTTGTGCGTAATTGCATTGCGAAGATACTCGCCTTGGAATGCCCTGACGTCACCCATTTGGGTGAGAGGGTGCGTTTTTTTGCACTTCCCTCCATTGATATCCCGTGCTGCAATACTCAGTTCGATCTGCAAACACGCCGATATGGGGCGCTCTAGCTCTTTGAAATTTGACGTCAGGTCGGCCGCTTCTTTCTGGTCATTTGAGCGTCTTGCGCCAGTTTAAACACGCGGTGGATGGCGCCGGGGGCGCATCCCCTTTTGTCCGTTAAATGTCGTAAAGAGGCGTGCTACGCGAGGGCAATTGGTGTTCTTTGATCACAGGTTACAACGCTCTTAATTGAAAGATCTGACGATGACGCGGCATGCTGATCGGCCTGTTCTGGGCATTTTGTTTATGGTGGGGTTTTGCGTCACGGCCCCTGTGATGGATGCTTTGGCCAAATTGACGCCGCATGACATTCCGGTGACGCAGATCCTCGCAGCGCGCTTTGGAGTGCAAGTTTTGATATTGATGCCTGTTGTGGCGGTGATCGCCGGATTGCACTGGCCTAGTATGCGCGAAGTTTTTGGGCATGTGGCGCGCGGGGCCTTGTTGCTTTTGGCGACATATTTCTTTTTTACGGCGATCCGATACATGCCGATTGCCAATGCGATGGCGATTTTCTTTGTTGAGCCGTTTATCCTCACGCTTTTGGGGGGCTTCTTTTTGGGCGAGGCGATTGGCCCACGGCGCATCGTGGCCTGCGTGATCGGGTTTATTGGCGCGTTATTTGTGATCCAGCCAAGCTTTGTAGGGCTAGGGTGGATTGCGCTCTTTCCATTGGGCACGGCGGTGTGTTTTGCGGGTTATATGCTCTTGACCCGAGCGATGTCGGCGGGGCAAAGCGCGATCACGCTGCAGGCCTATACGGCCATGGCGGCATCATGTTTGATTTTTCCACTCTTGTGGATCTTTGATGGATCGGGGATTGCGCCGTTGGACGCCGTTTGGCCCTCTTCCTTTGCGTGGTGGTGTTTGCTGGGGGTTGGGGTCATGGCGACAGTGTCGCATCTGATGTTATCCGTGGCGTTGAAACTGGCGCCGGCGGCCACGATTGCGCCGCTGCAGTATCTTGAGATCGCGGGCTCTGTGACAGTGGGATACCTCTTCTTTGCGGATTTCCCCGATCGTCTGACATGGCTGGGGATTGCGATTATCGTCGCCTCTGGTCTTTATGTTTTCGCACGCGAGCGGCGCAGCGGTGTGGCGCGGCGTTCGCCGCCGCCAGCGTGACCTGTGGCGCGTGTGCATAATATACGGCGTCGTGGGGCGAGGCGCGCCCCTTATCCCCATCTATGGTCGAATGTTGAGTTGAAATAAGATGAAAAAACAAGGTCTTGATCCAACAGATGTGCGCATTTTGAGCGCAGTGCAAGCGCACGGCCGTCTGAGTAAGACAAAGCTGGCCGAACTCGTCAACCTATCGCCCACCCCGTGCTGGGCGCGTCTGGAACGATTGCGCACACTGGGGTATATCAAAGGTTATCATGCGCAGCTTGAGTTTGATAAAATTTGCGACATTTCTCAGGTCTATGTTACGGTCTCCTTAACTCATCATCGTAAGAGTGATTTCGAGAGATTTGAGAAATTCGTTATGGCCTGCGCCGAGATCACCGATTGTGTGACCACAGGGGGCGGGATGGATTATGTGCTAAAAGTCGTCACGCCAAGCTTGGCCGCCTTTCAGCAAGTGATGGACGATATGTTGGCCGCCGATATCGGAGTGGATCGGTACATCACGCATATTGTCACGCGCCAAGTGAAGAGCTCTCAACCCGATGTCATGCGCTTGGCGTTGGGGCAGGGCGGGCCAATGCGCAGGCCCTGAGTGCTTCGATGCCCAAGGTTAGCGGCTAATCGTCGGGAATAAGGCGTTTGCCGAATGCGGCCGAGGTCTCAACGGCATATCCTAAGTTTTTATAAAGTCCGGTGGCCTGATCATTATCAGAGCGGACAAATAAATTAATTTTCGGACAGCCCCAAGAAATGGCCAGCTCTTCGATCCGCATCATGAGGGCGCGTGCATGGCCACGGCCTTGGTGGAGCGGATCAATGGCAAGATAATAGACCATGCCGCGATGCCCATCATAGCCAAACATTGCGCTACCGATCACTGCGCCCTCGTGTTCGAGGATTAAAAACCCCTCAGCTTGGCAGCTGAGCTTGCGTGTGATGTCCATGTCCGGATCATTCCAAGGCCGCAGCAATCCGCAGCGCTGCCACAGCGCAATGGTTTGCGCGCGATCCTCCTCTTGAAAGCGGCGGATCTTAGTCATGGGGGGCTGCTTGGTGGCGAATTCTGTGCTGCGCCATGCCTCAAACCACGTGCAAAATGCGTCAGCGCCTTTGGTCATGTTGTCGCGCCAATCCGTGTGGGCGGCATCATTTGCGTTATCAGAAATATATTTCACACAAGTAAACGGAATCTGCGCCCGCTCGCAGGTTTTGGCGAGGGCGTAGGCCTCCATATCAACGATATCTGTGACAAGTTCGGGCGTTGTTTGCACAAAGCTGTCGCCGGTCCCGCAGCTGACACCACTCTGGGCAATCACGATCGGCCCCTCTTGTTCAAAGGGCGTTTGGCCCAAAGGTACGCCCAGACCGCGCACATCCATATCGCGTTGGTGTAGCTGAGCCACTTGGACAAGCCCCGTAAGATCGCTGCGCAGCGCACCGGCCGTGCCAAAGTTGATCACATGGCTGGGGGGCTGTGTGGCGAGTGCCTCGGCAAGGGTCATGGCCGCATTCACCTTGCCCACGCCAGTGTATAAAATACGCTCGTTCGGCAGGCGCCTGTTGGGCAATTCATCCTGTAGGGCGACACAGATTAAGAGGGACATTATTCCACGGTCACCGATTTGGCCAAATTGCGCGGTTGATCGACATCCGTGCCTTTGGCGACAGCGGTGTGGTAGGCGATCAATTGCATCGGAATGGCATAGAGAATAGGGGCCCACGCGGGGAAAACACTTGGCATTTCAACGCTGTGCCAGACTTCTGTGCCAGAGGTTGCGATCCCCTCTTTGTCGGAGACCAGAACAACTTTGCCGCCGCGTGCGACGACTTCTTGCATATTCGAGATGGTCTTTTCAAAGAGGGCATCGCGCGGCGCGACGACAATGATTGGCATTTTTTCGTCGATGAGGGCGATGGGGCCGTGCTTTAACTCGCCCGAGGCATAACCCTCGGCGTGGATATAGCTGATCTCTTTGAGTTTCAGAGCGCCTTCTAATGCAATCGGATAAAGCGCGCCGCGCCCTAGAAATAGGACATCTTCCGCTTTGGAAAGGTCATGTGCCAAAGTGCCGATTTTTTGCTCAAGTCCCAAAGCCGCTGAGAGGATCGCCGGCAATTCGTTCAAGGCTTGGATCGCGTCAGTTGCGTCTTGTGCGCTCATGTGGCCGCGTTGCGTGGCAGCTTGGATCGCCAGAGTGGCCATCACGGTCAGCTGGCAGGTGAAGGCTTTGGTGGACGCGACACCCACTTCGACCCCAGCGTAGATCGGTAAAATGTGATCCACCCCTCGTGCGATCGAGCTCTCGCTAACATTGGTGAGCGCGACGGTTTTGGCAACGCGCGGCTTGGCATATTCCAGCGCGGCGAGGGTATCTGCGGTCTCGCCTGATTGGCTGACAAAAATGGCGGCAGAGTTTGGCGACAAAGGCGGCTCGCGGTAGCGAAACTCAGAGGCGATATCAACATCGACCGGCAGGCCGGCGAGCTGTTCAAACCAATATTTTGCAACAAATCCAACATAATAGGCCGTGCCGCAGCCAATGATGGTCAAGCGGTCGATGGCCGTGAAATCAATTTCGAGGCCATCGGGCAAAGCCACGGAGCGCAGATCATCCGCTAGATACTTCCGCAATGCGCCGCCGACAACGGTGGGCTGTTCGGCGATTTCTTTGGACATGAAATGCTTGTGCCCAGATTTATCGACCATCGTGCTATCGATATCGATCCGCTTTTCTTGACGGCTGACTTGGTGGCCCTCGTCATCGAAAATGGCCACGCTGCTGCGGGTCAAAATGGCGCGGTCGCCATCTTCGAGATAGGTGATCCGGTCGGTGAACGGGGCCAGCGCGATCGCGTCTGAGCCGGCGAACATCTCGCCAGATCCATGACCGATGGCCAGCGGCGATCCTTTGCGCGTGATGACCATCAAATCGTCTTCGCCCTCGAAAATAAAGGCCAGCGCATAGGCGCCGTGCAATTTGGCGATGGTGGCCGTCGCGGCCTCGACATGGGCCATGCCCTGATCCATGTGGTATTGCGTTAGGAGGGCGACGGTTTCGGTATCGGTGTCTGTTTCATGGCCAATGCCCTGCGTGGCCAAAAAAGCGCGTAACTCTTGGTAGTTTTCGACGATGCCATTATGAACGACCGCCACACGGCCCGCCTGATGGGGGTGCGCGTTTTTCTCGGTCGGGGCGCCATGCGTCGCCCAGCGTGTGTGCCCAATGCCGATTTTGCCGGCCAGCGGAGTATGCACCAGAACATCCGACAGATTGACCAATTTTCCAACCGCCCGGCGGCGATCCAATGCGCCATTTTGTACTGTGGCGATCCCCGCGCTGTCATAGCCGCGATATTCTAAGCGCCGCAGAGCATCGACCAATTGAGGGGCCGCTTCGTTTGCAGATAGAATTCCAATAATACCGCACATAATCGCTTAACCTTTTAAAGATTTTTGTTTGATCAGCATGTCGCGCAACCGCCGCGCAAGGCCTTTTTTATTGACTTGTTTGGCGCGCCCGATGGCCAGATCCCCGTCATCCACATCTTGGGTGATCACGGATCCGCTGCCCGTCATCGCCTCATCACCCACGCGTACGGGCGCAACTAGCATGGTCGAGGATCCGATAAAGGCGCCTTCGCCAATCTCTGTGTGATGTTTCATCACACCGTCGTAGTTACAGGTCACCGTGCCTGCGCCGATATTGGCGCGCGCGCCCACGGTAGCATCGCCGATATAGGTCAGGTGGTTGACTTTGGCGCCCTCGTGAATGGTGGATTTTTTGATTTCCACAAAATTTCCGATATGCGCGTTTTGCCGGATATCTGCGCCGGGGCGCAAGCGCGCATAGGGGCCCATCGTCACACCCGAGGCGACGCGGCAGTTTTCCAAATGGCTAAACGCACGAATGGTGACGCCGGCATCAATATGTACTTTGGGGCCAAAGACGATGTTCGGCTCTAGGATGGTGTCTTGACCAATCTGGGTGTCATAGGCCAGATAGACAGACGCCGGATCGATCATCGTCACACCGGATTCCATGAGCGCCTGCCGCGCCGCGTGTTGATAAAGTGCCTCGGCCTGAGCCAGTTCGACGCGCGAATTGACGCCAAGGGTTTCCGCCTCGGCGCAGCGGACGACTTTGGAGATGAGGCCTTTGGCGCGGCCTAGGGCGGGCACATCTGTGAGGTAATATTCACCCGAGGCGTTGGTGTTATCCACCTCGCTGAGCAGGTCGAATAATGTCGCGCGATCGGCGGCGACCACGCCGCTATTGCACAGCGTGATGGCGCGCTCGGCCTCGGAGGCGTCTTTGTATTCGACAATTTTCTCTAACTTATCGGAACTATCGACAATAAGCCGGCCGTATCGGGCGGGATCGCGGGCCTCAAATCCCAAAACGACGATATCGGCAGTTTTGCGGGCGGCTTGGATGTTTTCTAATGTGCGCGGGCTGATGAAGGGCGTGTCGCCATAAAGGACGATCACATCGCCATCAAAGTCTTGGAGTGCGGCGCGAGCCTGATCGACGGCATGCCCTGTGCCCAATTGCTCGGATTGCAACACGATCTCAATCTTGGGATCATGGGCGCGCGCAGCCTCTTCGACTTGCGCGGCACCGTGTCCGGCGACGACGATTGTGCGCTCGGGCCTAAGGCTCTGGGCGGCATCTATGGCGTGGATCAGCATGGCGGCATGGGCGATCGGGTGCAAGACCTTTGGAAGGTCTGACTTCATGCGCGTGCCTTTGCCGGCCGCTAAAATGACTAATGCAACTGCCATCTGCCCCTCTTTCCATTGCGTAAGGTGCTTTTACCTTGCATCTGCAAAGGTTCAAGCCGTAGCGTGACACTGCGCTCACCAACTGTTGCAAAATGAAACCAAAGAGGCCCCCGATGTTCATTGTTGTTTTTGATTTAGATGGCACATTGATTGATACGTCGCACGATCTCATTTCTGCGGCCAATCAAGCGGCGCAGCAGTTTGGCCTTGGTGCGCAGTTGGAGTATACGGAAAAAGCGTTGGCGATGCGCGGCGGGCGCGCGATGATACGGGTTTTGACCCAGCGCGCGGGTCACGCCGTGGATGAGGCGCAGATTGATCAAATGTATCCGCCGTTCATTACCCTCTATGAGGCGATTGTCGCCGATCATGCGCGGCTTTATGATGGGGCGCTTGAGGCGGTCGCGTGGTGCCGTGCGCAGGGGTATGGTGTGGCCATTTGCACAAATAAACCGGCCAAGCCGACCCATATTTTATTGGCTGCGCTGGGCATATCGGATCTATTTGACGCAGTGGTGGCGGCTGATACGCTGCCGGTGAAAAAGCCAGACCCCGCCCCCCTATTTCATGCGATCAATCAAACGGCGCGCGCGCAGGGCACCGAGGCCAGTGGCGCCGTGTTGATTGGGGATACGATAACCGACGTTTCAACGGCGCAGGCGGCTGGGGTGCCTGTGGTCCTTGTGGATTTTGATCAACCCTCTGAAGAGTTGCGGCAGATGGGGGCCAATGCGGTCATCTTGGATTATGCGGAACTGCCGCCGATCCTTGAGTTTTACGCAAAGGGCAGCGGATCACAGGACAGCGCCTGATAGAGCGGCGGCAATCCGCCGAGTTCAATGGCATCGATGGCCGTTTCAATGTGTTTGGCGCTTTTGGAACCAATACTGGCCGTTGCAATGTCGTCGAATTTTTGGCGCAGCTCAGCGGCGCTTGGGGGATTTGTGTGATCCCAACGTGGCTCTTGCCATGCGCTGGTGACGTGGTGGCCGTTATCTGTGTGTAATGTCACCCGAGCCAGACGCCGCGCCGGAAAGGCTGCGTTGGCGTGGTCACTTTCGCGAATGACAATTTTTTGCGCCAAGGCCTGTGCGATGGGATCTTGGACTGCGTGATCGGCGATATGCTGTGGCCCAACGGTGCCGTGGATCAAGGCAAGGGCCACGGGGAAGGCGGTGGAATATTGGGCCTCATCACTCAATTGAGGCGTGACGGTCGCAAGGCGAAGAGATTCGTGAAATGTCTCGATCTCGATCTTGGTAATATGCTTGTGGTCCAGACCCAAATGGCGCTGCGCCTCAAGGGCGGCCTCAATGGGCGGCTGGGCCCAGCGGCACACGGGGTAGGGTTTGTAATATTGCTCGCGCCCGTACCACCGTGATCCAAGATCCGCCCAGTAGTCAGGCGCATCTTCGACTGTGATCGCAGGGGCGCCTGTGAACCCTTTGAGAGCGAGTTTCACGCTGAGCACTCCGGTCATGGATCCCCATCCCGCCCCATCTTTGAGCATGGTGGGGTGATCAATGACGCGCATCATTTGACTGCGCGGGCCATGATATTCAGCGATGCCAAGGGCATGGCGCGTGATTTGGGGACTCAGATTGGCCAATCGGCAAATCGCCGCCGCGGCGGTCACCGCGCCCCACGAACCGGATGTGTGGAAATCGCATGTTGTTGCGTGCTGCGCGATCGAGCAGCGCGCGCCAAATTCATATCCCAGCGCGAGGGCTGTGATGAAGTCAGACCCCGAGGGCATGTCTGGGCAGAGCGTCGCATCTTGAGCCGCGGCCAAGAGTGCAGGGTAGAGCGGGGCGCCAATATGCCCCTTTGCTAGGTTAAATCCGTCATGCCCGTCAACGGCATCGGTTGTCATACCAAGCGCCAAGGCATAGCCCGCCGCTGTGACGCGATGGTCCGTAGTTTGGGTGAAGGGCAGGGGCAGCGTGCCTGCATATTCCTCTTGGGTCATCGCATAAATGATGCGCGACAGTTCCGTGCGGCGCCCTGCGGCGGCGATGCCAATACTATCTAACAAGGCCAGATGCGTTTGCGCCCTGACATCCGCGGGAAGATCTGCACCGGTGAAGGTGAGCATGAAGTCGATTGGATCGGTCATGGATCTAATTTGTGCCAACTTGACCCTCTTTTCCAGTCTAATCCCGACGATGGATGTCGTTTGGCAATGTTGACCTGCGCCTAAATTTCGGCATTACATGTGTGTATGACAGTACAATCCAAATCCCGCTTTACCGGTTTATTCACGCAGCAAGAGCCCATTCCCGAAGAGGGGATCGCGGCGGCGACGGCGTTGATGCAATCCGGACGCTTGCATCGATATAATACGATGGGAGATGAGCTGTCTGAAGCGGCGTTGCTCGAGCGTGAATATGCCCAATATGTGGGGGCGCCCTATTGCCTTGCGGTGACGTCGGGCGGTTATGCGATGACAACGGCCTTGCGCGCCTTGGGCGTTGGGGCGGGGGATCGCGTGTTAACCAATGTCTTTACCTTGGCGCCAGTGCCCGGGGCGATTGCCGCCGTGGGAGCAGAGCCCGTGTTTGTAGGGGTGACAGAGGGGCTTGTTTTGGATTTGGACGATCTCGAGGCGAAGGCCGATCAAGCGTCTGTCTTATTGCTCTCGCACATGCGCGGGCATTTGTGCGATATGGATAAAGTGGTCGAGATTTGTTGCCGCAATGGGATCACGATTGTTGAGGATTGCGCCCATACGATGGGGGCTGCATGGAACGGTCGTCCCTCAGGGCGTCATGGTGTGTTTGGCTGCTATTCGACCCAGACCTATAAGCATATGAACTCTGGGGAAGGGGGGCTTTTGGTCACTGATGATCCAGAGCTAATGGCGCGAGCGATTGTTTTGTCAGGCAGTTACATGCTCTATGATCGGCACGGGACGGTTCCGCCGCGGGAAGTGTTTGAGCGCGTGAAATACGACACGCCGAATGTCTCGGGACGCATGGATAATTTGCGCGCGGCGATGTTGCGCCCGCAGTTGCGCGTGTTGGATGAAAAATGCGCGCAGTGGAACGCGCTTTATGCTGTCGTTGAGGCGGGGCTGCGCGATGTGCCCGGACTGACGTTGATTGAGCGCCCTGAGCAAGAGCAATACGTCGCGTCGTCATTTCAATTTTTGTTATTGGATTGGAGTGATGCGCAGATCGACCAGGTTGTCAAAGCCTGTGCGGCCCGCGGGGTCGAGTTAAAGTGGTTCGGCGGCGCAGAGCCCGCAGGATTTACATCGCGCTATGACAGTTGGCGCTATGTGAAAACCGTTCAGCGCCTTGAGGCATCCGATCGCATTTTACGCGGGGTGCTGGATCTGCGCCTGCCGCTGACGTTTTCGCGCGATGATTGTATTTTGATTTCCCAAATCATCAAAGAGGAAGTGAGCGCCGTTTTTGAACAGCTTACACAGCCGAAAAATGCTGCAACATAGCATTGGATCGCCGGCGCTCGCGGTGTTTTGACAGATCGATTTTTTATCAATCTCCTGACATACTCTCGGTTATTGTGCTAAGCGTCTGATTTTTAGGGCTTTATGTTAACACTTTCATGAAACTGAATGTGATCGACTTATGTTGACCCTCTGCGCTAGGCAAAGTATCACTGGCGCCAATCAAGGCGAGTGTGCTCGCGTTAGTTATGGAAAGGGTACAAAGATGGAGCAAATGCTCTTAGAATACCTCCCAATTTTGATCTTTCTCGCGATTGCTGTTGGTTTGGGTCTCATTTTGATTCTCGCGGCGGTGATTGTGGCGGTGCGCAATCCTGATCCTGAAAAAGTGTCGGCCTATGAGTGCGGCTTTAATGCATTTGATGACGCGCGCATGAAATTTGATGTCCGGTTCTATCTCGTTTCGATCTTGTTCATTATTTTCGACCTTGAGATCGCCTTTTTGTTTCCGTGGGCGGTGGCATTCAAAGATGTCTCGATGCTGGGCTTTTGGTCGATGATGATCTTTTTAGCAGTTTTGACCGTAGGTTTTGCCTATGAGTGGAAAAAAGGAGCGCTCGAATGGGAGTAGCGACAGGTCTAAATACCGCGGGCGCGGATCGCGAAGTGTCAACGCGCGCGCTCAATGCGGAGCTTCAAGATAAGGGCTTTTTGCTCACCTCAACCGAAGATGTGATCAACTGGGCCCGCACGGGATCCTTGCACTGGATGACCTTTGGATTGGCGTGCTGCGCTGTTGAGATGATGCATGCCTCTATGCCGCGCTATGATCTCGAGCGATTTGGCACAGCCCCGCGCGCCAGCCCGCGTCAGTCGGACTTAATGATTGTAGCCGGAACTTTGACCAATAAAATGGCGCCGGCCTTGCGCAAAGTCTATGATCAGATGCCAGAGCCGCGCTATGTGATTTCCATGGGCTCTTGTGCCAATGGGGGCGGATATTACCACTATTCCTATTCTGTTGTGCGCGGCTGTGATCGCATTGTCCCTGTGGATGTGTATGTGCCGGGTTGCCCCCCGACGGCCGAGGCGTTGGTCTATGGGATCATGACGTTGCAAAAGAAAATCCGCCGCACTGGCACAATTGAAAGATAGGAGGCAAGGATGACACGCGCATTACAAGAACTTGCTGAACATATTGAGGCCAAACGCCCCGATTGTGTACACTCATGGGATATCGTGCATGATGAGCTGACGATTAATGTCGCGCTGGGCACGATTGATGGGTTTGTGGATTTCTTGAAAAAAGATCCGCAATGCCAATTCTCTAGCCTTGTTGATATTACGGCGGTCGATTACCCGCAGCGGGCCAAGCGGTTTAACCTCGTGTATCATTTCTTGTCGATGTACCAAAACCACCGTGTGCGCCTTGTGACGGCTGTGCGCGAAGATGATATCCCCGGATCCATCACGACAACGCACCCTTCGGCCAATTGGTTCGAGCGTGAGATTTACGACATGTTTGGGATTTTGTTCTCGGGTCACCCTGACTTACGCCGTCTGTTGACCGATTACGGGTTTCGCGGTCACCCGCTGCGCAAAGATTTTCCAACAACGGGCTATACCGAAGTGCGCTATGACGAAGAGCGTAAACGCGTCGTTTATGAGCCTGTGAGCCTAGTGCAAGAATATCGTCAGTTTGACTTTATGTCACCATGGGAGGGGGCAAACTACGTCCTGCCTGGTGATGAAAAAGGCGACGAGAAAGAAGGTACGACATGATGGATGGTTCAAAATTCGACGATACGCTGACCGGCGAGCAGCGTATTCGCAATTTTAACATCAACTTTGGCCCTCAACACCCTGCGGCGCACGGAGTGTTGCGCTTAGTGCTTGAACTAGACGGCGAAATTGTTGAGCGGTGTGATCCGCATATTGGTCTGTTGCACCGCGGCACAGAAAAGCTGATGGAAAGCCGGACCTATTTGCAAAACCTGCCGTATTTCGACCGGCTCGATTACGTCGCCCCAATGAACCAAGAGCATGCGTGGTGCTTGGCGATTGAGAAGCTCTGCGGGATCGAAGTGCCGCGCCGCGCCTCTTTGATCCGTGTGCTTTATTCTGAAATTGGGCGCGTGTTGAACCACTTGTTGAACATCACGACCCAAGCGATGGATGTGGGCGCATTGACGCCGCCGCTTTGGGGGTTTGAAGAGCGCGAAAAGCTGATGGTGTTTTACGAGCGTGCCAGCGGTGCGCGCTTGCATGCGGCCTATTTCCGCCCGGGCGGGGTGCATCAGGATCTGACCGATAAGCTGATTGATGACATCGAGGAATGGGCGATTGAATTTCCAAAATTCATGTCTGACATCGACGGCCTCTTGACGGAAAACCGTATTTTCAAACAGCGTAACGTTGATATCGGTGTTGTGACCGAAGAAGATATTCAAAAATTTGGCTTCTCTGGTGTGATGGTGCGCGGCTCTGGCTTTGCTTGGGATTTGCGGCGCGCGCAGCCCTATGAATGCTATGATGAGTTCGACTTCCAAATTCCCGTGGGTAAAAACGGCGATTGCTATGATCGGTATTTGGTCCGGATGGAAGAGATGCGGCAATCTCTGTCGATCATTCGTCAGGCCATTCACAAATTGCGCGAAGCGACCGGCGATGTTCTGGCACGCGGTAAATTCACGCCGCCCAAACGCGGCGAGATGAAGCGCGATATGGAAAGCCTCATTCATCACTTTAAACTTTATACCGAAGGGTTCAAAGTGCCCGAAGGTCAGGTCTACGCAAGTGTCGAGGCGCCTAAAGGTGAGTTTGGCGTCTACCTCGTCTCGGACGGTAGCAATAAGCCCTATCGCGCAAAGCTGCGCGCCCCGGGCTTCTTGCATTTGCAAGCCATGGATCACGTGGCCTCAGGGCACCAATTGGCGGATGTCGCGGCCATTATTGGCACGATGGATGTCGTCTTTGGAGAGATTGATCGCTGATGCTAGACACTGCGCGCTTCATAGCTTCACTTGCGCTAACGGCGTTCCTTGTATTGGTGGGATTTTCGTTTTTTGGCGTTTATGACGCAATTATTGACTGGGCCTATCAGCCTTGGTTGCATGTGATCGTCGGCGTGATCTGTGTGGCCGCTGCCCGATACCTTCTGGCCCAAAAAGAGGAACAGGCTTAATGCTAAGACGTTTACATCCTGAGCAACCTGATAGTTTTGCATTCACAGATGCCAATTACCAATGGGCCGTTGCTCAGATCAGCAAATACCCCGCAGGGCGCGAAGCGTCGGCTGTGATCCCGTTGCTGTGGCGGGCCCAAGAGCAAGACGGTTGGTTGTCCAAGCCGGCGATTGAGACCGTGGCAGATATGCTGGGCATGGCCTATATTCGCGTGCTCGAGGTCGCGACATTCTATTTTATGTTCCAGCTCAAACCGGTGGGCACTGTGGCGCATTTCCAAATTTGTGGAACGCTCTCGTGCATGCTGTGCGGTGCAGAGGACCTCGTCGAAGTTTGTAAACAAAAGATTGCCCCCAAAGCGCATCAAATCTCAGACGATGGTAAATTTTCTTGGGAAGAAGTTGAATGTTTGGGCGCGTGTTCCAACGCCCCAATGGCGCAAATTGGCAAAGATTACTTTGAGGATCTGACAGCCGCCGGCCTTGAGAAAATGATCGATGATATGGCCCAAGGCACCGTGCCCCAAGCCGGCCCGCAAAATGGCCGCTATGCCGCCGAGCCACTGGGCGGTGTGACATCGCTTACGGATCACGTCGCGCAAAAATTACCGATGAACGCCTCGGCCACTTTGGCGCAGGAGATTGGCGATACAATCAAGCGGATCGATGGCACTGAGATGCCTCTGATCGTGCCGCATGACCCACAAGGCGGCGTGCCGCGCAGCGGTGAGACACCGGTTGCCCGCGCCGTGCCGGCCCATGCGCAAAGCGCGTCCAAAGCGGCGGTCAAACCTGCCGCTGCACGGAAAAAAGCGGCGGCCAAAAAGACAAAAGCCGCCGATCCGGCGACGACCACTGCGGGCACAAAGCCCGAAACGCTGGACGCACCCAAAGGCGGCGCCGCAGATGATTTAAAATTGATCAAAGGGGTTGGGCCGAAGTTAGAGCAGCTTTTGCATAGTCTTGGCTTTTTCCATTATGATCAAGTCTCGGCGTGGAGTGCGGATGAAATCGCGTGGGTGGACCAAAACCTCGAAGGGTTCAAAGGCCGCGTGAGCCGTGATGATTGGGTCGCCCAAGCGCGCATTTTGGCCGCGGGCGGCGAAACAGACTTCAGCGCGAAAAAGCGGAAATAGGGGCGAATACGTGAGCGATCTTCCCAAAACATCGACGAACTGTCTGATCGGCTGCTGGCTTGTGGCCGCGGCTTTTGGGTTTTCGATATATGTGACGGGATTGGTGTTTTTTGGGGAGAGCAACGCCATTCCCTTTGGTTTGGCGACGTTTATTTCGCTTGGGCTGATTATCTCTTACCTCTATTGCTACATGCCGCGAAACGCCAAGGCCAAAGAGCTTGCTATTGAGGCCGCCGCACGGGCCAAAGCAGAGGCAGAGCAAGCCCGCGTCGCCCGTGGGGCTGAGCCTGATTTTGACTGGGACAGCAGCGAAGACGATAGCGACGACGATGATATGCAAGATGAGACCGCATCCATGGATAATGATGCGGACGGACCAGAGGCGCTACCTCTAGACGACGAAGCGCTGCGTGATGATGCGCCATTGGACGATGCGCACGTGGATGAGGATGACAGTGCTCAAAGCACGGGCCAACCCGTTGGATATGACGGCCCCGAAGGCGAAGCAGATGACCTGAAGCAGATCAAAGGGATTGGGCCAAAATTGGAACAGATCCTCAATGATATGGGGATTTTCCACATCGCGCAGATCGCGGAATGGGGCGCGCGCGAAACCGCTTGGCTGGACGAAAACTTAGATGGCTTTAAAGGGCGCGCAACACGGGATGATTGGGTATCACAGGCGAAAGCACTGATCCAAACACAGGAGGGGGACGATGACGAAACTCTCTAATCAAAGTGATGCCTCGCAAAAGCAGGGCCGCGTTGTCGCGCTTGTGATTGCCGGATCCATGTTGTTTTGGCTGGCGGCACAAGTGGTGGGACCACTTCTTGGCCTGCCGGGCCGTTATGCGCTATTGATCGATTTGGCTGTTTTGGCGGCCTTTATTTGGTCACTGGTTGTAATTTACCAAATTTGGCGCGCGCAGCGCCGTGATGAAGGATGATCCGAATGCTAGACGATAAAGATCGCATCTTTACAAATATTTACGGCATGCATGATCGCACATTAAAGGGTGCACAGACGCGGGGCCATTGGGATGGCACGGCCAATATTATCAAAAATGGCCGCGATTGGATCATTGATCAAATGAAGGCATCTGGATTGCGTGGCCGCGGTGGCGCGGGCTTTCCAACGGGTTTGAAATGGTCGTTCATGCCAAAAGAAAGCGATGGGCGCCCGTCCTATTTGGTCATCAATGCTGACGAGTCCGAGCCGGGCACATGCAAAGACCGCGAAATTATGCGCCACGATCCGCACACGTTGATCGAAGGGGCGCTGATTGCCTCTTTTGCGATGAATGCGCACACATGTTACATCTACATTCGCGGCGAATATATTCGCGAGCGCGAAGCCTTGCAAAACGCCATTGACGAGGCCTATGCCGCGGGTCTTTTGGGAAAAAATGCTGCCAAGTCGGGCTGGGATTTCGATGTCTTTTTGCATCACGGGGCGGGCGCCTATATTTGCGGCGAAGAGACCGCTTTGCTTGAGAGCCTCGAAGGCAAAAAAGGCATGCCGCGCATGAAGCCGCCGTTTCCGGCGGGGGCCGGTCTCTATGGCTGCCCGACAACAGTGAACAATGTGGAATCCATCGCGGTTGTTCCGACGATTTTGCGCCGTGGCCCTGAATGGTTTGCTGGATTTGGCCGTGCGAACAATGCTGGCACAAAACTCTTTGCGATTTCTGGTCATGTGGAGCGGCCTTGTGTCGTTGAAGAGGCGATGTCGATCTCGTTTGAGGAGCTGATTGAAAAACATTGCGGCGGCATTCGTGGCGGTTGGGATAACCTTTTGGCTGTGATCCCGGGTGGATCCTCGGTGCCTTGTGTGCGCGGTGAGAATATGCGCGATGCGATTATGGATTTTGATTACTTGCGCAATGATTTGGGATCGGGCCTTGGGACGGCGGCGGTGATTGTGATGGATAAATCCACCGACATCATCAAAGCCATTCACCGCCTGTCGATGTTCTATAAGCACGAAAGCTGCGGACAATGTACGCCATGTCGCGAGGGCACGGGCTGGATGATGCGCGTGATGGATCGCCTTGTGCGCGGTGAGGCCGAGCTCGAGGAAATCGATATGCTGTGGGATGTCACCAAGCAAGTCGAAGGTCATACGATCTGCGCGCTTGGAGACGCCGCCGCATGGCCGATCCAAGGGTTGATCCGCAATTTCCGCGAGGAAATCGAAGATCGCATCAAAGCACAAAAAGCTGGACGCAGCACACGCGCGTTCGCGGCTCAGTAAATTGAGGGGCTTCGACATGTGGGCCTATATGCAGAACTGCATTGAAGGGAAGATCTCATCGTGATGATATTATCTTTGCGCGCGGCGCGGTCTGGGGTGATTTTGGGAGTGGGTCTCTTGGGGGTTGTGGGGCTGACAGCCTGTGCTCAAGAGGATAACCGCACGTATTTTGAAGGCAAGTATTTCAGAGCCTCGGCCAAAGCGCCGCGCTCGGATCGGGCTGCGTTTACAGTGCGCGTGCGCAAAGCGACGCAGAGCCTCTCGGCGGCGGCTGAGGCGGGGCGCTATGAGGCGAACAAGCATTGCATCCGTCATTTCGGGCGCTCGGATAAGACATGGGCAAGCGGCCCTGATCAAGATCAAGCGGCCTATACGCTTGATGGCGAAACGTTGGTCCTCACAGGGAGATGCACGGGATAATGCGCGCTGTGTTGACCATTTTGTTTATTGCACCCGCGGTGAGTTTAGCTGCGAGTTTGCCGCATCTGCGCACGGTGCCCGAGATCAACTCTGGGCTCATTGATGTGAAAGTGGCTGATATCATCCGCCACGAATGTCCCTCGATTGAGGGACGCGTGTTCAAGGGGCTAATGTATTTCCGCTCGCTCTATGACGACGCGCGTGACATGGGATATAGCCACGACGAAGTGAAAACTTTTGTCGATGACCCCATTGAGAAACAGCGCGTGCACGACGCGGCGGTGTCTTACATCGCTGAGCAAGGCGGCACGCTTGAGAATACCCAAAGCCTGTGCCGTGTGGGCAAGGCTGAAATCGAACAAAAGAGCCGCATTGGCTCGTTTTTAAAGGCAAGGTGATCAATATGGGCGATCTGCGCACAATTATTATTGATGGACAAGAAATCGATGTCGATCCAGCGATGACGCTGATCCAAGCCTGTGAAGAGGCCGGGGTCGAAATTCCGCGCTTTTGTTATCATGAGCGGTTGTCGATTGCGGGCAACTGCCGGATGTGCCTTGTCGAAGTGGTTGGCGGACCGCCCAAACCTGCGGCCTCGTGCGCGATGCAAGTGCGCGATTTGCGCCCTGGTCCAGAGGGACAGCCGCCGCAAGTGAAAACAAACTCGCCCATGGTTAAAAAGGCGCGCGAAGGTGTGATGGAGTTTTTGCTCATCAATCACCCGCTGGATTGCCCAATTTGTGATCAAGGCGGCGAATGTGATTTGCAAGATCAGGCTATGGCCTATGGCGTTGATTTCTCGCGCTTTCGCGAAGCCAAGCGCGCCTCGGATGAGCTGAACCTGGGCCCACTTGTGGGCACGGCGATGACGCGCTGTATTTCGTGCACGCGCTGTGTGCGATTCACAACCGAAGTGGCGGGCATCACGCAAATGGGCCAAACAGGGCGCGGCGAAGATAGCGAAATCACAAGCTATTTGGGCCAAACCCTTCAGTCGAATTTGCAAGGTAATATCATTGATTTATGCCCCGTCGGGGCGCTGACGTCCAAACCATATGCCTTTAGCGCGCGGCCTTGGGAATTGACCAAAACCGAGAGCATTGATGTGATGGATGCGCTGGGATCCAACATCCGCATTGACACCAAGGGTCGCGAAGTGATGCGGATCATGCCGCGCAATCACGACGGTGTGAATGAGGAGTGGATTTCGGACAAAACACGTTTTGTATGGGATGGTCTGCGCCGCCAACGTCTGGACCGCCCGTATGTGCGCGAAAATGGCAAACTGCGCCCCGCAACATGGCCCGAAGCGCTTGGCGCTGCGGCAACTGCGATGCAGGGCAAAAAAGTGGCTGGTTTGGTCGGCGATTTGGCGCCAGTTGAGGCGGTCTTTGCCCTCAAACAGATGATCGAAGGGCTTGGCGGCGTCGTTGAATGCCGCACAGATGGGGCGAAGCTGCCCGTTGGCAATCGCTCGGCCTATGTTGGAACGGCCTCGATTGAGGATATCGATCGCGCAGAAAATATCCTTATGATTGGCGCCAACCCGCGGGTCGAAGCACCGGTGCTCAATGCCCGTATTCGCAAGGCTTGGATTGCTGGGGCGACTGTTGGCGTTGTAGGCCCGCAGGTCGATTTGACCTATGATGTGACGCATCATGGTGAGGATCGCAAAGCGCTTAGTGATTTGGCGACGTCCGTGTCACATTGGAACGAGAGTGCCTCGGTTGTGATTGTCGGCCAAGGGGCCCTGCGCGAAGCAGATGGCGCTGCGGTCTTGGCGCAGGCGATGGCCCTATGCGAGGCGAGCGGCGCGAAATTGATGGTGTTGCATACGGCAGCCGCCCGCGTTGGCGCGATGGATGTGGCGGCAACGGCGCCAAATGGTATGGCCGATCTCGAAGGGGCAGAGGTTGTCTATAACCTTGGCGCGGACGAAGTTGACATCGCGGCGGGTGCATTTGTGATTTACCAAGGTAGCCACGGTGATCGCGGGGCGCACCGCGCTGACGTGATCCTTCCTGCGGCGGCGTATACTGAGGAAAACGGTCTATTTGTGAACACCGAAGGCCGCCCGCAGCTTGCGATGCGCGCAGGGTTTGCACCAGGTGAGGCCAAGGAAAATTGGGCGGTTTTGCGTGCCTTGTCGGCGGAATTGGGGGCGACGCTGCCCTTTGATACGCTCGCGCAGCTGCGCCAAGCTTTGGTGGCCGCCGTGCCGCATTTGGCCAAAATCGATGAAGTGCCGCACAATGAATGGCAGGCCGAGGCTAAGGGCAGCTTGGGCAAAGCGACTTTCAAATACGCGGTTGAGGATTTCTATCTGACAAATGCAATTGCACGATCATCCGAAGTGATGGCCGAGCTGTCAGCGCAGGCCAAGGCCTTGGCCGCAACGCCGATGGCGGCTGAGTGATGATGGATATGATGCCATATGTGATGCCTCTCGTGGCTATGTTGACGCTGATGGCCTGTGATCCGCGTGCGGCGCAGATCATGCCGACGGCACAAGAGGCGCAGGCGGCACAATACAAAGGCGTTCAAACGCGCCTCTTGGATCAAGATTTGATCAATTTGCGCGTGCGCATGTCTGATGTCACGTCGCGTTATGAATTAACCGAATATGCGGATTGCGCTGCGGCGCAATATACGCTTATTCGCGGATATCTATTTGCGCAGCATGTGCGCACAAATTTTTCGCGCCAAAATGGTGATTGGCTGGCCGATAGCGTCTATGTGATCCGCCCCAATTTGCCAGATGGGCCAAAGAAACTGGATGCAGAAGTCGTCGTCGCGGCCTGCACTGATAACGCAATACCGACGGTGTGAGGATTTATGACTGAATTTCTATCAAGCCCACTTGGAATTGTTCTGATCATCTTTGCACAGTGTTTACTGATGCTTGGGTTTGTGATGGTCTCGCTGCTATTTTTGGTCTACGGGGATCGCAAAATCTGGGCGGCTGTTCAGATGCGCCGCGGGCCAAATGTTGTTGGGGTGTTCGGCCTCTTGCAGACGGTGGCCGATGCGCTGAAATATATCGTAAAAGAGGTGGTTATTCCGGCCGGTGCCGATCGCACTGTGTTCATGTTGGCGCCGCTGATGTCATTTGTGCTGGCGGTGATCGCGTGGGCGGTGATCCCCTTTAGCGACACGCTGGTTCTATCGAATATCAATGTGGCGATCCTCTATGTGTTCGCTGTGTCATCCCTTGAGGTGTATGGCGTGATCATGGGCGGATGGGCGTCAAATTCGAAATACCCGTTTTTGGGATCGTTGCGCTCTGCGGCGCAGATGATTTCATACGAAGTGTCGATCGGTTTGATCATCGTCGGTGTGATCATCTCAACGGGCTCGATGAATTTTGGGGCAATTGTCGCGGCGCAAGATGGATCCGGGATCTTTAGCTGGTATTGGTTGCCGCATTTGCCGATGGTCTTTTTGTTCTTTATCTCGGCGCTTGCCGAGACGAACCGTCCACCGTTTGATTTGCCTGAGGCGGAATCTGAATTGGTGGCCGGCTATCAAGTTGAATATTCCTCCACGCCGTTTTTGCTCTTTATGGCGGGGGAATATATCGCGATTTTCTTGATGTGCGCGCTGACATCGCTGCTGTTCTTTGGCGGTTGGCTCAGCCCTGTTGAGTTTTTGCCGGATGGTCCGTTGTGGATGATCCTTAAAATGGCGTTCTTCTTCTTCCTATTTGCGATGGTGAAGGCAATTACACCGCGCTACCGCTATGACCAACTGATGCGCTTGGGGTGGAAAGTGTTCCTGCCGATGTCGCTGATTTGGGTCGTGGCTGTTTCATTCTTGGCGAAATTTGAAGTGTTTGGCGGCTTTTGGGCGCGCTGGGCGATTGGAGGGTAATCCATGACACAGATCGATTACACACGTGCCGCGAAGTATTTTCTTTTGGCCGATTTTGCCAAAGGGATGATGCTGGGGCTAAAGTATTTCTTTGCGCCCAAGGCAACATTGAACTATCCGCATGAAAAAGGGCCGATCAGTCCACGTTTTCGCGGCGAACATGCGCTGCGCCGCTATCCCAATGGGGAAGAGCGGTGCATTGCCTGTAAACTGTGCGAAGCGGTTTGCCCTGCGCAAGCGATCACCATCGACGCCGAGCCGCGCGATGATGGCAGCCGCCGCACCACGCGCTATGACATTGATATGACGAAATGCATCTATTGCGGATTTTGCCAAGAGGCCTGCCCTGTGGATGCCATTGTTGAGGGGCCAAATTTCGAATTCTCAACCGAGACACGCGAAGAGCTCTATTATGATAAAGCCAAGCTGCTGGATAATGGGGATCGGTGGGAAGCGCAGATTGCCAAAAACCTTGAATTGGACGCCCCGTACCGATGACCCAGAAAACCCCGTTTGATGTGATGATGGAACACGCTCAAAAAATGGCGACAGCCTTTAACCCCGCAATGGGCGCGCAGTCGATGAAAGACTTTGAAGCGCTCTGGCCCACGATGCCCAAAGAGATGATGGAAATGTCTTTTGGCAATGGGATGAACAAAGATGGGCTGGATGCAAAAACGCGCTTGTTGATCACATTGGCGGGATTGACGATGCTGGGGGCGCAATCGGAAACGCAGTTGCGATTGACCGTGCGCCATGCCGTTGAGGCAGGGGCCCGTGAGCAAGAAATCTTAGAAACGATTGGCCAAATGGCGATGTTCGCAGGCTTGCCTGCCATGAACCGCGCCTTGGATGTGGCCAAAGAAGTGTTAAACACCAACAAAGCAGGTGACGAATGACCGCGATTGCCATTGCCTTTTACTTCTTCTCGATCAGTGCCATCGTCGGTGGGCTGTTCACTGTTATCTCACGCAACCCTGTGCATTCGGTTCTGTGGTTGATCCTTGCGTTCATCTCATCGGCGGGCCTTTTCGTCCTATTGGGGGCCGAATTCCTCGCGATGCTGTTGATGATCGTTTATGTCGGCGCGGTGGCGGTGCTATTCCTCTTTGTGGTGATGATGCTTGATGTCGATTTCGCCGAGCTGAAGGCAGAGATGGCCAAATACTTGCCTCTTGGCCTCTTGATTGGTTTGATTTTGCTGATGCAGCTGACCATGGTCTACGGCGTTTGGGAAACGGCCGAAGGGGCCGAGGCGATGATTGCCTCGGCGATGCCAGAGGGCATGCACAACACCCAAGCGCTTGGGATGATTATGTACGACAAATACTTTTTGCTCTTTCAATTATCGGGCTTGATCCTCTTGGTCGCGATGATCGGGGCGATTGTTCTGACCTTGCGGCATCGGACGGATATCAAACGTCAGGATATCCTCGCCCAAATTTATCGCGATCCGGCCAAGTCTATGGACGTGCGGGATGTGAAACCAGGCCAAGGCCTCAACTAAGGAATTTATGGATGATTGGACTTGAACATTATTTGACAGTCGCGGCCATACTCTTTGTGATTGGTATCTTCGGCCTGTTTTTAAATCGTAAAAACATCATTATTTTGTTGATGTCGATCGAATTGATGCTGCTGTCGGTCAATATCAACATGGTCGCATTCTCTAGCTATCTGGGCGATCTCACAGGGCAAGTGTTCACAATGCTGATCCTGACTGTGGCGGCGGCCGAGGCTGCGATTGGCCTTGCGATCTTAGTCAGCTTCTTCCGAAACCGCGGTACGATTGCGGTGGAAGATGTCAACATGATGAAAGGGTAAGGGCACATGGCACAGTTGATTTTATTCCTGCCCCTCATCGGGGCGCTTGTTGGCGGCTTTGGCTGGCGTATATTTGGTGAGCGCAATGCGCAAATCCTGACGACGGCGCTGTTGTTTGTCGCCGCGATCCTGAGTTGGATTGTCTTTTTAACATTCAGCGAGGCTTACACGATTGAGCTAATGCGCTGGGTCGAGAGCGGCGATTTGTCGGCCTCTTGGGCGATCCGCGTGGATCGTTTGACGGTGATTATGTTCATCGTCGTGAACACTGTGTCGGCCTTGGTGCATCTGTATTCCTTTGGCTACATGGATCACGATCCGCAGTGGAAAGATGACGAGAGTTACAAGGCGCGGTTCTTTGCGTATTTGTCCTTCTTTACCTTCACAATGCTGATGCTTGTGACATCTGATAACTTGCTACAGATGTTCTTTGGTTGGGAGGGCGTGGGTGTTGCGTCTTACTTGCTCATTGGGTTTTATTACAAAAAACCAAGCGCAAACGCCGCCGCGATGAAGGCCTTTGTCGTCAACCGTGTGGGTGACTTTGGCTTTGCCTTGGGGATTTTTGGTCTCTTTGCGATCACAGGCTCCATTGAGTTTGACGCGATCTTTGCCGCCGCCCCGCATATCGCCGAAACGCAGATCACGTTTTTGTGGCGCGAGTGGAATGCCGCCAATTTACTGGCCTTTTTGCTCTTTATTGGCGCAATGGGGAAATCGGCACAGTTGGTCCTGCACACATGGTTGCCGGATGCGATGGAAGGGCCGACACCTGTGTCCGCCCTTATTCACGCCGCGACAATGGTGACGGCGGGGGTCTACCTCGTGTGCCGCATGTCGCCATTGATGGAATACGCCCCCGAGGCGATGGCCTTTGTCACGGTCTTGGGCGCAACAACGGCATTTTTCGCGGCCACTGTGGGCCTTGTGCAAAATGACATCAAGCGTGTGATTGCCTATTCCACCTGTTCGCAGCTGGGCTATATGTTTGTCGCCGCAGGTGTCGGCGTCTATTCCGTGGCGATGTTCCACCTCTTTACCCATGCGTTTTTCAAAGCGATGTTGTTTTTAGGGGCAGGCTCGGTCATCCACGCAATGCACCACGAGCAAGACATGCGCAATTACGGCGGTCTGCGCAAAAAGATCCCTTATACGTTCTGGGCGATGATGATCGGGACGCTTGCCATCACTGGCGTGGGTATCCCATTGACGCATTATGGATTTGCAGGGTTCTTGTCCAAAGATGCCGTGATTGAAAGCGCATGGGCCGGCACCGCAGGTGGTTACGCATTCTGGATGCTCGTTTTAGCGGCGCTCTTCACATCGTTTTACTCATGGCGTTTGATGTTCTTGACATTCTTTGGCACGTCGCGCGGTGACAAGCATACGCATGAACATGCGCATGAGAGCCCGACTGTGATGCTTGTGCCTTTGGGCGTGTTAGCCTTGGGCGCCGTATTCTCGGGTATGATTTGGTACAAAAGCTTTTTCGGTGATCACTATTCGGTGAATGCGTTCTTTGGTATTCCAGAGCACCACGCTGTCGAAGGCGGACATGGCGATGACGCGAAAGGTGATGATCACGGCACGGATCATGAAGCCGCACACACACCGCAAATGATTGCCGAGCATCACCCATCGGCGCCGCAAGGTGCGATCTTTATGGGCCCCGATAATCATGTATTGGACGAGGCGCATCACGCCCCGAAATGGGTCAAAGTAAGCCCGTTTGTGGCAATGATTCTCGGCTTGGTCATGGCGATGTGGTTTTATATTTGGAACCCTGCGTTACCCGCGCGGATCGCGGCACATCAAAAACCGCTCTATGAGTTTTTACTCAATAAATGGTATTTCGATGAAATCTATGATGCGCTGCTCAATCAACCGGCTAAGGCATTGGGCCGTGTGTTGTGGAAATGGGGGGATGGCAAAGCCATCGATGGCATGATCAATGGCATTGCCATGGGCGTGATCCCTGCCTTGACGGCGCGCGCGCGGGCCATGCAATCGGGTTATATCTTTGCCTATGCATTTGCGATGGTGATCGGGATTGCCGTTCTGGTCACATGGATGACATTCTCAGGAGGGGCGCAGTAATGTCTAGCTTGCTTTCAATTGTGACCTTCTTGCCCGCAGGGGCGGCGATTATTATGGCCGTTTTTTTGCGGGGCAATGAACAAGAAGCGAATACAAATGCCAAGCGCGTCGCGCTCTTGGCGACTGTGGCGACCTTCGTTGTGTCGTTGTTGATCCTGGCTCAGTTCAACCCCGAGAATCCCGGATTTCAAATGGTTGAAGAGGGCGATTGGCTCTTGGGGTTGAAATACCGCATGGGCGTCGATGGTATCTCTGTTCTGTTTGTGATGCTGACGACCTTTATGATGCCGCTGACCATTTGGGCCAGCTGGGGTATCGAGAGCCGCGTCAAAGAATATATGATCGCGTTCTTGCTGCTTGAAACGCTCATGCTTGGCGTGTTCATGGCGCTCGATCTTGTATTGTTTTATCTGTTCTTTGAGGCCGGCCTTATCCCGATGTTCCTGATTATCGGGATCTGGGGCGGTAAAAACCGGATCTATGCGTCGTTTAAATTCTTCCTATATACCTTCTTAGGCTCTGTGCTGATGTTGGTGGCGATGGTTGCGATGTATGCGGATGCTGGCACCACGGATATCACGGCGCTGATGAACCACAGCTTTGCTCATGAGGATTTCTCAATCCTTGGGGTGCAGATTGTTGGCGGGATGCAGACATTGCTGTTCTTGGCGTTTTTCGCGTCATTCGCAGTGAAAATGCCGATGTGGCCGGTGCACACATGGTTGCCCGATGCCCACGTGCAGGCGCCGACGGCGGGATCGGTTGTTTTGGCGGCGATTTTGCTGAAAATGGGCGGATACGGGTTTTTGCGCTTTAGCTTGCCAATGTTCCCTGTGGGATCGGCCGTTTTGACCGATCTGGTGTTTTGGATGTCAGCGATTGCGATTGTCTACACGTCGCTGGTTGCCTTGGTCCAAGAAGATATGAAAAAGTTGATCGCCTATTCATCCGTGGCGCATATGGGATATGTGACCATGGGCATTTTTGCAGCCAACCAACAAGGTGTGGATGGCGCGATTTTCCAAATGATCAGCCACGGCTTTATCTCGGGCGCGTTGTTCTTGTGCGTTGGGGTGATTTATGACCGGATGCACACGCGCGAGATTGAGGCCTATGGCGGCCTCGTGAACCGGATGCCGGCCTACGCACTGATCTTTATGTTCTTTACCATGGCCAACGTTGGCCTACCGGGCACGTCTGGATTTGTTGGGGAGTTCTTGACACTTGTCGGGGTGTTCCAAGCCAATACATGGGTCGCATTGATTGCCACATCAGGTGTGATTTTGTCGGCGGCCTATGCGCTATGGCTCTATCGCCGTGTGGTGATGGGGGATCTGATTAAAGAGAGCCTCAAGACCATCACCGACATGACCGCGCGCGAGAAATGGATTTTTGCGCCGCTGGTGGCGATGACCTTAATCTTGGGTGTGTATCCTGCGCTTGTACTTGATATGATCGGTCCATCCGTGGCGCATTTACTTGAAAACTATCACAGCGCCACAGCGCATATGGGCGAGGCCGTTGTGGCCTATGCCTCTCACTAATTCAGGAGTTTTATTATCATGATTGGTTCTGATCTTTCACTCCTTTGGGCCGAAGTGGCCTTGGCGCTTTATGCAATGGCGGCCCTCATGGTCGGTGTTTGGGGCGGCAAGGATGCGTTGGCGCGCACGCTCACATGGTCAACGGCGCTGTTTTTCATCGCCGTGGCATCGGTGATGGCCTTTGGCGATACGCCAGACACAACGGCCTTTGGCGGGTTGATCCATGTCGATGGCTTTGGCACGTTTGCCAAAGTCGTGATCCTGATCAGCGCGGCGGTCGTTTTGGTCATGGGCGCAGGATATATGGAGCGCCGCGATCTACTGCGCTTTGAATATCCGATTTTGATTACCCTTGCGGTTATCGGCATGATGGTGATGGTGGCCGCTGCGGATTTGATGACGCTTTATATGGGGCTCGAGCTGCAATCCTTGGCGCTCTATATTGTGGCCTCGTTGCGCCGTGATCATGCCAATTCTACTGAGGCAGGGATGAAATACTTCGTCTTGGGCGCGCTCAGCTCGGGTATTTTGCTCTATGGTGCGTCGCTGGTCTATGGCTACACGGGCACCACACGATTTGAAGACATCTTAACGATTACCCAAGATAATCAGTCGGTTGCCGTCTTGGTCGGTTTGGTTTTGGTCATCTCAGGGTTGGCGTTCAAAGTGTCGGCCGTGCCATTTCATATGTGGACGCCTGACGTCTATGAGGGGGCGCCGACACCGATCACGGCCTTTTTCGCCACAGCGCCCAAAGTTGCCGCCATGGCCCTCTTTGCGCGGGTGATGCATGATGCCTTTGGGGCGATCACGGGCGAATGGCAGCAAGTTGTCGCATTGATAGCCATTTTGTCGATGTTCTTGGGATCTATCGCCGCGATTGGCCAAACCAATATCAAACGTTTGATGGCCTATTCTTCGATTGCCC
Organism: Paracoccaceae bacterium; assembly: GCA_039767595.1. Classification (GTDB taxonomy): domain Bacteria; phylum Pseudomonadota; class Alphaproteobacteria; order Rhodobacterales; family Rhodobacteraceae; genus JBDNBY01. Next base: position 3,783 of record JBDNBY010000105.1, on the reverse strand, counting down.
ATATGGGGTACGCTTTGATTGGTCTTGCTGCAGGCACGGCCGAGGGTGTCTCGGCGATGCTCTTTTACATGGTCGTTTACGTCACAATGAATATTGGCACATTTGCCTTTATCCTATCGATGGAGCGCGATGGAAAGCCCGTCACAGATATCAACGCTCTGGCCATGTATTCAACCGTGTCTCCGATGCGGGCCATGGCCTTGTTGGTGTTGATGTTCTCATTGGCCGGCGTGCCGCCGATGCTTGGGTTCTTTGCAAAATTTGGCGTTTGGCAAGCGGCAGTGTCCGCAGGGCTCATCCCCGTTGTGATCGCGTCTGCCGTAGCCTCGGCGATTGGGGCCTATTACTATTTGCGCATCGTGTTCTTGATGTATTTCGGCACGGCCCCGCAACATAGCCTGCGCGCGGATGCGCCGCAAATGTTGCAGCTGTGCGTCTATGGATCGGCGATCTTGATGTTGGCAGGCGTTGTGACGGTCTTTGGACTTGATGACATCGCCCTTCATGCAGCGGAACAGCTTGTTGGCGCTGCAAACTGATCGCAGATGGCCTGCGGGCTATGAGTACCGCTATGTCCCGCAAGTGGGCAGCACAATGGATGAGGCGCGCGCCATCGCGCCCCATCTCAGCGCCCCAACATGGATCCATGCCGGCGCGCAAACCCAAGGACGCGGTCGGCGCGCTCGGGCGTGGCGCGATCCAAGTGGGAATTTAGCAACGACCCTTGTGATGCCTGTGCAGGATGTCGCGACAGAGCAGGTCTCGCTCGCTTCTTTCATCGCGGCGCTTGCGGTCTATGACATGGCGCATGAGATGATCAGATCAGAGCAGAGCATGACGCTCAAGTGGCCCAATGATGTGTTGATCAATGGCGGCAAAGTGAGCGGTATCCTTCTTGAGGGACATCATCCCAAATCTGGCCCCGTTGTGAGCATAGGAATTGGTGTGAACCTTGTCGCCGCGCCACAGTCTAACACCCTCGAGCAGGGGGCGGTTGCGCCCGTGGCGTTGGGCCAATTTATGCCCGCTGCCCCTGATCCAAATATTGTGATGGGATCGCTCGCGGATCATTTTGCGCGCTATTGGGCCATCTTTCGCACCGAAGGTTTTGCACCAATTCGCGCGGCATGGATGGCGCATGCGGCGCATTTGGGATGTGACATCACTGCGCGTTTGCCAAAAGAAACACATGTCGGACGCTTTGATGGTATCGACACTGACGGGTGTTTGCTCTTATCAACGCGGCACGGGCCACTGCGGATTGCAGCGGCCGATATCTACTTTTAGGATGCCTTGATGTTACTGGCGATTGATTGCGGCAATACCAATACAGTGTTTTCCATTTGGGATGGGCAGAGATTTATCTCGACGTGGCGCCTCTCGTCTGACCATAATCGCACGGCCGATCAGTATTATGTCTGGCTGACGACATTGATGACGCAGACGGGGGTGGATGCTGAAATCGACCGTGTGATCATTTCATCAACGGTGCCGCGCGTGGTATTTAATTTGCGTGTTTTGGCCGATCGCTATTTCAACTGTCGGCCTTTGGTCGTAGGAAAGCCCGAGTGCAAATTGCCGGTCCGTGTGCGTGTAGATGCTGGGACTGCGGTGGGACCTGATCGTTTGGTGAACACTGTGGCGGCCTATACTAAATTTGGCGGCAATACAATCGTGGTCGATTTTGGTACGGCCACTACGTTTGATGTCGTGGATCACGATGGGGCCTATGTCGGCGGTGCGATCGCGCCTGGAGTGAACCTATCGCTCAGCGCGCTGCACCAAGCGGCGGCGGCCTTGCCGCATGTTGATATTTCGCGCCCCCCGAACGTGGTGGGCACAAACACAGTGGCCTGTATGCAATCAGGCATTTTTTGGGGCTATGTTGGGTTGGTCAAGGAAATCACCCAGCAAATCATGAAAGAACGCGGGGAACAGATGACGGTGGTCGCAACAGGCGGACTTGCGCCGTTGTTTGATCAAGGCGGCGCGCTATATAATCACTTTGACGAGTATCTGACCATGCACGGCCTCGTGCATATCGCAGATTTCAATCAGCAAGGATAAAGAATGAGTAAGAATAGGCTGATCTATCTGCCTTTGGGCGGAGCAGGCGAAATTGGTATGAACGCATATGTCTATGGCTACGGGCCAAAAGACAAAGAGCGTTTGATCCTTGTTGATATTGGAGTTGCCTTTCCGGATATGGATACAACGCCGGGCGTTGATTTGATCTTTGCCGATGTGTCTTGGCTTGAGGCGCGCAAAGACCGGCTTGAGGCCGTTTTGATCACGCATGGTCATGAGGATCATGTGGGCGCTGTGGGATTGGCTGCGGCGAAATTCGGCGTGCCGATCTATGCGCGGTCCTTTACGGCGCATTTGGCGCGTCACAAACTATTGGATAAGGGCTATAGCGAGGCGCTTGTGAAAACGGCGCCAACATGGCCCGAAACGTTGAATATCGGCCCATTTGAAGTGGGCTTTGCCCCAATCTCGCATTCGATCCCGCAAAGCTCGGCTTTGGTGATCGATACGGATGCAGGGCGGATTGTGCATACGGGCGATTTCAAAATTGACCGCACCCCTGTTGTTGGCGAGCCGTTTGACGATGAAATGTGGAAAGAGATCGGTGCCAAAGGTGTCAAGGCCATGGTCTGCGACAGCACCAATGTGTTTTCCAAAAATGAAGGCCGCTCAGAGGCGCTCTTGGTGCCGGAGCTTGAAAAATTTGCCAAATCGCGGGACGGCATGATTGTCGCAACGACATTTGCCTCGAATGTGGCGCGCGTGAAATCCTTGGCGGAGGCAGCGGTCTCTGCGGGGCGCTCTGTGTGTTTGTTGGGCCGTGCAATGCGCCGGATGGTGGATGCGGCGCTGGAAACGGGGATGATCAAAGATTTCCCCAGTACCATTTCGCCCGAAGAGGTCATGCAAATCCCGCGCGATAATGTCATGCTGATCGTGACTGGCTCGCAAGGTGAGCGGCGCGCAGCGTCGGCGCAATTGGCCAGTGGGAAATATATGGGCATCACTTTGGCCGAAGGGGACACTGTCCTTTATTCCTCCAAAGTCATCCCCGGGAACGAGCGGGATGTGTACCGCGTGATGAACATGTTCTCGGAAAAAGGGGTGGATGTTGTTGATGATAGCGACGGGCTCTATCATGTGTCGGGCCATGCGAACCGGCCCGATCTTGATACGATGCGCGAGTTGCTTCAGCCGCAAGTGGTGATCCCCATGCACGGCGAGCATCGCCATCTGCGCGAACATGCCAAGCATAGCAAATCCAACGGTGTGGATGCGGTGCTTGCTGTGAATGGCATGATGGTGGATCTCGCGGGAAATGCCCCCAAAGTCGTGGAATATGTGGAAACAGGGCGCAGCTATTTGGATGGCTCGGTTAAAATTGGTGCGTTTGATGGCATCGTCCGCGAGCGGATCAAAATGGCGCTCAATGGGATGATCGTTGTCTCTCAGATCATGGACGAAGATGGCGCGCCGTTGGGGGATCCGTGGTGTGATGTGTCGGGCTTGCCGGAACTAGGGCGCTCAGAAGCGCCGCTGCTCGATGTGATCGAAGAGGATCTGAGCCAGTTCATTGGCCGTGCGGATCAACGCACGTTGGATGATGATGATGCGTTGGAAACGGCGATGCGGCGGATTGTGCGCAACACGGCGATGAAAGAGATCGGCAAAAAGCCTGAAACAATGGTGGTGATCAGCCGAATGGCTTAACCCCGATGCTGGATCAAAAAAAGCGCCTCTTTGAGGCGCTTTTTT
>JBDNBY010000104.1:0-5071 GCA_039767595.1 Paracoccaceae bacterium | reverse complement strand
GGCGAAACTGGGCGATGATCACGGCAACGGATCACTCACAGCTCTGCCAATCATTGAAACACAAGGCGGTGACGTGTCGGCCTTTATTCCGACAAACGTGATTTCGATTACAGATGGTCAGATCTTCTTGGAAACTGAATTGTTCTACCAAGGTATTCGCCCCGCTGTGAACACAGGTCTGTCTGTTTCTCGTGTTGGCTCATCTGCGCAAACAAACTCAATGAAGTCTGTTGCGGGTCCAGTGAAATTGGAATTGGCGCAATACCGCGAAATGGCGGCCTTTGCTCAGTTCGGTTCAGACCTTGATGCCGCGACGCAAAAGCTTTTGAACCGCGGCGCGCGTTTGACAGAGCTTATGAAACAGCCACAATATGCACCGTTGACCAACGCGGAGATCGTCTGTGTGATCTTCGCCGGTACGCAAGGCTATCTCGATAAGGTCGACGTCAAAGAAGTCGGTCGTTACGAGAAAGAGCTTTTGGCGTTCTTGCGTGGCAAGCACGCTGACATCCTTGAGTGGCTGACCAAAGAAGATCCAAAGATCAAAGGCGACGCTGCTGATAAGCTTACGGCTGTTTTGGACGAATTCGCAGCGACTTTCGCATAAGGGGTCGCGGCAATGCCAAATCTTAAAGACCTAAAAAATCGGATCGAGAGCGTTAAATCAACGCGCAAGATCACCAAGGCGATGCAAATGGTCGCCGCCGCAAAATTGCGGCGGGCCCAAGATGCTGCCGAAGCGGCGCGTCCATATACTGAACAGTTCAACGCAGTGATGCGTGATCTGGCGCAGTCTGTGGGCAACTCGGCAGGTGCCCCCAAGCTTTTGGCGGGCACGGGGTCTGATGACGTGCACATGCTCGTTGTGATGACTGCTGAGCGCGGCCTGTGCGGCGGCTTTAACAGCTCTATCGCGAAACTCGCGCGCACGCGCATCGAGGCCCTCAAGGCTGCTGGAAAAACAGTGAAAATTCTCACTGTTGGCAAAAAAGGCCGTGAGCAACTCAAGCGTGACTATGGCGATCTTTTTGTGGCACATGTTGACCTCTCTGAGGTTAAGCGTGTGGGCTATGCGAATGCACAAGAAGTGGCGCAGGATCTATTGTCGCGTTTCGGCGCGGGCGAATTTGATGTTGCGACGATCTTCTATAACCAATTTCAATCGGTTATTTCGCAAATCCCAACGGCACAACAGATTATTCCTGCGGCCTACGAGGCGAGCGAAACATCGGCGGCGTCTGATGTGGAATATGAGCCAAGCCAAGAAGAAATCCTCGCAGATCTGTTGCCACGCGGTGTGGCTACACAGGTTTTTGCGGCGCTTTTGGAAAACGGAGCCTCAGAGCAAGGTGCGCGGATGTCTGCAATGGACAACGCCACACGCAATGCGGGCGACATGATCGACAGTTTGACCATCCAGTACAACCGGTCACGTCAAGCTGTGATTACAAATGAGCTTATCGAAATTATCTCGGGCGCGGAAGCGCTCTAAGAACCGGAGACGAGAAACATGGCAAACATAACTGGCAAAATCACTCAGGTGATCGGCGCCGTTGTTGACGTGCAGTTCGAAGATCACCTCCCAGCGATCCTCAACTCACTGACGACGGACAACAATGGTAAGAAACTGGTTCTTGAGGTGGCACAACACCTCGGTGAGAACACTGTTCGGACCATCGCGATGGACGCAACAGAAGGCCTCACACGGGGTCAAACTGTGACGGACAATGGCGAAGCGATTTCGATCCCAGTGGGCAACGCAACACTGGGCCGCATCATGAACGTTGTGGGCGAGCCTATTGACGAAAAAGGTGCAATCGCATCGACAGAGCGTCGCGCCATCCACCAACCTGCGCCTGAGTTTAGCGAACAGGCCACAGGCTCTGAAATCCTTGTGACAGGTATCAAAGTGATCGACCTTTTGGCTCCATACGCCAAGGGTGGTAAAATTGGTCTCTTCGGTGGTGCGGGTGTTGGTAAAACCGTTCTCATCATGGAATTGATCAACAACATCGCCAAAGTGCACTCTGGCTTCTCGGTATTTGCCGGTGTTGGTGAGCGGACGCGCGAGGGCAACGACCTCTATCACGAAATGATCGAGTCAAACGTTATTAAGCCTGACAACCTCGAGGACTCGCAAGTGGCCCTTGTCTACGGTCAGATGAACGAACCTCCTGGTGCGCGTGCGCGTGTGGCCTTGACAGGTTTGACATTGGCCGAGCAGTTCCGTGACCAATCAGGTTCAGACGTTTTGTTCTTTGTTGATAACATCTTCCGCTTTACACAAGCCGGTTCAGAAGTGTCAGCTCTCTTGGGCCGTATCCCATCGGCGGTGGGCTATCAGCCAACGCTCGCAACAGACATGGGTGCGATGCAAGAGCGTATTACATCAACCAAAAACGGTTCGATCACATCGATCCAAGCGGTTTATGTTCCTGCGGATGACTTGACGGACCCTGCGCCTGCGACAACATTTGCGCACTTGGATGCGACAACGGTTCTTAACCGTGCGATTTCGGAAAAGGGTATTTACCCTGCGGTTGATCCGCTCGATTCATCGTCACGTCTGTTGGATCCGTCCATCGTTGGTGAGCGTCACTACAGCGTGGCCACAGAAGTTCAGCAGATTTTGCAGCGCTACAAGTCACTCCAAGACATCATCGCCATCCTCGGCATGGACGAATTGTCAGAAGAAGACAAACTTACAGTGGCCCGTGCCCGTAAGATCGAGCGCTTCCTCTCACAACCGTTCGACGTGGCGAAAGTGTTTACTGGCGCTGATGGTAAGCAAGTTGCGCTTGAAGATACGATCTCTTCATTCGAAGCTGTGGTTGCTGGCGAATACGATCACTTCCCCGAGGCGGCCTTCTACATGGTTGGCGGCATCGAAGAAGTGAAAGCAAAAGCTGAGAAGCTTTCAGCAGCTGCATAAGGGGGCCAAACCAATGGCGACACATATGCAAGTTGATCTCGTAAGCCCAGAGCGCCGCCTCGCGTCGCTCGAGGCGACGTCGATCGAAATCCCTGCGGCGGCAGGCGACATGACCGTGATGGCCGACCATGTGCCGACCATCACGACATTGCGCCCTGGCGTTCTGCGCATTCATTCAGCGGGTTCCGTCCAAGAATATTTGGTCACCGGTGGATTTGCTCAGATCGGCGCAGCTGTATCCGTTTTGGTCGAAGAGGCACATGCCAAAGCCGACCTGACATCGGATATCGTTTCATCGATGCTAGATAAGGCACAAGCCGCCACAGAGGCCGCATCTGCGGATGCTGTGGATGATGCACGCAAAGCGTTGGCGGATCTACGCCAAAGCGTCCAAGCCTTGGGTGTGTCCGTCTAAGGCCAAGCGCCAACAGGGTAAAACAATAAAACTCCCGCCGCATTCGCGCGCGGGAGTTTATTTTTGCCAAACATCGCGTTCAAAGGCCGCTTGCCCGCTTGGGCGAAAGCGTAAAACGCGCGAATGCGGATCTTGTTCCATCCAACCGGCGTCAAAGGCGCGTTGCAAAATCCCGCGCCCTACAGTGCCCGCCAGATGATACTGACCCGTGCTCCAATCCAAGCAAGACTTGCACAGCGGTGCCCGCGCATGGGCCAAATATAAGATATCCAAACCAAATCGTTCGACCCATTTTGCGCCCTCAACTGTGAGGTAGGGGGTGCCATCATCTTCGCGGATATACTCAATTTCAAGAAACCTAAGATAAGTCTGCGTGCCCAGATCCCCAGCGATGTGGTTATAGCATATACGCGCATAACGCAGCTCGGGGTCATCGTCGACGCTGGCTGGGGTGAACTGCCCTGCATCGGCGGCCAAATGGCCCAACATATCCAGTGTTTGGTAGATGTCATCACTGGCCAGTTGTACCATTTTGTGGCGGCCAATTTTGGCAACTTGGATCAATTTGGCATCGCTGAGTTTGACTAAATGCGAACTGATGGTTTGGGGGGTGACGCCGGCGCAATCGGCCAGTTTGCGTGCGGATAACGCTTGACCGCCCATCAACGCCCGTAAAATACGCGCCCGTGCCGGATCTCCGATCAACGCGGCGATATGAGCGATATCAGGGCAGTGCGACATAGAACGTGTAACCTTGTGTCAAATTAGACCGTCGCCCCCAGTGCAGCGGGACGGAGTTGTTGATTGCCTTACGCAGTGCGACTTGCCATATTGTGACAAACACCAACAAGGGGCGGGGCTAGAATGCTGATCGATCCAACAAAGATCAACATACAATCAGGCGATGAAACACTCTTTGTTGATTACGAGACCGGCGGAGAGATGTGGACCCAAGAGGGGCACCGCGAGGCACGGCACCGCGTTCAGTTCACTCCGGCCTTTGATACGGCTCCTATGGTGCACGTTGGGATCAGCTTGTTTGATTTCGCCGCACACACAGCCGTCCGCGCCGAAATCGTTGCGGAGCATGTCAGTGCAACGGGCTTTGATCTGGTGTTCAAAACTTGGTCGGATACCCAAGCGGCCCAAGCGCGTGCCAATTGGTTGGCCATTGGTCAATCACGCACAGGCGCCGCGCTTTGGGATCTCAATGAGTGATTATCTAAACACACCTTCATAGATTGGCTCGATCGTGCCATCATCAAAGAGCGACGACACAGAGGTGCCATTCGCCGTGTTGGCAATCGACTGTGCAAAGAGCGGGGCCGTGGGCAATATGCGGATATTTGGAGCCGCTTCAATCTCGGGGGTCGGTTGGATCGTGTCGGTCAGAACAAGCGATTTCATCACGGAGTTTGTCACGCGCTCGACCGCTGGGCCGGACATCACGCCATGTGTGATATAGGCATGCACTTCTTCGGCCCCATGTTGCATAAGCACTTCGGCCGCTTTGCACAATGTGCCGGCGGTGTCACAAATGTCATCGACAATGATACATTTCTTGCCCGTCACATCGCCGATCACGGTCATTTCCGCAATTTCACCGGGCTTTTCGCGGCGTTTATCAACGATCGATAGGGGCGCATCAATGCGCTTGGCCAATTCACGGGCGCGGGCCACGCCGCCCACATCGGGCGAGACGACCATCAGGTTATCGGCGCCAT
>JBDNBY010000103.1:0-8170 GCA_039767595.1 Paracoccaceae bacterium | reverse complement strand
TCCATCAACAGGGCGTTGCGCCCTAAGACGAAAGAGCTGCCATCGAATATTTGATCATCTTGGGCACCGACAAGGTTCACATAGGCCAACGGCAGGCCCGTCTCGACCACCCGTGCCACCATATGCATTTGGCGCACGTCAAACTTGCCGCGGTAATAGGGCGATCCATTGGGCACCAAGAGCATTTGCGCGCCGCTCTCGGCCAAGGCTTCGGCGACATCGGCATGCCAGGCATCCTCGCAAATCGGGATCCCCACGCGCACGCCGCGAATATTCACGGGGCCGCTGATGTGCCCTGCGTCAAAGATACGCTTTTCATCAAAGACGCGGTTGTTGGGCAAGATATGCTTTTTGACAACGGTGCTCACATGGCCGTCTTGCAAAATGGCATAGCCGTTGAACAGCCCGCCCTCGTCTTCGTAAGGCACGCCAATGCCCAGCACAGGGCCATCGGCGCAGCGCGCGGCCAGCGCGTCGAGGGCGCTGCGGCAATCGCGCAGAAAATTGACATTCATAAAGAGATCTTGGGCATTATATCCCGTCAAGAACATCTCGGGCAAGAGGACAAAGTCGCTCTGCGCCTCTTTGGCCGCGCACCATGCCTCATAGGCTTGTTCGGCATTGCCCTGCAAATCGCCCAGAACGGCATTAAGTTGGGCCAATGTTACGGTAAACTGATCGCGCATAGTCTCACCTTAACTGGATCGTTTCACGAATTTCGTCAAAATTACAATGCGCTGACCTTCAACGCGTCCTTCGATATGCTCGGGCGTATCCGCCACCAGCGAGATTGAGCGCACTGCCGTGCCCCGCTTGGCCGTAAACCCGCCGCCCTTAACAGGTAGGTCTTTGATGAGGACAACGCTATCCCCCTGCGACAACACGGCACCATTGCTATCGCGGTGCAGCGCGGTGTCCCCTGCGGCGCGCAAGGGCAGCTGAACGCGCGCGGCGGCGGTCTGTTCGTCTTGGGTTAAATAGGCCATCTCAAGCAAATCCGCCGCCCATGCCGCCCCCGACAGGGCCTGCGTCATGCGATAGGCGAGGACTTTGACCGCGGGCTCTTCGGCCCAAATCGCGGTTTGCAAACACGCCCAATGCGGCGCATCAGATGGGCCCTCAAGGGCGGCCTCGGCGCAGATGGCGCATAGATCGAGCCCCTCCTCAAAGGGGACGATATCGACGCGGCTCACGTCAGCAGCACTGCAAAGCGCACAGCTCATAGATCTTCTCCTGTTGTACGCCCGATGTGACAGGCTTTGCGCGCCAACGCAAGCCATCTGATCCCCTGATCACAGCGCGGCCCTCTCGCATTCAAGATCGCCTTAAACAGCAAAAAACCACCCAAGATCACTTGAATGGCTCCTCACGCATCGCAGATGTTTGGCCTAGCGCTCGCCAAAGGCCTCGGTCGATTTATAGAGCGGTTTGACCAAATACTGCATGACCGTCCGCTCGCCTGTGTGCAGCTCGACTTGGGCCTGCATCCCAGGGCGAATTTCCAAATGTTTTTGCCGATCACTGAGCAAGGATTACGCGACTTTCACCGTCACTTTGTAATGCGGATCGCCATCTTGGGCGCGCTCGTCTTTGAATGTATCGGCTGAAATCACATCGACGGTGCCATGCAATGTACCAAAAATCGTGTAATCATAGGCCGATAGCTTGACCGTCGCGCTTTGGCCAATTTCAACGCCGGCGATATCTTCGGGTTTGACGCGGGCCTCAATGAACATTTCGTCATCGACGGGGATGATGCGCATAATCTCTTCACCTAGGCGGATCACGCCGCCAATCGTCGTGATCGCGAGGTTGGTGACCACACCGTCCATCGGCGACGTCAACACCGTGCGTGTGAGCTGATCTTGCGAGGCATTGAGCGTTTGCTTAAGTGTTTGCAACTCTTTGAGCACGTCTGAATACGCCTGCGCGCGGTCTAGCTCAGTCTTAGAGATCGTTTCATCATAGGCCACTTGGGCATCTGTGGCCGCCTTGCGCACGCGGGTCACTTCGACCTCGGCGACAACACCTTTTTTGAGCATGTCTTCGTAGAGTTTCTTTTCGCGCATCGCTTCGTCCATCACGCGATTTGCGCCCTCGCGGCGATTGACGTAATCCATTTGGCGCGCCCGCAAGAGCGCGTTTTCGGATCGGAAAATCTCAGGCGAATTTTGAATGATCAGCTCAGGTACAGAAAACTCAAACAATCCGCCATCTCAACCTCAAGGCGAATGCGGCGAATTTCAAGCGCGATAATCTGATCTTGTAAATCCGTCACCGAAGATTGAAATTTGGTCGAATGCAGCCGCGCCAACGTCTGACCGCGCATGACGACATCCCCTTCGGACACCATCAGCTCGGACATAATGCCGCCCTCTAGGTTTTGGATAATCTGCGGTTTTGACGAGGCCGTGACTTCGCCATCGGCACGCACAATCTCATCAATCCACGCAAAAGAGGCCCAGAGCACAAAGGCAAGGACCGCCCCCGCGCTCAGCCAAATGATCATCGATGCTCCGTTGAACACCCCTGCGATAGCGCGCCCGACGCCGTGTCTTGGGGCAGTATGTGTTATCATTGCCATTTACTTGCCTCCTGCGGCCGTCACACGGGTCAAATGTTCAAGCAGTTGCTCACGCGGGCCATCGACGGCCAAGCGACCAGTTTGTAATACGAGTGTGCGATCCATCAACGTCAAGATCGGCACGCGGTGGGTGGCAATCACCGATGTGCGCCCCTCTAGCCATGCGCCCAACCGCGAGATGATCGCCGTTTCCAATGTTTGATCCAAGGCCGCTGTCGGCTCATCCAAGAGGCAGATCTGCGGATCTTGCAACCACAGACGCGCCCAGCCCACAGATTGCCGCTGGCCGACCGACAGGCCCGTACCGCCATCGCCAATCTCAAGATCTAGGCCCTTGGGATGCTGGCGCACATGCTGACCTAGACCCGCAAAATCGAGGGCTTCATAGAGGCGATCATCATCATGCTCAAGCCCCGCAAGGTTGAGGTTTCGTTCTCTGATCCAACGGCATAATCTGCGACCATTACATCTGGGCGATCCAAAAAGATCAAATCATCTAGATCACTCCACTTATCCCACTGCTGCGGAGCGGCATAGCTGGCAAAGAGGATATCGCCATCCGCGCCATCAAAAGTCACTTGTCGAATGGAGCCCTCTCCACTGAGGAACAACTCCGACATCGGCTCACCATCGGGGCCAAAGAACCCTTTGATTGTAATGCGCGACCCATCAGCCAATTCCATCACCAAATCAGTACCATCCCGAAGATAGCCCCGCATTTGCGTCACATCCAAATTAAAAGAAATGTCACTGTAGGGCGTCAGTTCGACCAAGGAACCGGCATCACCGCCAACTACGCCCTTCTCAACTCTGCCCGCACCTGTGCGGATCAAGAAATCTATCGCGCTCATGCCTATACCTACTCGACCTCTGCGCACTCTTTGGGTTTACGCTTATATACTTTTTATTTACCTTTAGATCATTTTGAGGCAATCGGAAATAGAAAATTTAGACTTTTGTCAATATTTCGCCTTTTTTACTTGTATTGACACAACTGTGGCACAGAATCACCAAATCTTGCTGGGGAAACCACCATTTTGGAAATACAGACAGATTTCGCGGATAAAGGATCCGGCCGCCCCTGCACAATAGGTATGATCACCCCAATAAACTGGGGCGCAACGCTTGATACATCACGGCCGTAGCCACATTTGACAAATTGAGGGATTTGACCGCTGCGCTGCGCATCGGCACATGAAACATGCGATCAGCATAGGCCTCTTGGATCGCGCTCGGAAGGCCCGCCGACTCGCACCCAAACACGAGATAGCCCGCTTGATCATACTCAGGGGTGTAAAAACTCGACGGGCCATCCTCTTCAAACAGGTACAGGCTCTCGCGCGGCGGCTGTCTGTCGGCAATAAAGGCCTTCCAACTGTCATATTCGCTGAGCTGCACAAATTGCCAATAGCGCGTGCCAGCCCGTTGCACGGTTTTGCTATCAATTGAAAACCCATAAGGTTTGATTAAAATCAGCTCAATCCCAAGCGCCACACAGCTGCGCCCAATGGAGCCTGTGTTATGCGGGATCTCAGGCGCGACAAGGACAACTTTCATAAACGGCCTCCAACAGCTATACCGACCCGCATGATGAAGAGCCTGTGTCATGACATGTGATTTAGTTCAAGGACAGCAGGTAATCTGCAATCTGCTCTTTTTCCACACGGCTCAGCGGCGCAAGGCTCTTGATCACATCGGCCATTTTGCCGCCTGCCATATCATAGTCAGGCGTGAACCCAGAACTCAGATATTCAACAATATCCTCTTTGCCCCACCCCAGATCATCAGGATGAATAGAGGGGATGCGCCCCCGACCACTGGGATTAGGCGCCCCGCGCATCCAAGCAGAGGTCTTGAGCCCGCCCATAATATTGCGCGGCGTATGACACTGTGCACAGTGGGCCAACCCCTCAACAACATAGGCGCCGTCGTCTTGCGGCACGGATACGTTACTTTGGGGCATATTGAGCCATTTCCACCCGCCGATGTTGCGCCGCATAGACAGGGGCCACAGCATATCATGCGGCTCGGACGGGCGCGCGGCGGCAGGCAAGGTTTGCCAATAGGACCACAGCGCGGCCACATCCTCATCGCGCATCAACCGATACGCGCTATAGGGAAACACAGGGAAATAATGCGACCCGTCGGGCGATTGCCCCCATTTAACTGCGGCATAAAACGCGCGCGCATCCCATGCGCCGATGCCATGCTCTGGATCCATTGAGATATTGGGCGCGACAAATTTTCCAAATGGCGTGTCAAACACCATTCCCCCACCAAGGTGCAAAGGGTCGTCTTGCCCCACGGATATGTGACAATTGGCACAGCCCGCCACTGAAAACACTTTGGCCCCGCGCTGCAGATCCACATTTTCGAGCTGCGCTAAGGCAATCGTGCTGGTCTGTTTGGGGGCAGTGATAACAAAATACCCAACGGCCCCCAACACAGCCACAGCACATAGCCCCAAGGCCCATCGCCGCATCACATCACTCGCGGTATTTGCTATGGCAGGCCTTACAGCCCCCGCCAATCAACGCCATATTCGCGCGTAAATCGTCAAGAGTGTTGACTTGACCGGCCAGCATTTCGGCATCGGCCGAGAGTTTCATCGATAGATCGGTAAAATTATCAAACTCATCCCAAATCACAGGCAACGCTTCGGTTTTGGGATCATCGCCCTGCACTTCGAATGCCGCAGGGGCCGCCTTAGAGAGTTCCGCGATTTTGGCCAAGGCCGCCTGAGCGCTGGCTGCATCAAAGGGCTGTGCCCCTTTGGCCATTTTGCCCAATGTTTTGGTGTTCGCACCCACTTCTGACATCAGCATCATGCGCTGTTTCACATTGGGATCTTTGACATCCTCATGAGCAACACCGATCTGAGCGCTGCAAGTCACGGCCAGCGCAGTGGCCACTATATGTAATACCTTCATCTGTGTGCTCCTTTTTTCTTTCTACCAAGAGATGATTTATATTTTGTTAAAATCAAGTTTCAACTTATCACACCACCCAAAAAACGCACATCACATTTATGCGCGCTCGTCCAAAGACCTGCGCAGGACACCGGCGGCGGGCAAATGCAGTCCACGAAATTCAATCGCATGCGGAAGGTGATTGAACCAAAACCGCTCTTGCCCCGTGATCCGCGTGCGCAGCCCTGCGGGCAGATCCATGGTCTCAATCTGCGCCGCGGCGCAGATCTGGCGCAACACCGTGCACCACCCGTCTAAATCTAATACCGCTGCCACATACCATGCAGCGTTGTTGCGGATCATGATGGTGCCGCCGTCCGCTGCCCGCAGGCACGTCTGCGCCTCGGTTTCAAGATGTTCGCGATAGGCCTGCACCTGCCCGCCCCCCTCAAGGGGAACCGAGGCGCTGGGCCGCAAGCTTTCGACATAGGACACTGTGGCCGGAATATCTGCTACATCGGGCGGCAAGGGCACGGGTATGTTAAAAGTTTCATCCCGCGCGGCCGTGCGTGGACCATAGACCACTTGCGCGGGCGCAGCGGCCAGAACCTGTTTAAAACTCTCGGGCAAGTGCATCATGGCTGGGACTGAGACGAGATCATAACCCTCTAAATCCCGCACTGTGGGCGGTACGATATCAACGGACAGGCCCAGCGCACGCATCGCCCGATAGACATCAAAGACGATGTCGAAATAGGATAGCCCCTTGGCATGGGGTTGAATCTGCCATGCCCAATCCGCCTCGTAATCAAAGATCAGGGCCACTTGGGATTGGACGGGCGTAACGTCGGGGGCATCGCGCAACTCTTGCACCACCTGCTGCGCCTCATGATAGGCGGCGGCCGGCGCGCTATCGGGGCGCAACAGACCGGCGTGCATTTGCTCTTGGGCCATTGGGGCTTGGCGCCAGCGGAAATAGCACACGGCCTCGGCCCCGTGGGCAAACGCCTCCCATGTCCATAGGCGCACCATGCCCGGCAATGGCGCAGGGTTATACGGCGCCCAATTCACTGGCCCGGGTTGTTGCTCCATGATCCACCAGCGCCCCTTGCCCACAGCTCGATAGAGGTCATGGTGAAAGGCCTGAAAATCTGGATCCCCCTGACGGGCATAAAGGGCGCGATGCGCTTCGCTTGCGCTGACGCGATCCTCTAAAAACCCAAGCGGATAGCTATCCCAACTGGCAATGTCTAAATCATCCCCCACTTTGAAATGATCAAAATCTGTGATGCGCCCCATATAATTATGCGCAATTGGCGCATCGGAATATGCGCGAATAATATCGGCTTGCAGCTTGTTAAAGCTCACCACTTCGTCCGAGGCAAAACGCCGAAAATCCAAGACATGGGCGGGATTTGGCTCTGTGACCGTGAGGTTGGGCAGGTCGATGTGATCAAAGTTGGCATAGTCCATCGACCAAAACACATTGCCCCATGCGGCATTGAGCGCATCTATATCGCCGTCATTGCCATCCCCGGGATATTGCGTGCGCAGCCACGTTTGAAACGCCTGCCGCGCCGCATCGCTATAGGACAAAATGGTATCATGACATCCGTATTCGTTATCGGTTTGCCATGCCGCGACATGCGGGTTTTGCCCATAGCGCTGCGCCAATAGACCCACGATACGCGCGCATTCGCGGCGATATCCCAGATGGCTAAAGCAATAATGCCGCCGCGATCCAAACTTACGCGGTGCCCCTGCAGCATCGACCGCGAGCATGTCGGGATGTTTGTCCACCATCCACCGTGGCGGGGTGGCAGTTGGCGTGCCCAACACCACTTTGAGACCCGCCGCGCCGAGGATCTCAATGGCCCGATCCAGCCATTCAAACTGCAAATCCCCTGCGGCGGGTTCGAGTTTTGACCATGCGAATTCCCCAATGCGCACCCATGTCAGGCCAATCTCGACCATACGCTGCGCATCTTGATGCCACAGATCCTCGGACCAATGCTCGGGATAGTAACATGTGCCTAACGCTCGTTTCATCTCGTCCCTATCTCGCCCTCATCTCATCCTTGCAAAGTGCGGCTTTGTTGAACCGCCTGTGTCATTCGATCTATCTCAGGCGCGCTTCAGTTTTTGGATCAAAATACAGCGCCTCTTGGACATCAAAATTCACAACCACTTGTGTGCCAGATGTCAAGACTGTGTTGCCCCGCGTTTCGACGACAATCCGCTCGCCCGTTGGGGTGTTGAGATAATCATAGGCCACCCCGCCGAGCCGTTCGGAGATATCCACTTTGACAGGTGATGGCGCCGTCTGAAGTGTGATCTCTTGGGGTCTGATCCCCACTGTCACCGCGCCTTGGGGCAAAAAGCTGGGTGCCTTCACTGTCAAATCATCCAGAGCGGGCAGTGTAAGTGTCTCGCCGGCCACCTCTCCGTTCAAAAAGTTCATCGACGGCGATCCGATAAAGCCGGCGACAAATTTGTTATCTGGGTTTTGATACAGCTCCATCGGCGAGCCAACTTGCTCGATCCGCCCCGCGCGCAGTACAACGATCTTATCGGCCAAGGTCATCGCCTCAACTTGATCATGGGTCACATAGATCATCGTCGCGCCGATTTCTTTGTGCAGCCGCGAGATTTCAACGCGCATATCCACGCGCAGCTC
>JBDNBY010000102.1:0-12718 GCA_039767595.1 Paracoccaceae bacterium | reverse complement strand
CCCATGCCCCTTGGCAAAAGGACGCGGAGGGTGTAAGGGCGCAGCTTACCATCTGACCAAAAGGACAAACCATGCAAGGTTCTGCCAATCTCAATATCATGTTCAAAGTGGCCCGCGCCGCGGGGCGTATTCTTCTCAAAGATTTTACTGAGATTGAAAACTTACAAGGGCATGTGGCAGGCGCCGTTGAGTTTGCTCAAAAATCGCATGAGCGTGTGTCGCAAAAACTCCGCGAGGAATTGACCGAAGCGCGCAAAACCTATGGGTATTTGGCCACAGGTGAAGAGGAAATGATCGGCGAGGATCCCACACGCCGGTGGCTTGTGGCCCCTGTGATGGGCCCGCTGAATTTCGCCAAAGGTTCGCCGATGTGGGGCATTTCGATCGCGCTTGAGCATAAGGGCAATGTCGTTTCGGCCGTGGTGCATTACCCTGTGACGGACGAGATGTTTTTCTCGGAAAAAGGGCTGGGCGCATGGCTCAATGAACGCCGTATTCGCGCATCAGATCAAACGCATGTGAGTGACGCTGTGGTCAGCGCCCCAATTCCCGCGCGCAATGAGGTCTATTTGCCCGCAGTGTTGCGCGAATTGGCGCAAGTGGCACCCGCCTGTGCCGGCGTGCGCAGCTCTGGGGCGACTGGGATGGACGTGATCTATTTGGCGGCTGGACGTTTGGATGCCATGTGGGCGCGTAATTTTGACATATGCGATGTTGCTGGGCCGCAGTTAATCGCGCGCGAAGCTGGAGTTTTATTCGAACCCATTCGCCCAAACCAAGATCCCAATGCCGACAAAGGCTTTATCGGGGCGACCGGCGCAGTCTTTTATGAGTTTGCAAAAACCGTGCGCGCCACCGAGGACTAAGGCGCCGCGCGCCTGTTATGGGGCTTGAACCACGGCCTGCGCTTGGAGTGATTTTGCCAACGCTTCAAACCTTTTTTCGGCAATTTCACCATAAAGAGGCTGAGCCGCCGCATCCAAATGCAAGGTGAGGGTCATGTTCTGCGCGCTCCACTCCAACTGGGCCGGCATGCCCGAGGAATCACTTCGGAGCAAAAACATTGCTCCAAATCGCAATGCACGCCCTAAAATTTGGGCATCTTCGGCCCACTGCGGTGAAATCAGCGCCGTATAAGGGGCCAAATCTAATGTTTTATTGCGATATCGATAGCTTAGCGCCACAGCGAGGAAGATCCGCTCTTGGTGGCTGAGCTTGGCCATATTGGCGCGGGTGACAAAATCAAAACAGGCATCTGCGCGAAAATCGGGATGTGTGCGCCATGCGATATCGTGAATAAGCGCGGCAGCGTGGATCAGACGTTGAATTTGCAAGTCGCGACCTTCAAAGAGCGGGGCCACAAACCGTGCCAGTTGATCACCGAACCCAGGTTGGCGCGCGTGAAGCTCTTCGGCGCGCGCGCAGGTTTTCAACAGCGGATCTGCATCGCGTAATTTGGGGCGCAGCTGTGTGAACAGCACGCCTTCGCGCAGACCAAAGGCCGATATCGACAGGCGCGTTGGCTCGAATCGCGTGATCAGCGCCTCAAGAACTTGGAGAGCGAGGGGCAGCAGCGCCATGCGCGCCGCAGAGATGCCACAAATCCTGCGCAGCTCTTCTGGATCTTGGTCGGCAACAAGGGCGCGGGTCTGTTGGACCGCCTCGAGGCTAAGGTCATATTCATGCAACACATGCAGCGGATAGTCGCGCCGGTGCATATCAATGCGCGCGATGGCCCGCCATGAGCCCCCGACTAGGATCATCGGCTGCGGGGTTTTTGTTGTGATTTTATAAAGTGATTTGATGTGCTTTCGGATATGCTCGGGGCGCTCGGCCTCTATCATATCGATTAGTTTGAGCGGCCCCAAAGGCGAGGTTTGACTGGCGGTCAGTGCGCCGTTGTCAAGCTGAGCGATTTCCATCGACGCCCCGCCAATGTCAACGACACAGCCCGAAGAGGCCGGTCGCCCCATCAACACGCCATAGGCTGCGAGCTCGGCCTCTTGTGGGCCAGACAGGACGATGATGTCTAATCCAGTCTGGTGTTTGACCTCGCGGCAAAACTCGGGGCCGTCCGATGCATCGCGCACCGCGGCTGTGGCCACGGCAATAAGGGGCCCTGTGCCCAGCATATCGGCCAACGCCTGAAACCGTGCGAGTTCGCGCAGCGCGCGCGCGCGGCCCTCGGGATTGAGGCGTCCGGTTTTACTCAGCCCTGCGCCCAATTCGCACATGATTTTTTCGTTGAAAAAATAGTCCGGATTGCGCGCGTTGCCATCAAACACCACAAGCCGCACGGAGTTAGAGCCGATATCCACAACGCCCACGCGGCCAACGGAGCGGGGCTTGGGAAATAAATCTTGTAACGCGTTTGGCATAGGGGGCCTCGTTTATGGCGTGCTGTGTGGCGTGTTAAACCAAGATTTTAAAAGTTTTGCGGCAAAGGGAACTGTGAGCGGCTTTTTTTGCGTTAGCGATACAGTATCAAGATAGGCTACAATTTCATGAGCCCGCGTCAAAGAGCGTGGCATACGCGTCACAATATATTGCACCACAGAGGCCGGCGGAAAGAGGCCGCGCTCAACAAAGAGAGAGCCGAGCACTTGCATCAGCAACACATCATCCGGCCGATAGAGATAAAACGGCGCCAGCGCCGACAGACGCGTTAGCAAGTCAGGCAGCTCAATTTTCCAGCCGCTCAGCGTGCCGCGGCCGACAAATAAGATCGGCTGCTCATGGCGCAGGGCAGCATTGTGCAAATGAAAAAGCGCCGCTTGCAGATCGCGCCGGCCTTTGAGGCGATCCATATTGTCGATGACGATCCCATGTTTGATAATGGATTGTTCGCTAAAGGATAAACTGTCTTCAATACTATAGACTTTGGCGCCAGTGGCATCGGCCCAAATATGAGCCAAATGCGTTTTGCCCGATCCCTCTGGCCCTGCGAGCACCCCATGCAACGCGGGCCAGCGGATCGTTGTCACTTGGGCAAAGGCATCTCGATTGCACTCTGCCCTCAAAAAGCCAGAGGCACTGAACGGTTTGGCCTCAAAGAGATCAAAGAAAAGTTGCTCACTCATTCGCCATTATCTTTGTGTGAGTAATTCGCCCCAAGGTATAGCTTGGATTGCGTATAATGCCCCGCGGCAAAGCGCACAAGCACCCCAAGCGAGGCGGCCAAAGGCACAGCAATCAGCATTCCAACAAAGCCAAACATCGCGCCAAAGACGGATAGGGCGATCAACAACCACACAGGATGTAGTCCCACAGACTCGCCCACAAGTTTTGGCGTGATCACATTGCCTTCGGCCGCTTGACCGGCAATGAAAATCGCCACAACTGCACCGATCGACAGCCAATCCCCCCAAAATTGAAACAACGCCAAACCAATGGCCAAGGCCCCGCCCACGAGCGCCCCGACATATGGGATAAAGGTCACTAGCCCCGCAATCAGGCCAATCACTACGCCAAATTGCAGGCCGACAATCATCAGCGCGACGGCGTAATATGTGCCCATGATCAAGCAAACGGTGCCCATGCCGCGCACAAACGATGAAATGACTTGATCAATATCACCGGCCAATTGGCGAATGGTTTGCGCATGATCGCGTGGCAACAGCGCATCAACCTTGGCGATCATATTGTCCCAATCATAGAGCAGATAGATCGAGGCGATCGGCGCAATGACTGCAATCATGGCATAGTTCATAAGCGATGAGACAGAGGCCACCGCGGATTGTAAAATGGCTGGCCCGTTCTCTTGCAACAGCGCGGCAAGGTCGGCCAACACACTGCGCAACGCGGATTGTTCATCCAAGAGGCTTGGAAAGCGTGTGGTCAAAAATGTTGTAAAGTCTTGGATCAATTGCGGCGCGGCACTGACCAAAGCGATGGATTGCGAAATAAACAACGGCACAACCAGCAGTACGGCCAAAATGGCCAGCAATGTAACCCCGATTGAGATAATCACCACCGCGCTCATCCGCGAGAGGCCGCGATGTTCCAGCCGGTCGGCAATAGGGTCAAGGAAATAGGCAATCGCGCCGCCTAGAACAAAGGGTAATAAGACATCCCCAAAAAGCCACATAAGCGCAAAAAATACCACGGCGCCAATGCCCCAGTATCGTGTTTGTGTTTTCAAATCGAGTGCCACGATATCCCCAATACATTTAAATCATAGACCGATGGATGGGCGGGCAAAGTGGCCTAAAACGGTTTTCTCGCTCTTCGCCCTTGCCCCAACAGCCTGCGTTCCATAAACGGGAGTGTAATAGCTTTATTCAACGGAGTCGTCCATGCGTTTGTCGCGTTACTTCCTACCTGTTCTCAAAGAAACCCCAGCCGAGGCGCAAATCGTCTCGCATCGATTGATGCTCCGCGCGGGGATGATCAAGCAATCCAGCGCGGGGATCTACTCTTGGCTCCCCTTAGGGTTCAAAGTTCTCAAGCGGATCGAAGACATCGTGCACGAGGAACAAATCCGCGCCGGACACATCCCCATGCTGATGCCGACGCTGCAATCGGCGGATTTATGGCGCGAGAGTGGCCGCTATGATGATTATGGCGAGGAAATGCTTCGCATCAGTGATCGCCATGGCCGCGACATGCTCTATGGCCCGACGAATGAAGAGTTGATTACGGATATTTTCCGCTCTTATGTCAAATCTTACAAAGATTTGCCGCTAACGCTCTATCATATCCAATGGAAATTTCGTGATGAACGTCGGCCGCGCTTTGGCGTGATGCGCGGGCGCGAGTTCTATATGAAAGACGGCTATAACTTTGATCTGAGCAAAGAGGCGGCGCTGCATGCGTATAACCGCCATCTTGTCAGCTATCTGCGCAGTTACGAGCGGATGGGCCTACAGGCGATCCCGATGCGCGCAGATGGCGGCCCGATTGGCGGGGATTATACGCATGAGTTTTTGGTGCTGGCCGACACAGGCGAATCCGAAGTGTTCTATGATAGTGAAGTGACCGATCTGAAATTTGGCGATCGCGCGATTGATTACGACAACGTTGCGGAATGCCAAGGCGTCCTAGAGGAATTCACCTCGCGCTATGCCCGCACGGATGAAACTCATGACGCGGCGCTCTTTGACGCGATCCCAGCTGAGCGTCAGCGCACAGCGCGCGGGATCGAAGTGGGGCAGATCTTCTATTTTGGGACGAAATATTCCGATGCGATGAAGGCCACCGTCAGCGACCCAGAGGGCGCCCAGATCCCTGTGCATATGGGCAGCCACGGCATCGGCGTGAGCCGCCTGCTGGGCGCGATTATCGAAGCCAGCCATGACGACAAAGGCATCATTTGGCCCGAAGGCGTGACTCCGTTCCATGTGGGGATTGTCAATCTCAAACAAGGCGATGCAGAGGCCGATGCCGCCTGCGACAGCCTCTACGCACAGCTAACACAAGCCGGCCTCGAGCCGCTCTATGATGATCGCAACGAACGGGCAGGGGGCAAATTCGCAACGATGGACCTCATCGGTCTGCCATGGCGCATCACAGTGGGGCCGCGTGGTTTGAAAAACGGTGTCGTGGAATTAACAAGCCGCAAAACCGGCGAGAGCCAAGAAATGACGCCAGAGGCCGCGATCAGCCGTGTGATCGAGATTTACGCGACGCTCTAGCGCACATAAATATATGCATTACGAAAAAGGGCCCCAAATTGGGGCCCTTTTTTGTTAATGAATGAGGGGGTTAGCCAAGTTCCGCCAATCTCGCGAGGGCGGATTTGAGTTGCGCCTCTTCTTCTTCGCGCAGGCGCAGGTTTTCTTGGGCCTCATCAATGACCTCTTTGGGGGCAGAGGCGATGAATTTGGGGTTGCTCAAACGCCCCTTGAGGCCACCCAATTCTTTGGCCAGTTTCCCAAGCGATTTTTCAAGCCGCGCTTTTTCCGCGCTCACATCGATAATATCCGCAAGGGGCAGGCCAAAGACGCCACCGGCGACGTTGATTGTGGCGGTTCCTTTGGGGAAACTCTCAACTGCGGTGATCGTCTCGACGCGGGCCAATTTGAAAATCAACGCTTCGTTGTTGAGCAGCGCGGCGCGTCCGGCATCGTCCAGCTCGGCCTGCACCATATTGACCTTGAGGCCCGCCGGCACCCGCATTTGCGCGCGCACCGAGCGGATTTCATCAATGAGCGAGATCACCCAATTCATTTCCCGATCCGCCTGCGCGTCGATCAAGTCATCGCCATACGTCGGCCAATCGGCATGGACGAGCATTTTGTCCCGCTCGGCCAAGGTGCTCCAAAGCTCTTCGGTGATAAAGGGCATGATCGGGTGCAGCATGATCAAACATTGATCAATCACCCAGCCCATGACCGCCTGAGTCTCGGCACGGTCGGGGCTGTCTTCATTCAGGAGCGGCTTGGAGAATTCAACATACCAGTCACAGACTTTGCCCCAGACATAGGCATATAGACCCAAGGTCGCATCGTTAAAGCGATACTGCGCGAGCGCCTCATCCACGACGAGACGAATTTTGGCCGTCTCGCCGATGATCCATTTATTCGCGGTGGCCGTGGCGTGCGGCGCCGCCGTTTGGCCATGCGCGGCGCCGTTCATCTCGGCAAATCGTGCGGCATTCCACAGTTTGGTGCCAAAGTTGCGATAGCCGGCTACGCGCTGTTTATCGAGTTTGAGCACACCGCCAATCGAGGCCATCGCCGCATTGGTCATGCGCAGCGCATCGGCGCCAAATTCGTCAATGATATCCAAGGGATCGACAACGTTGCCCTTGGATTTAGACATTTTTTGCCCTTTTTCATCGCGCACCAGACCATGCAAATAGACAGTATGGAACGGGATTTCATCCACCACGGCCAATTGCATCATGATCATGCGCGCGACCCAGAAGAACAAAATATCCTGCCCTGTGATCAACACATCGGTTGAGAAATATTTGCTCAGCTCATCGGTTTGCTCGGGCCAGCCCAATGTGCCAATCGGCCACAAACCAGATGAGAACCATGTATCCAAAACATCTGGATCGCGGGTCAGGTCATCGCGTCCGGCCTGCGCTTGGGCTTCGGCCTGCGTGGCGGCACAGTACATATTGCCATCGCTATCATACCAAACGGGCACTTGGTGTCCCCACCACAATTGGCGCGAAATACACCACGGTTCGATATTCTCAAGCCAGTGATAATAGGTTTTCTCGCCGCTTTCAGGGATGATTTTAATGTCTCCATTGCGCACGGCATCAAGTGCAGGACCAACGATTTTCGACGTATCGACAAACCACTGATCGGTGAGCATCGGCTCGATCACCACTTTGGAGCGATCGCCAAAGGGCTGCATAATCGGCTTGTTCTCGACCATCGGCACATCGCGCGTGACCTCGGTGCCGTCTTCGTCTGTGGTGGTCTCTTGGGTCATGACCGCAAGGCCATCGGCGGTGATGGCGGCCACGACTTTTTTGCGGGCCTCAAAACGGTCGAGCCCGCGATAGTCGTCTGGGACCAAATTGATCGCCGCAACGACATGTTCATCCCACTCCATATCGCCATCGCGGATCGCTTGGGCCTTGGCGGCCTCGTCGGCATAGGGGGCGCCATCGGCGCGCATCGCCCCGCGCGTATCCATGAGCGAGTACATCGGGATCTTGCCGCGCTTGGCGACTTGATAATCGTTGAAGTCATGCGCGCCAGTGATTTTCACGGCGCCCGACCCGAAATTCATATCGGGATATTCATCCGTGATGATCGGGATCAGGCGGCGATGCTCTTTGGGGCCGACGGGGATTTCGCACAGCTTGCCGACAATCGGGGCGTAACGCGCGTCATCGGGATGCACGGCCACCGCCCCATCGCCCAGCATCGTCTCGGGGCGGGTTGTTGCAATCGAAATGTAATCGCGCGTTTCCTCAAGGAGGATGTTGCCGTCTTCGTCTTTCTCGACATAGGTATAAGTCTCACCGCCCGCGAGGGGGTATTTAAAGTGCCACATATGGCCGGGTGTTTCGATATTCTCGACTTCGAGATCCGAGATGGCCGTTTCGAAATGTGGATCCCAATTGACAAGGCGTTTGCCGCGGTAAATCAGACCTTTGTTGTACATTTCAACGAATACTTTGATCACAGCATCGTGGAAATTACCCTCTTCTCCAGCGGGGGCGCCTTCGGCACCAGACATGGTAAAGGCGTTGCGCGACCAATCGCACGAGGCGCCAAGGCGCTTGAGCTGTTCGATGATTGTGCCGCCAGATTGTTTTTTCCAGTCCCAGACTTTGTCCAAAAACGCATCGCGGCCCAGCTCGCGGCGCGAGGGGGCGCCGGCCTTTGCGAGTTCACGTTCGACCACCATTTGCGTGGCGATGCCTGCGTGGTCTTGGCCTGGTTGCCACAGCGTGTCAAAGCCGCGCATCCGGTGCCAGCGCGTGAGGATATCTTGAAGCGTATTGTTAAACGCATGTCCCATATGCAAGACGCCTGTCACATTGGGCGGAGGGATCATAATGCAGAAGGTCTCAGATTTTGACGCATTGGCCCCTGCGGTAAAGCAGCCGGCCTCTTCCCATGCGTGATACAGACGGCTTTCGGCCTCTTGTGCGTTAAACGTCTTATCCAATGCCATTGCGGATCCCTCATCTTAGCTTTTGCTCATTCCCTACACCGCCCAAGTCACAAGGGAAAGAGCATCGACGCGCTTTGACCGGAAATCCATCGAATTTCCCTTGAAATTCCACTCAAGCCGCGGCAAGCCTACGCATGGGAAAAGGAGGGGCAGATGCCACGATTTGGGGCTGCGCTGCGGCATAATCGCATATTCTTTAAAACATCGCGCCCGCGCATTTGCTATTCGCCCAAAGCCCGCATTCATATTATTTTGATCGACGGCACGCTTTCGCGTTTAACGCCCGGCCATGAGACCAATGTCGGCTTGATGTATAAAATGCTCAGAAATGACCGCGCCTTGAGGGAAAGGGTCAATATTTATTATCAACCCGGCCTGCAGTGGCGCGATTGGGCCAATGTGCATCACTTGGCTATCGGGCGCGGGATTAATGCCCATATCAAAGGCGCCTATGGTTGGTTGGCGATGCGCTATCGGACTGGTGATCAAATTTATCTCATTGGATTTTCACGTGGTGCCTATGCGGTGCGCTCGCTTTCAGGGTGGATCGATCGCTATGGGCTTTTGCGTGCGCACCACACCACCCAGCGCGCCATTGATCGGCATTTTCGTCTTTATCGCAGAAATCTGACAGGGACGCATATGTCACAATATATCGCGCAGCGGTGTCATCCGCAAACGCCGATTGCCTTTTTAGGTGTGTGGGACACGGTCAAGGCCATGGGATTACGCTTTGCCGTCTTGGATCGCATCTTTGGGATCGACCATAGATTTCACAACCCCCACTTGGCCGGTGGTGTTGAGCGCGCGCTGCACATCCTCGCCAGAGATGAGCGGCGCCATGCCTATCGACCTGTCATGTGGCAAAGTGATCCGGCATCTACGGCCCAAATGCGCCAAATTTGGATGCGTGGCACGCATGGCGATATAGGTGGGCACATCTACAGCGCGCGTGCGGCGCGGCCTTTGTCCAATGTGGCGTTGTCGGTCATGATGCTCAGCGCCGGCGCCGCGGGCATGCCTCTGCCGTCCTTTTGGCAAGTGCGCGTCACAACAGATTATTTTGCGCCCTCGGTTGGGGCGTGGCATGGAGTTGCAAAGCTCTTTTTATGGCGCGGGGCACGCCGTGTGGGGCAAGATCCATCCGAAGAACACATTGAAACAACAGAATTTAAATCGGTGTTTTAGCGGTTTTTCTTTTCATCAATGCCCGATTGCTGTGTCCGCTTTTCCAGTTCCGCCTCGACATCGGCCAGCGTCACGTCACGTGCCGCGAGCATGACCATAAAGTGATAAAGCGCATCTCCGGCCTCTGAAATCAATTTGTCGCGATCGCCTTTGACGGCTTCGATGATGGCTTCAATGGCCTCTTCGCCAAATTTTTCGGCGCATTTTTCGGGGCCTTTTGAAAGTAGCTTTGCCGTCCAGCTCGATTTTGGATCGGCGGATTTGCGAGAGTGTATTGTGTCAAATAGCGTGTGTAGCGTGCTCATGTGATCCTCATTGGAATGCCGGCGTCTTGCATATGGGCCTTGGCTTGGGCAATGGTGTATTCCCCAAAATGGAAAATTGACGCCGCTAATACCGCCGCAGCGCCGCCCTTGGTGACCCCGTCGACCAAGTGATCCAGCGTGCCCACTCCGCCCGAGGCGATGACGGGGATGCTCACGGCGTCACTTATCGCGCGGGTCAGGCCAAGGTTATAGCCCGATTTCGTGCCATCCTTATCCATCGAGGTCAAAAGGATCTCGCCTGCACCATTTTTCTGCATCAATTGTGCGAATGCCACGGCATCAATGCCTGTGGGCTTGCGGCCGCCATGGGTGAAGATTTCCCAGCGGCCCTCTGCCACTGTTTTGGCGTCGATCGCCGCCACGATACATTGCGCGCCAAAGATATCGGCGGCTTGCGTGATCACATCTGGATTGGCCACCGCGGCCGAGTTAAACGACACTTTGTCAGCGCCGGCGCGCAAAAGAGTGCGCACATCATCCGCGCTGCGCACGCCGCCGCCCACAGTGAGGGGCACAAAGCATTCCTGCGCACAGCGGCGGATCATATCATACATCAATCCGCGATTTTCATGGGTGGCATGAATGTCTAGAAAACAAATTTCATCGGCGCCCGCCGCATCATAGCGCTTGGCCGCCTCAACAGGATCGCCGGCATCGCGCAGTCCAACAAAATTCACGCCTTTGACAACGCGGCCATCGGCCACATCAAGGCAAGGGATGATCCGTGTCTTAAGCATTGAGCACGCTCAGCGCTTGGGCCAAATCTATCGCGCCATCATAAAGCGCCCGCCCAGAAATCGCCCCATCGAGCGCGGCGCCGCAATCGCGCAGGGCAATCAAATCCTCAATCGATGATACGCCGCCCGAGGCGATGACAGGGATGCTCACTGCATGGGCCAGCTCTGCGGTCGCGTCAATATTGGGGCCTTGCATGGCGCCATCGCGATTGATGTCCGTGTAAATAATCGCGGCCACGCCGGCATCTTCGAAGGATTTGGCCAAATCCGTCACGCGCACATTGGTTTCCTCGGCCCAGCCTTTGGTTGCGACCAACCCATTGCGCGCATCGATGCCAACGGCCACTTTGCCGGGATGTTTTTTGGCCGCGGCGCGCACAAGATCAGGATCCTCAACGGCCACAGTGCCCAAGATCACGCGCGAGATGCCGCGCTCAATCCACATATCGATGGTCTCCATGGTCCGAATGCCGCCGCCCAATTGCGCCGGAACGCTGCAGCGCTCTAAGATCGCCTCAACGGCAGTGCCATTGACAGGCTCGCCGGCAAAGGCACCATTGAGATCGACCAAATGCAACCATGCGCAACCTGCCTCGACAAAGGCTTGGCCTTGTGTGGCGGGACTGTCGCTAAAGACAGTGGCCTTGTCCATATCACCGCGCAGCAGGCGGACGGCTTGCCCGTCTTTGAGGTCAATCGCAGGGTATAGGATCATGGCTGTTGCTCCATCTTTTTGCAGCTCCTGTCGCATGACCACACGTCAAAGGCAAGATTATGCGCAAATTCTCTTGCAAATAATCATCAGTTCAGTAGCGTTTTAAGGGTGTAATTTGAAATAAGGTTCAACATGCGTGCATTTTTACTTTCTTCTGTGGCAACAGTGATGATGATCGGCTCTGCCGCGATGGCCGAGCCTGTTTTGGGCCTATGGCAAACGCAATCTGGCGAAGATGGCGGCTATGCCCATGTGGACGTGAAGCCGTGTGACGGCAAAGTCTGTGGCACGATCATCAAAACGTTTGAAGATGACGGCTCCGTCTCGACCACGCCAGAGGCGAAGGATGTTCTGGGCACCGTGATTATCAAAGATATGGTCTCTCACGGGGATGGCACCTATTCGGGCGGAACGATCTATGCGCCGGATACGGAAAAAACCTATAACTCTAAAATGGCGGTCACCTCTGATAATGTGTTGCAAGTGAAGGGCTGCGTTTTGGGTGGTCTTATTTGCCGCGGTCAAGAGTGGACGCGCGTGCAGTAACGCGATCCGCTATAAACAGTATGGCGCCGCATGGATGTGATGCGGCGCGATGCGGCTCTACGGCGCCCACGTCAAAAAGTTTTTGATCAAGGTCAGGCCGACGGCCTGGCTTTTCTCAGGGTGAAATTGAAAACCAAGAATATTATCACGCCCAACAATTGCCGTGAGATCAGTGCCATATGCGCAATGTGCAATGCGCTGATCCTGCGCGGTCATCTCCATATGATAGGAATGCACGAAATAGACATGCGCCCCTGTGCGAACATCGGCCATGATCGGGTGGTCTTGAGTGATGACCAAGTCATTCCACCCCATATGCGGCACTTTTAAAGAGGGCGCCGCGGGGATTTCACGCACATGGCCATCGATCCAACCAAAGCCCGAGGTCAGCTCGTATTCGTCACTGTCGCGCCCAAGCATTTGCATGCCTACGCAAATGCCCAAAAACGGAATGCCCCGCGACGAGACAGCATGATCAATCGCGTCAAAAACACCGGTTTTGGTCATCAACGCCTTGCGGCACGCCGGAAAGGCGCCATCGCCGGGCAGCAGTAGGTAATCTGCAGATGCGATCACATCGGCATCATCCGTGACAATAACCTCGCGGTTCCCCAACTCAT
>JBDNBY010000101.1:0-2678 GCA_039767595.1 Paracoccaceae bacterium | reverse complement strand
TCGGGTGGTTAAAGCTGCGAGAAACCGTCGAAATTGAGACCCCTGCCCGGCGCGCGACATCGACGATATCCGCCTTACCTCCCTGCTTTAATGACATAAAAACCTCATTTTGGTAAATTTTATGAAAACGTTTGCATTACTATTTTCATCGCCTACTGTGATAAGTCAACCGCAACACAGGACTGTGGATCACCAATGGAGTTCCTTTACTACTTTGACGATGTCTTCACCCTTTGGGCCTTTGGCATGTTGTTGCTGGGCACCGTCTTTGGGTTGATCCTTGGCGCCACGCCAGGCCTTTCGCCCACTATGGCGGTGGCTTTGGCCATTCCTTTCACCTTCAAGATGGAGCCCGCTCATGGGCTGATTTTGTTAGGGGCGCTTTACACCTCTACGGTCGCGGGCGGTGCGGTCAGTGCCATTTTGCTGAAAATTCCGGGAGCGCCGGCCAATATTGCCACCACATTGGACGGCCACACGATGGCGCGCAAGGGTGACGGCAAGCGCGCTTTACAATTGTCATTCCTGGCCTCGCTCTTTGGCGGTGTCGCCGGGGTGCTTCTTCTGATCTTCGCCACGCCGGTGCTCGCCAAATGGGCCTTGGTCTTTGGCCCAAGTGAAAGTTTCTGGATCGCGATCCTTGGTGTGACTGTCATTGGCACTTTGGGCAGCAACTCTGTCATCAAGGGCCTATTGGCCGGATGTATCGGCCTTTGGATTTCCACGATCGGCTTTGACGATATCTTAGGCACACAGCGCTTTATTTTTCATTCCTCTCTTGCGGGAGGCATCAACATCATTCCCGCGCTGATTGGTCTTTTTGCCATTCCGCAGGTGATCTCAATGTTTGCCAAGGGCCGCTCTCGGGACGATCTTGAAGTCCTGAGCATTAAGCCCCATCCGCTGCGCCAGGCCATCACAGAAGTGAGCCGCCGCACGCGCGCGCTCGGCATCGGAACCTCTGTCGGCGCAATCATCGGTTTGATCCCCGGCGTGGGTGGGCAAATCGCAGGTCTGGTGGCCTATGATCAAACCCGCAATTTCAGCCCAGAGCGCGAGAAATTCGGCACGGGCCATTCAGAGGGCATTATCGCCGCAGAATCGGCCAATAACGCCATGGTCGGACCCTCCTTGATCCCCTTGCTCACCCTCTCAATCCCCGGCAGCCCGACAGCTGCGGTATTGCTCGGCGGGTTGATCATCCATGGAATTTTCCCCGGCCCAAATATTTTCCGTGACTATCCAGAGGTCGTTTGGCCCTTCATCAACTCCATGCTGATCGGGCAAATCTTGATGTGTGTCTTTGGCCTCATGATCGCGGGTCTGGCCGCCAATGTGGCACGCGTGCCGCGCGCGGTCATGGCCGCTGTGGTCCTGGCCCTTGCGGTATTCGGCAGCTACTCAGTGCAGCTGTCTATGGATGACGTATTTGTCATGCTGGTTCTCGGCGCGGGTATGTATTTTCTGGAACGCTACGGCTACTCCGCCGCCCCGTTGGTTTTGGGATTGATCTTAGGCCCAATTGCGGAAGGCAACTTTGTCGAAGGCGCGATGATCGCGGCGGCGCAAAATGGGGTCTTGCCGTATTTCTTTACCGGCACCTTAAACATGGTGCTGATTGCCATCGTCTTGGGTTCGATCATCTATTCGGTCTGGCTTGAGATGAAAAATCGCAACCAAGGGAGGGCTTTGTGATGCAGCGGTTTCAACATGCCATCCCCGCGGGGCTCATCGCCCTTGTCGGGCTGTGGGTCTGCTTTGTCAGCTATACCCAAACCCCGGCGGCCGCTTTCGCCTTTCCGCGCCTCATCTCAACCGTCTTTGTTGTGCTCGCCCTCTGGACCTTTTTCAAAGCCCTCAGAGACGGCGCGGCTCAAGAGGGCGGTTTCAGCCGCCAGGAAATTGCCCGTATCCTGCCCGGTCTCGCTGTCGCCGTAGCCTATGTTTTTTGGGGGGCCAAGTTCTTTGGGTTTTACACCGGAACGACCCTCGCCTTCTTTATTCTACTCACTTGGTATGACCCCGCAGATCACCGGCAGCTCCGGTCTTGGGTCATGCGCGCCATCATCACGGCCGGCTTTATGGCCGTCATGTACTGTCTCTTCGCACTTATCTTGAACGTATACACGCCGCGAGAGATTTGGTCCTGAACCGTAGACGCGGCAGGGCATCATCACCACTAGGGAGGACTAGAAAATGAAGAAACTACTCGCAGGTGCAGCCATTGCCCTTGCCACTTTGGCCAGCTCCGCGCAGGCCGATGGCCACGCAAGTTATCCTGAGCGTCCGATTATGCTGATGGTCAGCTATGGCGCCGGCGGCGCCACAGATTTCCAAGCCCGTATCGTCACCATGACCGCTGGCAATGACGATGCCTTGGGCATGCCTGTTGCCATTATCAACAAACCCGGCGCCGGGGGCCGCGTCGGCTGGAACTGGCTGGCCACAGCTGCCGAAGCCGATGGCTATACCATGGGCGCATATAACATCCCGCATTTCATTGCCCAATCTATTCAGGGCGGCGTCGAATATTCGGCCGATAGTTTCGAGCCCATTGCCAACTGGGGTGCAGATCCGGCGGTATTTGTTGTGGCCGCAGACAGTGAGTTTAACTCCATGGCCGATGTCATTGATTGGGCCAAAGCCAATCCAGGCAAGCTCACCTTCTCTGGTGCGGG
>JBDNBY010000100.1:0-18012 GCA_039767595.1 Paracoccaceae bacterium | reverse complement strand
TCATCGCCTCAACTTGATCATGGGTCACATAGATCATCGTCGCGCCGATTTCTTTGTGCAGCCGCGAGATTTCAACGCGCATATCCACGCGCAGCTCTGCGTCCAAGTTTGACAACGGCTCATCAAACAAGAACACTTCTGGGCCCCGCACAATCGCGCGACCAATGGCGACCCGCTGCCGCTGCCCCCCAGAGAGAGCCTTGGGTTTGCGCGCCAGATAGTCATCGAGCTTTAAAATACGGCTCGCCTCGGCCACTTTGGCCTCAATCGTTGCTTTGTCGACGCCATTCATTTTCAGGCCAAAGCCCATGTTCTGCGCGACCGTCATATGTGGATAAAGCGCGTAGGTTTGAAACACCATCGCCACGCCGCGCTCAGCGGGATCCATTTTGGTCACATCGCGCGTGCCTATGGTGATGGTCCCCGCGCTTGTTTCCTCAAGCCCCGCAATCATGCGCAATAACGTCGATTTTCCGCAGCCCGACGGGCCGACAAAGACACAAAATTCGCCGTCTTCAATTTCTAAATTCACACCATGCACAACTTGGGTCGCGCCGTAGCGTTTAATTGCATTTTCTAGAACCACACCTGACATTTATTGTCCTTTCATTGCGTACATGTGAGGCCGTTCACGAGGGAAACTGCCATTTCGACGCGTCTTTTCCAATTGCATCGGCCGCCTCGAGGAGGGCCGCTTGAAATCCACTGAGATCACTGAGGGACATTTTTGATGTGGATGTCGCCACCGACACCGCCCCAATAATACGGCCACTGTCCATTAGCACCGGCGCCGCGATCGAGATGATGCCCTCTTGGTGCTCTTCTTTATCATAGGCGATGCCATGTTTGCGGATGTCCAAGATGTCGCGCATCACATGCTCTGCCGAGGTTAGCGTATTGGGCGTATAGGGAAAATAGGCCTGCTGTTGCAGGACAATTTCCAACCGTTTGGGCGACATGTAGGCCAACATCGCCTTGCCCACGCCTGTGCAATAGGCCGGCGCAGTCATCCCCGCTTGGGCCAATGTTTGAATATTGGGATTTGCTTGGACTTTATCGACAAACACAACGCTTGCGTTATCGATCTGTGCAAGGTGCACGGTTTCCTCAACGCTTTGGCACAAATGCTCAATATGGCTGCGGGCGATGGGCGCCAAAGAGGCGTTGTTCCACGCTGAATGGGCCAGACGCACCAACCGCGCGCCCAAAGAATAGGTGCCGGTTTCCGGCGAATAGGCCAACATATTTTGACTGGTCAGAGTTTGCACAAACCGATAGAGCGACGCCTTGGGCTGCGCACTGACCTCTTGGAGCTCAGAGAATTTAACCGCTCGATCAAACGAGGCGACCAAGTCCAAGACTTCCAAAGCCTTGCCGACTGTACCGTCCTTACCACTGTGCGTATTCACCCCACCCCTCCGTTGATTAGAATCCACCATTGACATTTACCGCAATTTGCATATGGTTTCAATTGTTGAAATCAAGGTTTCATTATTTGGAACTAATACTGACATAAACTTGGGAGGGTCCTCATGTCAAATCTTTTAAAATCCACAGTCGCATCCGCAGTGATGATGTCTTGTGTTGCAGGGGCGGCTTCGGCTGAGCTTTCTGGCACATTGCGCATCAGCTCGGACATGTCCAACCCAGCGCCGCGCGCTGTGATGGAAAAGCTCGCCGCTGATTTTGATGCCATGCATCCAAACCTGAGCGTTGACTTGACCATCGTTGACCGCGAAGCGTGGAAAACACAAATCCGCAACGCACTCTCGGCCGATGCGCCAGATGTTGTAAACTGGTATGCGGCCACACGCATGACGCCTTATGTCGATGCGGGCCTCTTTATGGATATCTCTGATCTATGGAACGAGCCTGAAATGGCGGCCTTGGCCTCGACCAAAGGTGCGATGACATTGGACGGCAAGCAATGGGGCGTGCCTTATACCTATTACCAATGGGGTGTGTATTACCGTAAAGACATCTTTGAAGAGCTGGGCCTGAGCGAGCCAAAGACATGGGCCGAAGAGCTATCAAACTGCCAAGCGATCATCGATTCGGGTCGCAAATGCTATACCATCGGATCCAAGTATCTTTGGACGGCGGGCGGTTGGTTTGACTACATCAACTCGCGCACCAATGGCTATGATTTCCACATTGATTTAGCCAATGGCGACGTCGCATGGACAGATGAGCGCGTGCGGGCCACATTTGCCAATTGGCGCCAGCTGATCGATATGGGCGCCTTTATTGAGGATCACCAATCCTATAGCTGGCAAGAAGCGATGCCATTCATGGTCGACGGCAAAGCGACAGCCTATCTTATGGGGAACTTCTCAGTTGCGGCGTTCCGCGATGGCGGCCTGACAGATGATCAATTGGATTTCTACCAATTCCCAATGATCAACCCAGATGTTGATTACGCCGAGGATGCCCCAACGGACACGTTCCACATCGCATCGGGCGCCCAAAACGTTGAAGCGGCAAAAGAGTTCTTGCTCTATGTCACGTCACCAGAGGTGCAAACATGGGTCAACGCAGGCGATGCATTGGGTCAGTTGCCGGTGAACGCGGATGCCTCCATCTCGGATGACAAGTTCATTCAAGAAGGGTTTGACATGCTCTCGAACAATGCCAATGGCGGGATCATGCAGTTCTTTGATCGCGATTTCCCAGCTGAGATGGCCTCAGTGGGTATGGAAGGTCTCCAAGAGTTCATGGTGTTCCCAGACAATCTGGATGACATCCTAGAGCGTCTTGAAGATGTGCGTCAGCGCGTTTACAAATAACTGAACCTCGCGTTACGGGGCCGCCACGTGCGGCCCCCATTTTATGTGGCACCTTGTGTGCCCCCTATTTGCACAGATCTCCTTGAAAGGCATTTTTTCATGTCCTCAACGCCTTCGCGCTATGAAGATCGCCGCTCTTGGTTTCGCAAAAATGATATTGCGATTACGCCTTGGCTGTTTCTTCTGCCGGCCCTTTTGTTTTTTGCAACATATGTGATCATTCCCATTGGTCAGTCGTTCTGGATCTCCTTTCATGAATGGGACGGTTTGGGCGAAAAGACCTATGTCGGCATGGCCAATTACGAGCGGCTGTTGGGACTTGGCGATCAAAAGGTTGATCGTAAATTTGAAACGTCGTTTTGGAACAATCTCAAATGGTTGGTGCTGTACCTTTTGGCGATCCCGCTCGGGCTTTTTATTGCGCTCTTTCTCAATCAAACGGTGCGTGGCATACGGCTATATAAATCTTTGTTTTTCTTTCCCTTTGTGATTTCCCAAGTTGTGGTTGGCTTGGTCTTTAGCTGGTTTTACTTGCCCAATGATGGCCTTTTTGATGTGATCACCGGATGGTTTGGAATTGACATAAAAGGCGGCGTTTTGGGCAATCCCAACACGGCGACCTATGGTATTATCGCCGCGGGTCTGTGGCCGCAAACGGCCTATTGTATGATTTTGTATCTCACGGGCCTGAATTCCGTTGATCCAGAGCAAGTCGAAGCCGGCCGTTTGGACGGGGCCAAAGGGTTTCGGATGCTGTGGTATATCATATTACCACAGCTTAAACCGGCGACATTCATTGCCTTTGTGGTGACGATCATTGGGGCGCTGCGCTCGTTTGATTTTGTTGCCGTCATGACCAATGGCGGCCCGTTTGGATCAACGCGCGTCCTGTCCTTTTTCATGTTCGAAGAAAGCCTGTCTGAATTTGGCTTCCGCATGGGATATGGGGCGGCGATTGCAGTGGTCTTGTTTATGATGATGCTCGTATTTATCGCCTATTTCCTATTCCAAATGTGGCGCGATGAAAGAGAGGCCCGCTGATGTTTCCGACCCCTATTCAAAAACGCTCGGCCGCCCATCAAATCAGTTATCAAGTCTTTTTGCCCATTGCCCTTGTAATGTGGCTCTTGCCGCTGATTGCCGTGATGAATTTTTCGATCAAACCAGATGGCGATTTCGTCCAAGGCAACTTTTGGGGGCTGCCCTCCTCATTTGAGTTTTTCAACAACTATGGGCGGGTCTTTTTCGACTCCGATATGCCGCAGTACCTGTTGAACTCTATGATCATCACGATCCCAACTGTGATCGGCGCCGTGACATTATCCGCCATGACGGGCTTTGCCCTTGGCGTGTACAAATTTCGCGGCAATTTGTTGATCTTTTTCATGTTCATCGCGGGCAATTTTGTCCCATTTCAAATCTTGATGGTGCCCGTGCGCGATCTGACCGTGAGCATGAACCTCTATGATACAAAAACCGGCCTAATCTTGTTTCACATTGCATTTCAAACGGGGTTTTGCACGCTCTTTATGCGCAATTTCATTCGCGCCCTGCCCTATTCGTTGATCGAGGCGGCGCGCGTTGAGGGGGTGGCCGAGTGGCGTATCTTCATCTACATCGTCCTGCCGTTGATGAAGCCAGCGATTGCCGCGCTATCCGTGCTGATCTTTACCTTTATTTGGAATGATTATTTTTGGGCCATCGTCTTGACCCAAGGCCCCGACGCGCAGCCCGTGACCGCAGGCATCACAGCCTTTAATAGCCAATATCGCGCCGCCTATCATATGATGAGCGCCGGCAGCATCATCGCCGCCATCCCCCCTGTGTTTATGTTTTTCTTAATGCAAAAACA
Organism: Paracoccaceae bacterium; assembly: GCA_039767595.1. Taxonomy (GTDB): domain Bacteria; phylum Pseudomonadota; class Alphaproteobacteria; order Rhodobacterales; family Rhodobacteraceae; genus JBDNBY01. The sequence continues at coordinate 13,374 of JBDNBY010000100.1, read as the reverse complement.
CTTTATCGCAGGTCTCACGCTTGGGGCGGTCAAATGACGCAAACATGGCATTTACACGATACGCGTCAAAGCTTGGTGATTGCCGCGCACGGCCCGCAGATGGCATCGATTGCCTATTGGGGGCCGCGGCTGCCTAAGGGCCAGAATATGGACGAGCTGTGCGCCGCACGCGAATTGGACGTCACCGGCGGCATGATCGATGAAAATCCTGCCCTCTCGCTATGCCCCAGCTCGGCGCATAGTTTTCCTGGCTATCCCGGCCTTGAGCTACGCGACACATCGGGGGCTGTGCTGCTGCCGAACTTTGGCTTGGACAGCGTGGATCACTGTGAAAATAACCTCACGCTGACATACACAGATGCCGATTTGGGGATCAGCTACCGCGCCACATTCACCATAGATCCGACCACGCATATGATCACGGCCAAGGCCCGCTTGGACAGTGCCCAAGATGTCATTCTCGGCTGGCTGGCCGCGCCTGTGTTCCCCGCCCCCCAATCTAGCGATTATTTCCATGACTTTGCAGGGCGCTGGATCGGAGAGTTTCAAATGAACACTGTGCCATGGTCGGCGGGCATTCGGCTGCGCGACAATCGCACGGGGCGCACGGGGCATGAACATTTTCCAGGGGCCTACATCCCCTGCCGCGGCGCGACGAATACCCAAGGGGAGGTCTATGGCTTTCACTATGGCGCGTCGTGCGGCCATAAAATGGTTGCCGAGGAATTGCCAGACGGGCGCCGGCACATTCAATTTGGCAATGCCAGTAATATTGAACGCGCCGCGGGCAAAACATTTGAAACAGGCACGCTCTATGCCTGTTATTCAAGCACGGGCCTGAATGGCTGCGCCGTCGCGTTTCAACGTCATCTGCGCGATCGCATTGTTCAAAACACGCTGCCGAGCCGCCCTCGGCCTGTGCACTACAACAGTTGGGAATCTGTTTATTTCGATCATGATCTGAGTGTCCTCAAACAAATCGCCCAAAACGCCGCAGACCTTGGCGCAGAGCGTTTTGTTTTGGATGACGGCTGGTTTGGAACCCGCGATGATGACACGCAATCCTTGGGCGATTGGTATGTGGATCCGTGCAAATACCCCGATGGGCTAGCCCCCTTGATTGAGCATGTCCATGGCTTGGGCATGACATTCGGGATTTGGTTTGAGCCTGAAATGGTCAATGAAAACAGCGATGTGTATCGCAATCACCCCGATTGGGTCTTAGGGGGATCAGAGCAAATTCGCGGGCGTCAGCAGCTCGTGTTGAACATGGCCCTGCCCGACGTACAGGATTACGTGTTCGATCGTATTGATGATATTTTGCGCAGCGCCGCGATCGAATATATCAAATGGGATCACAACCGCGTGCTGCCGCACCCCGATATCGCGCAAATGCACGGCACCTATGCTCTATTTGATCGGCTCAAAGCGGCGCATCCCAAGGTCGAGATTGAGAGCTGTTCATCAGGCGGCGGGCGCATTGATTTCGAAATTCTAAAACGCACACAGCGCGTTTGGCTCTCTGATAGCAATGACGCTATTGAGCGGCTGAAAATTCAGCATAACGCCGCGCTCTTTTTACCCGCCTCGGTCACAGGCAGCCATGTCGGGCCGCGGGTCTGTCACACCTCTGGGCGCAGTATAAACATCTCCTTTCGGGCGTGGGTCGCCGCACAGCGCCATATGGGATTTGAAATGGATCCCCGCGAATTGACCGAACACGAGGCCCAAATTTTAACGCAAGTGACCCAGTGGTGGAAAGATAACCGCGACTGGATGATGCGCGCAGATATCCTGCGCCTTGATAGTGATGATCCGGCCGTTTTAGCCGAGCAGCAGCTCTCGCAATCCCAAGGTCAATTTGTCGTCTTTGCAGGGCGCATTGCAGCCAGCGACCAAATTGCGCCGCGCCCCGTGCGATTGACCGCGTTGGATCCCGATGCAACGTATCGCATTACGCTTGCAAATGCCGATGAGGCGCATCATTTGTCACGTGGCGCGCAGGCGATAAAATCGCGCGCACTCGAGTTAACCGGCACATTTTTGATGCACACGGGCCTGAGCCTACCTTGGGGCTTTCCCGAAACCATGTGGGTTATAGAAGGGCGCAAAATATGACGCAGAACCGTAGAAACCGCAGTTGGTACGGCAAACTCGACAAAGATGGATTTATCCATCGCAGTTGGATGAAAAATCAAGGGTTCCCCGATCATGCCTTTGACGGGCGCCCTGTGATTGGGATTTGCAACACGTGGTCAGAACTCACACCGTGCAACAGCGGGCTGCGCGACTTGGCCGAAGGTGTCAAACGCGGCGTTTGGGAGGCTGGCGGCTTTCCCGTGGAATTTCCTGTGATGTCCTTGGGCGAGACGCAGATGAAGCCGACGGCCATGCTCTTTCGTAACCTGTTGGCGATGGATGTCGAGGAGTCTATTCGCGCCTATGGCATGGACGGTGTGGTCCTCTTGGGCGGTTGCGATAAAACCACGCCGGGGCAACTCATGGGGGCGGCCTCGGTCGATCTGCCGGCCATCGTGGTCAGCTCTGGGCCGATGCTCAATGGCAAATGGCAAGGCAAAGACATTGGATCGGGCACAGACGTTTGGAAATTTTCAGAAGCGGTGCGCGCCGGTGAAATGACACTCCAAGATTTCATGGCCGCCGAATCGGGTATGAGCCGCTCGAAAGGCGTGTGCATGACCATGGGCACGGCCAGCACCATGGCCTCGATTGTTGAGGCGATGGGCATGAGCCTACCGACGAACGCGGCCCTGCCGGCGGTGGATGCACGGCGCATGGCCTTGGCGCATTTGACGGGCAAACGCATTGTCGAAATGGTCGAAGAAGATATCAAGCCGTCTGATATTTTGACAAAAGAGGCCTTTGAAAACGCCATTCTGGCCAATGCTGCGGTGGGCGGATCAACTAATGCTGTGATGCATTTGCTGGCCTTGGCGGGACGTGTGGGAATTGATTTGACCCTTGAGGATTTTGAACTGGGCTCTGACATTCCACTTTTGGTCAATTGCATGCCAGCGGGCAAATATCTGATGGAGGATTTTTGCTATGCCGGCGGCATGCCGGTTATTTTAAACGAGTTATCCGCGCATCTGCGGCCGGCCAAAACCATTCTTGGCGGGGATATTTCGGCCTATGCCGAGGGCGCAGAATGTTGGAACCGCGATGTCATCTATCCGATGGACGCGCCACTCAAGCCGGCGGCGGGCCTGCGCGTCCTCAAGGGTAATTTGGCCCCCCGCGGCGCGATCATCAAACCGTCCGCAGCAACAGATGCCCTATTGGAGCAGGAGGCCGATGCCTATGTTTTTGAAAACATCGAAGACCTCAAGGCCAATATCGACCGCGAAGATCTACCCGTGACCAAAGACACGATCTTAGTGCTCAAGGGCTGCGGCCCAAAGGGATATCCGGGCATGCCAGAAGTGGGCAACATGCCGATCCCTGCCAAATTGGTCAAAGAGGGCGTGCGCGATATGATCCGTATCAGCGATGCGCGCATGTCTGGCACGGCCTTTGGCACCGTGGTCCTGCATGTCACGCCCGAGGCCAATGATGGCGGCCCCTTGGCGCTGGTGCAAACGGGGGATCGGATCCGGCTCTCGGCCGCAGCGGGGACGCTGGATCTGTTGGTCTCGGACGACGAATTAGAGCAGCGCCGCGCCGCATGGAGCCCAGAGCCACCGCATTACACGCGCGGATATGCAAAAATGTACGTTGATCACGTGCTGCAGGCCGATAAGGGCGCCGATCTTGACTTCCTTGTCGGCAAAGATACCCGCCCCGTCACACGAGAGAGCCATTAAATGACCATCGCAACGTTTCATGACCTCGCGGGGAAAAGCGTATTTATCACTGGGGGCGGCTCGGGCATTGGGGCGGCTTTGACCGATGGATTTATGGCCCAAGGTGCCAAAGTCGCCTTTGTCCAACGCTCAGATGCAACGACATTTTGTGATGAAATGGAAGGGACACACGGCGCGCGCCCCCTCTTTATCCCATGTGACATCACCGATATGGAAGCCCTCAACGCCGCCATTGATAGCGCGGCGCAGGCCCACGGCCCGATAGATATCCTCGTCAATAACGCCGCTAACGACAAACGCCATAGCGTTGAGGACGTGACCGAAGAGTTTTGGGCTTGGATGCAAGACATCAACCAAAAGGCATATTTCTTTGCCTGCAAAGCAGTGGCCCCGATGATGAAACAACGCGGGGGCGGTGCGATTATCAATTTTACGTCCATTAGCTATATGATGGGCAATGCGGGCTATCCCCTGTATACGATGGCCAATTCGGCGTTGAATGGATTAACCCGTAGCTTGGCGCGCGAGCTTGGCCCCGATGGTATCCGTGTCAACGCGTTGGCCCCCGGCTGGGTGATGACGCAAAAACAATTGGACATGTGGGTCACCCCCGACGCAATAGAGGATCATATGACCCGCCAATGCCTCAAAGAGCGCCTCGTGCCACAGGACATTGTCGGCCCCACTTTGTTTTTGGCCTCTGAAACGAGCCGCATGATGACGGGGCAGTCCCTTGTAGTGGACGGCGGCGTCGTGACAACAGGATAATGACATGGAATGGATCGCAGTAGATTGGGGCACCACTAGCCTGCGCGCTTGGCGCATGAGCCACGAGGGCGAGATTTTAGATCACGCCACATCATCCGATGGCATGGGCAGTTTGGCGCCTGATCAGTTCGAGCCTGCCTTGCTTGCGTTAATCGGCGATTGGCTGCGCCCAGATCAGGTCACAACAGTGATCGCCTGCGGCATGGTGGGCGCGCGCCAAGGCTGGATCGAGGCAGACTATGCCGCCGTGCCGTGCACGCCAGAACAGCTCAATCTCACCCCTGCCCCGACCAAGGATCCGCGCCTTGCGGTGTTTATCCGTCCGGGCCTGTCGCAACGCAAACCCAGCCCAGATGTGATGCGCGGAGAAGAGACGCAAATCTCGGGCTATTTGGCCCAAAATCCGCAGTTTGACGGGGTCATTTGCCTGCCGGGTACGCACACCAAATGGGTACAGGTGAGCGCCGGCGAAGTCGTCAGTTTTCAAACCACCATGACCGGTGAGATGTTTGCCCTCCTTTCGCAAAGCTCTGTCTTGCGCCACAGCGTCACGGCCGAAGGATGGGATCAAGCGACGTTTTTAGAGGCGGTTAACCGCACCCTCTCGCGGCCCGCACATCTTGCGACGGACCTTTTTGGGATCAGAGCGCGCGATCTTTTGCTCAACGAAGCGGCCAGTGCGGCGCGTGGGCGCCTCTCGGGGCTGTTGATCGGTCTCGAGTTGGCGGCCACCAAACCCTATTGGCTGGGCCAGCGCGTTGTCTTGATCGGCGCCCCTGACTTGTGCGATCTCTATCACCTCGGCCTCGAGGCCCAAGGCCTTGTGACCGAGCGCACCCACGCCACGAATATGACCGTCGCGGGATTAACCGCAGCCTATCACTTCATGACAAAGGACGCCGCATGACCCGAAATATCATTGCCATTTTGCGAGGGGTCCTGCCCCGTGATGTCGCAGCCATTGGCGCGGCATTGATTGAGGCGGGCATTACGAAGATCGAAGTGCCGCTCAACTCGCCCGATCCCATCGACAGCATCGCGATTTTGGTCCAAGAGTTCGGCCAACACGCCCTCATCGGCGCGGGCACGGTTTTGACCGAGGCCGATGTTACGCGCGTCCATGATGTGGGCGGGCAGCTGATCGTCTCGCCCAATTGCAACACGCGCGTCATTGAGCAGACCAAATCCCTCGGCATGGCATCCTACCCCGGCGTCATGACCCCGACCGAATGTTTCTGCGCGCTGCGCGCTGGGGCAGATGGCCTCAAACTCTTTCCAGGGTCATTGCTTGGGCCACAGGGGCTCAAGGCGATGCGCGCCGTTTTGCCCAGTGGTACGCAGGTTTTGGCCGTGGGCGGCGCTGGCCCAGAAAATTTCGCCGCATGGGCCGCGGCAGGCGCCGATGGGTTTGGCATTGGATCGGCCATCTATAAACCCAATGACAGCGCACAAATCGTCGCACAAAAGGCCGCAACACTTGTCGCAGCCTATGATGAGGCATTTGGAATATGACTGGCAGTGCCGCAACATTTGATGACCGCATATGCCACTTAGGCGAAGGCCCGCTGTGGCACCCCGCGCGCAAGCAATTGTTCTGGTTTGACATCAACGCCAAACAATTGCTGAGCCAAAGCGATAGAGGCCAGCATCTATGGCAATTTGACGAACATGTCTCGGCCGCGGGATGGGTGGATGATCACCATCTGCTCATTGCCTCGGAAACGGCCTTGTTCCAATTTAATATTGAGACCGCCCAACGGCGCGATCTGATGCCACTCGAGGCGGACAATCCTGTGACACGCTCAAATGATGGGCGCGCGGATCCTTGGGGTGGTTTTTGGATCGGGACGATGGGCAAATCCGCCGAGTATGGCGCGGGATCGATCTACCGATACTACCAAGGTGCGCTGCGCAAACTGGTTGGGGATATCACGATTTCAAATGCGATTTGTTTTTCGCCAGATCGAAGATTTGCCTATTACGCGGACACGCCAACACGGCAGATCATGCGCCAAACGCTTGATCGCGACGGGTGGCCGGTGGGCCGCGCCGAGGTTTTTGTGGATATGACCGCAGACGCGTTGAACCCCGACGGGGCGGTCGTGGATGCCCAAGGCTATCTATGGAGCGCGCAATGGGGCGCCGCACAAGTCACGCGCTATGCGCCAGATGGCAGCGTTGACCAAGTGATCCGCCTACCCGCGCAACAGCCCAGCTGCCCCGCGTTTGGTGGCCCAGACCTCACAACTCTCTTTGTGACATCCGCCACACAGAGCCTTGCGCAGCCCAGCGCATCTGACGGCACAGTGCAGTCAATCGCGACCACTTGCGTCGGCCAATTGGAGCATCAGGTTATCCTATCGTGATCCCAAACGAGCGCATCGGCCTTTTTGGTCACCTTCCCTCGGGCGCGCCGGTGCAGCGCATTTGCCTGCAACATGGCGCATTGCGCGCCAATCTTCTGACCTATGGTGCAACACTTCAAGACCTGCGCCTTGAGGGGGTTGCGCATCCATTGGTGCTGGGCGCGGATCACTTGGCGCCCTATCTCAATGACTTGGAATATGTTGGGGCCATTGTCGGACGCTATGCCGGACGCATCGCCGATGGCCAATTCGAGATCGAGGGCACCCGCCACCACTTGTGTCAAAATGACGGGGCGCGGCATTGCCTTCATGGCGGGGCACACGGCAGCAGCCATTTGAATTGGACTATTCGCGGTGTCGCCCCGCACCAAGCGCGCCTTGGCCTGACGCTGCCCGATGGGCATATGGGGTTTCCGGGCTCTCTTCGGATTGAGGCGTGCTTTACGTTAACCGCCGCTGGCGCGTTGGAGATTTCACTCTCGGCACAATCGACCACCCCCACGCCGTGTAGCTTGGCCCATCACGGTTATTTCAATTTAGATGGATCGCGCAGCGTTGCCGATCACAGCCTGTGGATAGATGCCGCGGAGTATCTACAAGTCGATGCCGATCTGATCCCAACGGGCACAGTGCAAGACGTTGCTGGATCCCAGATAGACTTTAGGACGCCACGCCCAATTGGCACCGCGCCGATCGACACGACATTTTGCCCCAGCCCGCCGCGCGATGCACTGCGACAGGTCGCCTGCCTCAAAAGTGACAAAAGCCACATCGCCATGCGCGTTGAGACCAATCAACATGGCTTGCACCTCTATAACGGCGCGCACCTATCTTGCGCAGCGGGTCTCGGGCTCGAGAGGCGCGCCTATGCGGCCAATGCCGGCCTTGCATTTGAAACGCAGCATTGGCCAGATGCGCCCAATCACGCACAGTTTCCCGCCGCTATTTTGCGCCCTGAGGACACCTATCGCAATCATACCATCTACCGCTTTGAGCAAATCTGAGGGTCGCACGGCGAATTGTCCTTTGACCTAAGAAAAACGTCGCAAATTTCACCTTTTGTCGCATTTTGAAAAACACGCCACCGCGTTCCTTGGTTGACTGAGAGTATAACCGACGAACGAGGCGCCCAATGACTGCTCATGAACTGATAAACCTAGACGCCTATCCCATTCACCAAGAGGGGGCACAACGACAAGAGGTGTTGACCCGCGTTCGAGCTGACCTCGAGTTTGATGGGTGCGCGGTCCTAAAGGGTTTTTTAACGCCACAGGGGATCCGCACCCTCCGCGATGAGGCTGATTTGGTCGCGGATCAGGCTCATCAATCCTTTAACCGAACAAATGTCTACTTCACATCCGATGACCCGTCTTTGCCAAAAATGGACCCGCGGCGCCAATTTTATGATCGTTCTAATGCGTTCGTGCCTGCCGATAACTTTGCAAAGACAGGGCCTTTACGCTCCATTCATGACTTTGACGGGTTTGATCAATTTTTAAAGGACTGCTTCGAACAAGATACGTTTTATCGATATGCAGATCCTCTTGCCGATGTCATCATCAACACCGCCACCGAAGGAAACGGATTTCCTTGGCATTTTGACACAAATAATTTCACCGTCACATTGGCGATTCAAAATGCCGAAGAGGGCGGCGCATTCGAATATGCGCCGGCCATCCGCGAAGGGTCGGAAAATTTCGAAGAGGTCAGCCGCGTTCTAGAGGGCACCTCTGACAAAGTGCGCGTGTTGGAATTAGAGCCTGGCGATCTACAGCTCTTTCGAGGTCGCTACTCGTTGCACCGCGTGGCCCCTCTCACGGGGCAGCGGCCAAGATATGTTGCTATTTTCTCTTATGTGGAACAGCCCGATATGGTGGGAAATCCAGAAAGAACTCAGCAGCTCTATGGCCGAACATTACCCATTCATTGGGAACGAGCTGGCAAACGGAGCGATGCTTATATTGACTAGAGGTGCTCAGCTGAGACCGCCGCCATCGATTGACCTAAACGGCGCCAAAGCCCGTCGACTTTATCCAGCGCCTTAATATCGAAACGCTCTGCCGCCTCCCAGTATCGGCCACTGGGCACAAAATACCCAAGCGCGGCCTCTGTGTCCAAGATGTCTTGGACAGCTGATCGATTGAGAATGGGGCCAGATCGCGCCTGATCAGAGCCCTCAACGTAGCGCGGAAAACACAATTTTGAGGGCTGTGTAGACAGATTAAAGACCTGACAATCCTGCGCCGCCGCCATGCACATAAACCGAGATGACTTTGCATAAAGATCACGCAAGGTGATATCATCCCGCAACGGGTCCGCGGTACCGGATCCATAGAAATGCGTTGAACCTTGGTCAGGGTAGACCATATCGCATCCCAGAATATGAATTTCGGCGGGCCGATGCGCGCCCAATGCCCAGTAGAGCGCCGTGAATGCCATCGTGCCACCGGCAAACACAAACCCACCAAATTCATTTTGCTGCGGCACAAACAGATTCTCATCGATCACCTTTTGATCCGATGCGTAGTGTTGGGGCTGATGCTCTTTGGGAAAATCATACGGGAAAATATGCTCAGTCCAACAGGCAATCACCCGCCACGCATTATTTATAACGATGATTTGATCATATATGCTGAGGTCCATCTCGGTCGCATGAACCGCATTGGGAGCCGAGCCCAGAACCAATATTTTATCTGCGTTTTTTGCGTGCGACACGTATAGAGTTTCCAATTCTGGCAGTCATCCACATGATATCGTTGCACGGTATTGTTTTACGTGGCTCCGATTAACACATGACATAGGCTAGAAATGTCATTGAGCAAATGTGCATTTTTGAGGCGATGATTGGGACGGGGTCACTGGGGGCGCTGACACGGCCTCACTCAGATGTCTTGGCAGATGCACCATGGTGACACGCATCGGAGTGATGAGCGCGGCACATCATGTGCCTTGGCAAAAACGAACGAAACCTGCGCTTGGCTATAGCGCAGGTTTCGCGTGGTCTGGTATCCGCAGTATGGGATTAGAGCGCGCTCAGAATGCCCAGCAACGTCGGAGATGCGCGCATCACACTCTCGGTTTTTGCTTGATCCGTGAGGTAGTACCCCCCGAGATCGGCTGGGCTGCCCTCTGCGGCCGAAAGCTCGGAAACGATGGTTTTCTCATTCTCTTCAAGGGCTTGGGCAATAGGCGTGAACGTCGCCTGTAGCGCCGCATCTTCGGTCTGGCTGGACAAGGCCTTGGCCCAATAAAGCGCAAAGTAATAATGGCTGTGGCGGTTGTCCGTTTGGCCAACTTTATACTGCGGTGACTTGTTTTCATCCAAGACACCCTGCGTCGCGCGATCCACCGCATGGCCCAGAATACGCGCTTTTGCGTTATCCTTTGTGTCCGCGAGGAACTTGAGGCTTTCGCCAAGGGCGCAGAATTCCCCGAGGGAATCCCAGCGCAAGTGGTTGACCTCGGCCAATTGCTGAACGTGTTTTGGCGCAGAGCCGCCGGCCCCCGTTTCAAACAGGCCGCCGCCGTTCATCAACTTAACAATCGACAGCATTTTGGCCGATGTGCCCAGTTCGAGGATAGGGAAGAGATCCGTCAGATAGTCGCGCAGCACGTTGCCCGAGACCGCGATGGAATTTTGACCTGCGCGGATGGTTTCGAGGGAGCGACGGGTCGCCTCACGCGGCGCCATAATCTCAAACCTATCGGCCACACCAGCCGCGGCAAGGATCGGTTCGACATATTTGAGCAGTTCGGCGTCATGCGCGCGTGCCGCGTCGAGCCAGAAAATCGCCTCACAGCCTTCGGCATTTTGACGGCTGATGGCAAGTTTCACCCAATCCTCGATCGGGGCCTTCTTGGTTGATGCGGAGCGCCAGATATCTCCGGCCTCGACCGTATGTTCCAAAACGATGTCGCCGTTCGCAAATACGATACGTACCGTGCCGCCGTGAGGAATTTCAAATGTCGTTGGGTGTGAGCCGTATTCTTCGGCCTTTTGAGCCATCAGGCCGATATTTTGCACAGTACCCGCAGTGCGCGGATCAAGCGCGCCTGTTTCTTTGAAATATGACACAGCCTCATCATAGACCGGCGCGTAAGAGCTATCAGGGATAACACAGTTGGTGTCGGCCTCTTTGCCATCTGGGCCCCAGCCTTTACCGCCCGCGCGGATCAACGCCGGCATCGAGGCATCAATGATCACATCCGAGGGAACGTGCAGATTGGTGATCCCTTTGTCGGAATTGACCATATACATCGCTGGACGATCCGCCATCACGGCATCAATCGCGGCGAGGATTTCCTCGGCCTCGGGCATGGCCGCAACTTGATCAAGCAGCACACCTAGGCCAGAATTTGGGTTAACGCCAGCGGCGGTCAATGCGTCGCCATAGCGGTCAAAAACCGGTTGCAGGAACACTTTTACCGCATGGCCAAAGATGATCGGGTCAGACACTTTCATCATTGTTGCCTTGAGGTGGATCGAAAACAGCGTGCCGGCGGCTTTTGTTGCGTCGATCTGCGCCGCCAAAAAGCTATCGAGCGCGCGCGCAGACATGAATGTCGCGTCCACCACCGTGCCCGCCGCATAAGATACGCCGTCCTTGAGCACCGTGACACTGCCGTCGTTGGCCACAAGTTCAATACGTGCCGCGCCAGCCTGCTCGGCCGTGAGCGTTGTCGATTGTTCGTTGGAAAAGAAGTCATTTGCGGACATTGTGGAGACGACCGTCTTGCTATCAGGTGCCCATGTGCCCATCGAATGGGGATTGGCCATCGCATAGTTTTTGACGGCGACGGCAGCGCGGCGATCCGAGTTGCCTTCGCGCAGAACTGGATTAACGGCCGAGCCTTTGATCGCATCAAAGCGGGCACGAATGGCCTTTTGCGCCTCAGTCGCCGGATCTTCGGGATAGTCAGGGATGGCATAGCCTTTGTCCTGCAGTTCCTTAACTGCCGCCACAAGCTGCGGCACCGAGGCCGAGATATTAGGCAGCTTGATCACATTCGCAGTCGGCTGTTTGACCAATTCACCCAACTCGGCCAAATCATCGGCCTGACGCTGGTCCGCCGTTAGAGTCTCAGGAAAGGCTGCAATGATCCGCCCCGCGAGCGAGATGTCCTTGACACCCACACTGATGCCCGCCGCTTTGGCAAAGGACTGAATAACAGGAAGAAGCGAAACCGAGGCGAGCTGGGGCGCTTCGTCAACTTTGGTGTAAATGATATCTGCTGTGGGTGTGTTGGTCATGTATCTCTGCCGATCTTTCAAAATTGGTGTTTTTCCGATGGATTACCAATTGTATACCATGGAATACAGTAAGCTGCAATGCGACTTTTCAAATCAAACTTCAAAAACTAAACCGGCCAATATGATACGCAAAAGGCTTAAGACTATCCAAAGAATGATCATCGAACATGGCTGCGGACACAAGTGTTAAAGGCTGACGAGTATTTTCACGCGAGTTTATCCATTATGCGCCCTGATCGCAACGTTGAGATATCACTCACCCTTAGTATACGCAAAAAACTGGGCTCAGGTGGCCGTCCCCAGCCGTTTCAGATACGCGAGCAAACGGATAAAAAAGCAGACCTATGCGGTTTGGTGAACCAAGCTCCCACCGCCCGGCGCTAAGGCACATCATACCGCAAACCTCTATGAAGATGAGAGTATGGCGATCCCTGAAGGACTCGAACCCTCAACCTGCTGATTATAAGTCAGTTGCTCTATCAGCTGAGATACAGGGGTATTTGGGCATAAAGTTCACATATATTGCACTATTTTCAATTGTAAACTCCTCAATGTCTCGCTAATCTCCGCTCAGAACCGTAACTTTGTCTCGCTGAGCGTCTCGCTAAAAATGCCGTCTAAAAGTATCACATGTAAGATCGATCAACGCTCCATCGAAAAGTTCGTTAAGGAGCAGCGACTGCTTGGTGAACGGATTACCTTATCAGATGAGACCTGCGCGGGCCTGAAGCTGGTGATCAACAGTAAGAGCTGCAGCTGGACCTACGCATATCGCAAACGCGGATATCTCGACGGGGGAAAACGCCACCCCCAGCGCACAATTAAATTGGGCGACCCAGTATTGATGTCACCAGCAGAAGCCCGCCTTGCAGCCGAAACCATTAAGTCGCAGGTTCGAGCAGGTGAGGACCCCGCCCTGACTTCCAGAGCGATAGACCGCGCGCGCAGAGCGGAAGAAGCACGCAAGCGGACCTGTGCGCAGTGGCTGCAGCAATACAGTTCAAATCAGATGCAATCAGGCGCGACGAAGTATCAGCGTGACGAGCTTCGCCACGTTGGCTTTGCGTTACACGAGTTATCCCTTGAGACAGCGTACCCAGAAGAAATGACATCAAAGCAAATCCGTGAGTTAGCGGACATGCATCAGGAGCATCCCGCCACTGGG
>JBDNBY010000099.1:0-10992 GCA_039767595.1 Paracoccaceae bacterium | reverse complement strand
GCCGCGGGTTGGAAGACCTATTGGCGCGCGCCGGGCGAATCGGGCATCGCCCCTATCTTTGATCTCAATGGCTCTGACAATTTAGCCAGCTATGTGATTGAATGGCCACAACCGACACTCGATGTCACCTATGATATGGTGTCGGTCGTTTATCAAGATAGCGTCGTTTTGCCATTGATCCTAACCCCCAAGGATCCGGCACAAGACATCACTGTGACCCTAAGTGCCGATATTGGCGTGTGCGATACAGTATGCATTCCCAAAACGATTGGCGCGCATGCCACGCTTGACGCCCAAGATCACCAAATGGAGCCTGCTCTTAGCGCGGCCCGACAGGCGCTCATCCCTGATAGCCGCACCGTGGGCCAGATTTCAGCGGCCTGTCGTTTGCGCCCTGCGGGGCAGGACCTCGGCCTTGAACTGACCTATGCCGGCGTGGTGCATGACGCTTTGACCTATGCGACTGTCGAAATTGCCGATCCGGCGCTCTATAGTTTTGAAATCATCCATCACGCCGGCCTAAACAATCAGATCAGCGGCAAGATCGCATCACTCACGGGGGATCCGATCGCCTTGGCGCGGGGCGACATTACCGTCACTGTGATCGAGCGCGATCGCAGCTTTGCCTTTAACGGCTGTTGGCCAGACTACCCTTAGCATCGCTCAGGTCGCGCGGCGCAGGCCAAGCACCATCATCGCCGCAAAACTCACAGCACCAAAGGCAATGATCGGCAAGGCCCATATCGGCCACGACCATAGTACAATCGCCGCCGCACTGAGCCCTGCCCAGATCAACAGCGCATTGCCCAATGCGGTCACGAACACACGGCGCAGCCCAGAGCCCCTGAAAAACAACGCGCGGCGCAGCGCTTGAAAGCCCCGCTGAAGATCAGACCCAATCGTCATAATCGCCGGAACAACCAAAAGAACCAACACCATTCCAAAGCCCAACCCATAGACCAAAGTGATCACAGTCGGCTTGAGGAATTGCGCATCGCGGGAGGTTTCAAACAGGAGCGGCATCAATCCCAACACCGTCGTCAACGTCGTCAATAACACAGGCCGTAGCCGTGAAGAGGCCCCATCTAAAATAGCTAAGCGCAGCGGTTTATCTTTGCTCTCTTGTTGGATCGTTGTGACCAAAACAATCGAGTCGTTGATCACAATCCCAGTCATGCCCAACAATCCTACGATCGAAAACATCGACAGCGGCACCTCCCACATATAATGCCCGTAAATTGCCCCGATGAGACCAAAGGGGATCACGATCATCACAGTAAAGGGCTGGGTCCAACTGGCAAAGACAAGCGACAACACAAGGTAAATACCCAAGAGCGAGAGCCACAGACCAATCATCGCATCGCTGAGGAATTCGCGCTCTTGCTCGGCGAGGCCGGTGATTTTGTAATCAATTTGATACCGCGCGGCGACATCTGGCAAAATCTCTTGGCCCAAGACATCTTGGATCATGCGGGCTCGATCTGGGTCGTCTTCGCTCACTTCGCCAGTCACCGAAATCCGCTGAATCCCGTTTTCACGGGTGATCGACGAAAAGGCCGCCGTGCGCGTCACTGTCACAATATCCATCAACGGCACTTGAGTGCCACTTGGGCTGCGCACCATGGTGGTATCGAGGAAATCCGACGTCAGCTCGCCTTCGGGCAGCTCCACATCAATCGTGCCGCTGCGTGATCCTGCCGGAAAGCTCAGCGCCTCAACCCCGCCCAGACGGTCCCGCAACACGCGATTAAGCTGCGACAGGTCAAAGCCCAAGGCCCGCCCCTGCGCCGTCAGTTCAAGGCGCATCTCATCCTTGCCATAGGGCAAACTATCATCCAGTCCGGACACTTCGGGAAAGACCGACAGCTCAAATTTGATCGCATCGGCCGCCTCCTTGAGGCGCTGCGGCTCAGCCCCCCATAGCATGATATCAATAGAATCGCCCCCTGGGCCGAACCAAGATCGGCGGAACGTCACCGTTTCGAGCAAGGCGGGGCGCTTGATCTCTTCGCTGATGGCGCGGGTGATCTCTGCGCTGGAATAGGGGCGCAGGTCGGCATCGATTAATTCAATCGACACAGCGCCCATTAAATCTTTGTCTTTGTCCGCGGCCGCTTCGATCCCGCGTCCGGCCGAGGCGCCCACCTGTGCCATCGCAAATTTAATCGGGTTGCGGCCGTGTTCCTCTTGGAAATTTTGCCCAACCTGCGCGACGGCGCGCTGCATCTCGTGCATCATAACCAAAGAGTCGTCGCGCGTTGCGCCATCGAGCATGACGAAATTTCCTGTGACACTAGTGCGCTCAGGCGGGTTGAAAAAGCGCCATTGCACTTCGCGCGTCATGACAAGGCTAATATGATAGGCCAAAACTGCAATCACAGCGGCCAAAACGACATAGCGCGCGGTCATCACCCCTGAAATCAAGGGACGGAAGGCCGCATCGCGAATATACCGAAAACCGCGGTTCACTTGCCGGCTGGGCCAATCATACCACGCCTGCCCGCGGTCTTTACCGACCGAATGGGCCATGTGATTGGGCAGCACTAAGAAACATTCAATAAAAGAGGCCGCCAGAACCACAATCACCGTAAAGGGAATATCTTTGATCAGATCGCCAAAGCGCCCCCCAATCGCCACAAGCCCGAAAAAGGCAATAATCGTCGTGAGCGTGGCCGAAAATACGGGCATCGCCATGCGCCGCGCGGCATTTTCTGCGGCGGTAAAACTCTCCTCGCCATTGCGCGCGCGCCAATCAGCATGCTCGCCCACGACAATCGCATCATCGACCACAATCCCAAGTGTTAAGATCAGCGCAAAGAGCGAGATCATATTGATCGTCAGCCCAGACGCATACATCAAAGCCAACGCAAACAAGAGCGCCGTCGGGATCCCCATCGCCACCCAAAACGCCGTGCGCGCATTGAGGAACATAAAGAGCAACAGCAAAACTAGAAACAGACCAGACAGGGCGTTATCCAATAGGATATTGAGCCGTCCTGAAATGGCCTCGGCCCGCGTTCGCACAAGGCTGACATCCATCCCCTCCGGCAGCACTTCGAGATACGACTTCGCCTCTTCTTCTACGATTTGTTGTAGGCCGATCGCATCCCCTTCTGCAGTGCGATCCACCCTCAGGCTCAGCGCTGGACGATCCCCCACATAATAGGCCCCAAGCCGATCAATCGGCATCACAGTGACCGTCGCCACATCCGAGACCCGCAGTCGGCGTCCGTCTTTGTCGGTAACGAGGGTGATGGCGGCGATATCCTCTGCGCTGCGCCGCTCTTGGCCCAAGCGCAGCCGCGCAGAGGCCGAGGATAAATCACCAGCAGGTGATGTCGTGGACTGCTCTGCGACCGCATTGGCAATATCGCGCATCGATAAATCATGCGCCAACAGTTTGTGCGAGGACACTTCGATCAACACTTGGGGCGCCGCAACCCCCGCAATGGTGACATTGGTCACGTCACGCGCATAAAGACGGGCGACAAATTCATCCGTAAACCGCGCCAATTGATCCAAGCCCACAGGACCAGATATCACAACATCTGTCACACGATCACGAAAGCGGCCCCGCCGTAGGCTGGGCTCTTCGGCTGTTTCGGGCAATTGTGTTTGTGCATCTACCGCCGCTTTGACATCTTCCATCGCTTGGGACATGTCCCAATTGGTTTCAAACTCTAAGTTGATAACGGCGCTGCCCTCTCTTGAGGTAGAAAACACATTATCCACCCCATCGAGCACCAGCAGATCCGGCTCAAGCACTTGAATGATACCGCGATCGATATCCTCGGGCCCTGCCCCCGGCCAAGCGACACTGACTGAGATATTCTCAAAAACAACATCAGGGAAAAACTGTGCCCGCATCCGCGGCAATGAGGCGAGCCCCAAAACGATCATAACGACCAAGAGCAAATTGGCCGCCGTCCGGTGCCGCGTGAAATACGATAGGATACCGCCGATATGTTGGGGAACAGGGCGCATTATTTCTCTCCTGAGGATGCAGCGGGCGCATTGGCAGGCTGTGTCTCACTGGGCTTTGAGTTTGGCTTAGGGCCGCCGCGCTTGCCGCCTGCCCCGCCACGACCACCGCCGGCATCACCGGCACCTTTGGGCCGCCCTTTGGCCCCTGGGCCGCCACGGGCCTTGCGCTCTGGCTTAGGGGGGGCGATCAGATTTCCGTTTTCATCACGGCGCAGCGCCGAGACTTTGATCCCCGCGCCCAATGCCGCCGTGCGCATATCGACATATTCGCGCCCCTCAAACCCCTCGGCGTCAATGAGGACATCGTTTTCTATCCGCCGCAGCACTGTGATCGGCAACTCTTCAAGACGATCCTCGGCCCCGATCACCAACACAGTTTGATCTCGGCCCAGTGCCGCCGCGGGCACGCGGACGGCATTGGGCAGCTCAGGCTCGTAGATGCGGACAGTCACGAAATCCCCCACTTTGAGGGCGCGCGCCCCGCCTTGCACATCAACAAAGATGAGCCGGCCGGTTTGATCTTGGCCCACTTGCGGGCTGTCACGGCTCACGGTGCCCTTGGCCACAAAATCCTCTGATCCCGCTTCGAGCACAATGTCCACATCCAGCGGCGTCAATGCGCCCGCGCGATCCAAAAGGCGCGTATATTGCGAGGTTGACAGACGCACTGCCACTTCGAGGGTTTCGGGTGCGATCAACTCGGCGATCGTTTCATTGACCCCAACGCGCCCGTCATTGCGCATGTTAATTCCGCTCAAGACGCCACTAAAGGGGGCAAAAATTTCTGTGTCATTCAAATTCCGCGTGGCAATATCCAATGACAGCTGCGCACGGTTGAACCGCGTTTGCGCTTGTTTGATCCGTGCCTGCGCCGTTTGAAAGGCTTGCTCTTTGGTCAAGAGCGCTTGGCGCGCTGAGGACAACGACAGCTCTGCCGTCTCAAGCGCGGCCGTGGCGCCAATGCCGCGTTCGATCAAATTCTTCTGACGCTCCATCGCTGTCTCGCGCAGGCGCAGCTGCTCTTGGGCGGCGGCCACTTCTTGGACGGCCAATTGCAATGATGCATCCGCTTGGACTTTCTCCAACGCGGCATCGGCGGCATCGGCCTCGGCTTGCAACAGCGCAGATTGCGCGTCGGTTGGATCAATTTTGGCGATCAGATCGCCCATAGCCACACGGCCCCCTTCGACGAAGTTGGGATGCGTTTGAATGATCCGCCCGCCTTGGGCCGTGCGCATCATCAGTCTTTGTGTTGAGAGAACCTCGCCAAAGGCAACGACCCAAGGGGTGTGCGATTGCCCCGTGGCCTTGGTCACCGCGACGGAAAAGACGCGCTCGCGTGACGCGGGCCCATAGCCGCCACCGCCGGATTGCTCATTTTGAGACCGCGCGTCGTAAATGAAATACCCGCCAACCCCCAGTAAAGAGAAGGTCATCCCGAGTAAAAAAAGCCCTAACAAAATTCGGCGAATGAAATGCATGGTCTGCCCTTATTGACTAATTTCTCTATATGTAGAGGCGTTTACGCAAAGGCCAAGACGGGCCCATCGTTTATACGCACTGTGCCATCATTTCCGTCGCAAATGTTCGGTCAAGCGTGGAAAAATCTCAACAAAGTTGCACGGGCGATGACGATAATCGAGCTGTAGGCTCAAAATACCATCCCACGCATCGCGGCACGCCGAGGGCGAGCCTGGCAATGCAAAGAGGTACGTGCCATTTGAAACGCCTGCGGTTGCGCGGCTTTGGATGGCCGATGTTCCGATTTTCTCCATGGAGATCATCGTGAACACCGTGCCAAAGGCGGTGATTTCCTTTTCGTATACATCGTGATGCGCCTCGATCGTGACATCACGTCCCGTCAACCCCGTGCCGCCTGTGGTGATGATCGCATCAATATCGGGATCCGCGCACCATGCGCGCAAGTGATCGGCGATTTGACTCTGTTCATCGCGCACGATTGTGCGGGCGGCCAGTGTATGACCCGCCTCGGACAGTCGGGCAACAAGGGTATCGCCTGATTTATCGTCGTCTGTGCTGCGCGTATCGGACACGGTCATGACGGCAATGCGGACGGGGATGAATTCACGGCTTATATCTAAACGGGACATCTAAGATACCTCTTTTAATTTCGCCATGACGGCCTTGAGATCGCGCCATGTGTCGGCCTTGGCATCCGGACGGCGTAAGAGATAGGCAGGATGCAGCATGGGCAGGGCGGGTATCGCCTCGACTTCGGTCCATGTCCCTCGCAACTGAGTGATCCCTGTTTGGCCGAGAAGTGCCTTGCAGGCAATATTGCCCATCAGCACGATCACTTTGGGCCGCACCAATGCAATATGGCGTCGGACAAAAGGCACCATCATGTCGATCTCGTCCTCTAGAGGATCACGATTTTGCGGCAAACGCCACGGCATGACATTGGTCAGATACATCGCCTCTTGGGCGACGGTGGCCTCACGCGTGCGCCCAATCGCAGCGAACATTTTATCCAACAACTGCCCTGCAGGTCCAATAAAGGGGCGGCCGGCGTGATCCTCGTCTTTGCCCGGCGCCTCGCCGATCACCATGACATCGGCGGCGCTATTGCCATCACTAAACACCAAATTGCGCGCGCCTTTTTTCAACTCGCACCCGTCATATTCGGCCATCGCTCGGCGCAGCGCCTCGAGATCTTTGGCCTCGTGGGCCAAGGCGCGCGTGACATCTGCCTCGGTCACCTTAACGAGCGGAGGGGCTGAGACGGGCGGCGCAGATGCGGCGGGCGCGCCTGCCATGCGGGGCGCGGAATCTGTCTGAACAGAAGGTGGGCTCGCAGGCGGGGTCGCAAGGGCGGGCGCAGATACAGGTAGCGCATAGCGATCAATCGGGTCCGCGCCCAGCGCATCCACGGCGCCAAGCTCGACTTGCCACATCAATTGCGCCAAGGCGCGATTCCATTCGACTTGATCCATACCCCTGAGAATAGCCTTAGAACAGGGAATGAAAAGCCTAATCGACAAACCTTGTGCAACACGCTAGGTAAGGCCAAACAGTAAGGAGAGCGCATGCCTTTTGATGCCTTGCACCTTTTGGGGATTGAACAGCTTCGCCCCGATGCCATTACCGAAATTCTTGATCATGCTGAGCGTTATGTTGATGTGAACCGCTCGTCGCATAAACGTCTTGATCAACTGACTGGTCTCACTCAAATCAATATGTTTTTCGAAAATTCAACGCGCACTCAAGCCTCCTTTGAATTGGCCGGAAAACGATTGGGCGCGGATGTGATGAATATGGCGATGCAAGCCAGCTCCATCAAAAAGGGCGAGACATTGATCGATACGGCCCTGACGCTCAATGCCATGCATCCCGATGTTTTGGTGGTGCGCCATCCCCATTCGGGCGCGGTCGAGTTGCTCTCGCAAAAGGTCAATTGCGCCGTGGTCAACGCCGGTGATGGCCGCCACGAGCACCCGACCCAAGCGTTGCTCGATGCGCTGACCATCCGGCGGGCCAAAGGGCGACTGCACCGTTTAAACATTGCGATTTGCGGCGATGTGATTCACAGCCGCGTTGCACGCTCGAACATGCAGCTTTTGGGTAAAATGGAAAACCGCATTCGCGTTGTGGGCCCATCCACCCTCGTGCCATCTAACTTAGCCGATTTTGGCGTCGAGGTGTTTCATGATATGCGCGAAGGGCTGCACGATGTGGATGTTGTGATGATGCTGCGCCTTCAACGCGAGCGGATGGACGGCGGCTTTGTCCCGTCCGAGCGCGAATATTACCACCGCTACGGACTAGATGCCGAAAAGCTCAGCTACGCCAAAGACGATGCGATCGTCATGCACCCGGGCCCCATGAACCGCGGCGTTGAGATTGACGGCGAAATTGCCGATGACCTCAATCGATCCGTGATCCAAGACCAAGTCGAAATGGGCGTTGCCGTGCGCATGGCCGTGCTTGATCTTTTGATGCGCAATCGCCGTTTGCACACTGAAGGGGGCCGCTCATGATTACCCAATTCAAAAACGCACAGATCGTGGATCCGCGCCAAGATGACGTCGCCCAAGGCGATCTATGGATGGCCGACGGCGTAATTTGCGCCCCTGCCGCGCAGGCCGAACACGTGATTGACTGCGCAGGGCTCTACCTTGCGCCGGGTATCGTCGATATCGGTGTCAAAGTGGGCGAGCCGGGCGAGCGGCACAAAGAATCGTTCAAAACCGCGGGCCAAGCGGCAGCCCGTGGTGGCGTGACGACCCTTGTGACGCGCCCCGATGGCATGGCCGCATTGGATCGCCCCGAAGACATTGAATTTGTCATTCGCCGCGCCCGCGAAGCCTGCGCCGTTCGGGTCCACCCAATAGCGGCCCTGACCAAAGGGCGCAACGGCACAGAAATGGCCGAGCTTGGCTTTCTCCAGGATGCGGGCGCTGTGGCCTTTAGTGATGGCGATCATGTCTTGCGCGATACCAAAGTGATGGCGCGCGCGCTGTCTTATGCAAAATCTATGGGCGCTCTGACAATTGGTCATCCCCAAGAGCCATATCTGAGCAAAGGCGCCAGCGTCACCTCTGGCAAGTTTGCCACGCTCAAGGGGCTGCCAGCGGTCTCTGCGATGGCCGAACGGATGGGCCTTGACCGCGATATTGCGATGATTGAAATGACGGGTGCGGCCTATCATTTTGATCAAATCACAACCGCTCGCGCCCTGCCCGCCCTCGAACGAGCCAAGGCCAATGGGCTAGATGTGAGTGCCGGCACTTCTATTCACCATGTGACGCTGAATGAATTGGACGTTGCGAATTACCGCACCTTTTTCAAAGTCAAACCACCGCTGCGCAGCGAAGATGACCGTATGGCCACTGTCGAAGCGTTGCGCACTGGCGTGATCGACATCCTATGCTCCATGCACACCCCCCAAGACGAAGAGAGCAAGCGCCTCCCGTTTGAAGAGGCTGCGAGCGGGGCCGTGGGCCTAGAGACGTTTCTCCCCGCGGCCCTACGACTCTATCACAGTGGGGATATCACTTTGACAGTGCTCTTCCGCGCGATGACCCTGACCCCTGCAGATCGGCTTGGGCTGCCTGTGGGGCGTTTGGACATTGGTGCGCCGGCGGACATCATTTTATTCGATCCAAATACGTCCTATCGCCTAGATCGTTCTAAACTGGCCTCAAAGTCAAAAAATACACCGTTTGACGGCCAAATCCTCCAAGGGAAAGTTGTCGCGACCTATGTCGAAGGCGCGAATATCACACAATAGAATTTCGACGAAATCAGGCACACAATTGCCTTGCACTGCAAGCGCCTGTGACGTCTTATCGCAGTACTCATTTTGATAACTCAGGAGGCAAAGGGATGGGATTTGTTGACGCAATTAAAAGTTGCTACGGACAATATGTTGGGGTCACAGGACGGGCGGCACGCTCTGAATTTTGGTGGTTCCAACTTTATTTCGTTTTGGGATATGTTGTTCTTGGAGGCTTAGGTGGTGCGCTGGTTGGAGAGATCGCAGGGATCTTAGTTCTTCTGTTCGCCCTTGCTCACTTTTGCCCATTACTGGCGGTAACTGTTCGCCGTCTACACGATATTGATCGCTCGGGATGGTGGTATTTGATCACATTTATTCCATTGATTGGACCTTTGGTCTTTTTGTATTGGGCGGTCAAACGGGGAACTCAAGGTCCAAACTCGTTTGGCAACGATCCGTTGCAAGGGTAAATGGAGCAGTATCTATCAGATAGTATTGCATGGGCGAGCCTAGGGTATCTCTTGGGCTCGATCCCGTTTGGAATTGTGTTTGCCTTTGCCTTTGGGCTGGGCGATTTGCGCAGCATTGGGTCGGGCAACATCGGGGCCACCAATGTACTGCGCACGGGCAATAAGTTTGCTGCCTTTTTAACGCTGATGTGTGATGCGGGCAAAGCGGCGGCGGCCCTTTTGATTGCGGGTCTATTTGTTGAGGGGTCTTTGCCCCTGATCGCGGGGGCCGCGGCGTTTTTGGGCCACTGCTTTCCAATCTGGCTCCGGTTTCAAGGCGGCAAAGGCGTGGCGACGTTTATCGGTGTGTTTATCGCCTATGATATTCGCCTTGGGGCGATGGTCTGTGTGATGTGGCTGATTGGCGCGGCTGTGTCCCGACGCTCGTCCGTTGGGGCGCTGACGGCAGCAGCGGCGACGCCCGTGATGCTGTGGATCATGGGGGATTTGGCGGCGGCCGTCATCGCGGCGGGATTGGCTATAATTCTCTATCTGCGTCATCGTGAAAACATAAAACGCCTTTTGCAAAACACCGAGCCAAAGATAGGGCGCAAATCCTAGAGCAGGTTATCCTATATCCTTATGAAACGAGCCTTTGCCCACAGGTCTAGGCATGCTATTGCAGCGTCACGATTCTGTCACATAAGGAACCCGCCAAATGCGTGCACGCAGTGAACCGAAGCTTATTTCAGGCAATGCAAACCTCCCCCTTGCTAAATCGATTGCGCGGCGTATGTCGCTTTTGCATGGCGGAGCGATTGAGCTGGTGAATTCGAGGATTGAACGGTTCAACGATGCGGAAATCTATGTCGAAGTCTATGACAACGTGCGCGCCGAAGATATGTTCATCATCCAAAGCACATCGAACCCCGCCAATGACAATTTGATGGAGCTGCTCATCATGGCCGATGCGCTGCGCCGCTCGTCAGCGCACCGGATCACGGCTGTGATCCCTTACTTTGGCTATGCTCGTCAGGATCGCCGCACTAAAGCACGCACGCCAATCACTTCAAAGCTCGTGGCCAATATGCTCACCGGCGCGGGGATTGAGCGCGTTTTGACAATGGATCTGCATGCTGCGCAAATCCAAGGCTTTTTCGATATTCCCGTTGATAACCTCTATGCTGCACCAATTTTTGCGATGGACGTCAAACATCAGTTCAATGGCGCCGATAACCTGATGGTCGTCTCGCCCGATGTGGGCGGCGTGGCCCGCGCCCGTGAATTGGCCAAGCGCATTGATGCGCCCCTATCGATCGT